>NZ_BTRL01000025.1:0-219422 GCF_054771475.1 Bacillus sp. MN7755
TACTATAAGGGGATCATATCACTAGAATCCCCGCTATATCAATGATGTATAAAATCTTGTATAAGAGATAGATAGACATAGAGACAAAAAATTTAGTAAAAACAAGGATTCTATGAAAAACTTGCTACCGATAATAGGACGTTATGTCAACCAGACATGTATAGAATATACAACCAAAATCAAACAACATATCAATTCTTTTAAATGGTAAAATAGGGAAAAAGGAGGTTCTAAATAATGCCTTTAGAAAACTCTATTTATTACATAGGAGTTGCTATTATTTTAGTAATCATCGGTGCACTGTTTGGCGGGATTATACGTATAATTCGGCATACCAGCAATCGCAAAAAGCAAGATCCAGTTGAGCAAAAATTAGATAGAGTTATTCAACTGTTAGAAAAACAAAACAAAGATTAACCTTCCCTCCAAACAGAAGAGGTTTGCTATGAAAGTCGTTAATGGGAGCTAAAACATGAATTTTACAGAGAGAGAAATTAGAAAAACCAAACGAAAATCCTTAATTGTATTATTTTGTATAGTTGGCTTGTTCGTATACGGAGTATATTGGGCGTTTTTCAGTATGGATCGACTACCTACAGGTGAAAAGATTCCCGAAAAACAGTCTCCTGACGGAACATATACATTCAAAGCTTACATAACAAACGGCGGAGCAACAACCAGTTTTGCTGTTAGAGGAGAGTTAGTATTTAATCATCGTAAATATTTCAAAACAAAGAATGTGTATTGGAATTATCGAGAGGATACGGCAAAGATTGTCTGGAAAGACAATGATACAGTAATCATTAACGGACATACACTAAATGTTCCTGAAGAGACATACGATTTCAGAGACGATTAACTGTAGGGGTTTTTTGTAGGCTTATAGATACATTGACTGCCGATATCGAGAATTATGTAAATAAGCTGTCCATGTGGACAGCTTATTATTTTTTTGCTTAGCGTGCAAAATTCGCGTCTTGTTGGCGGTATCCCATGTCCATCAAGTTAACCAAGTAATTTACTAGGTAAGAAATCATCTTTGTTTCAAAACTAGCAAGTGATAAAAAAGTAGGCATGTTAAAGAAGCCTATTAAAACGCGATTTTTTCACTAGGCAGCTTGTCTATGCTTTAATGTCGTTTTATACACAATCCCTAGGATATCAAAGACGGTCATCTTCTTATGTCTATGACATTTACGACCGTTCTTTTTGAGCAGTTGATAAAGGCCATGCAGAATTTTTAAAAGTTTTTCTGTGCCAAAAGCTATCGCTTGAAACAGTAACGGAAAGTAATCTTTAATCATATAAATCGCTTTGTATTCACTCAGCTCCTGCTTTTTCTTTTCAAGCAGAAACTGGCGCATTTGAAACATCGTAGAAGAACAGAGGAGAATGCTGATGAGTTGCCCATATAAATGGCACTCTAGGCGTTCTCTTTTTATACTTTTGCATTCATCAATTTCAAAGAATGACTTCCACGTTTTAAACAAAATCTCAATCTGCCAACGAAGTGAATATAATGAATGCACGTAGTTTGTCTGTACTTCTTCTAGCGACGTATTCGTGATATATACATTCATGCCCATTAAACGTTTACTTTTATCCTTCATGACAATGCCTTTTTTCTTTTCACGTATCGCTTGGTTTTTCAGGCGTGTTTGCGTTTGATCATCGGTTAAACGATGGATAATGACACGGGCTGGAAGTTTCTGATTTTGACCAATGTATGCCTCGGAGATTTCTATCGTTTCACCAGGGATTAGACCAGACATCATTTTTGTCATATCAAGCTGGATGTATTCTGTTTGCTTTTTTAACGTACCATTGCTGAAGTATTCTGGTTCAGGGTTCTTTATATAAATGCGTGTATTCAACTTCAACCGCGAGATATAGTAAGCCCCTTTATCATGAATGGTTTGTAAATCTCCTAAATCGAAGTAGCCAAGATCACGTAAACACAAATCACCTGCTTCTACGGTTTCAAGACAGATGGTACCATATGTCTTGAAACCGTAGAAGCAGGTTAAGGAATTGACCACTAAGTAAATCATATTCCAATTGGATTTACACGCCTGCCTTATTACTACACCCACCTGAACCTTGATAGTCAGTAGCAAATTGGTCAGGCAGTTGAAACACTGTTGCATCTAGAATACGAATACGATTGAAAGTAGAGATTATTTGTGCAGAAAGTGAGTGATTTGAACAGAGTTTTTGTGTGAGAAGAGAAGTAAAGACTTTTCGAAGAAATGCGACAGCTGCTGGATTAAAACGTTGATTCAGTCCTTCTGGACTCATGAGTGTAGCTGTATTTGCATAGAGCTGACTACATAATTGAGTAAGAGAATCGCTTGCTACATGTTGACTAATCCAGATACATAAAGCAGCCAAATCACGTGCGCCATACTTACTTTTACGTTTTACAAAACCTGTCTCTTGTGCAAGTTGTTGAAGAATATGTGGAGATAGATATCGCTGTAGTTCTTTAGCGAACAACTGAAATTCATCCTGAATCAATAGAGTCATAAAAGAACGCCATCCTTTTTATGTATTTCTACAAAAAGAATAGCGTTTTTTTTGCTTTACGGATACACTTTTTTAGCCTGATACCGATGTTTTATGTCTCTCAATCAATTGAAGAACCTCAGCCGTTTGTGTAAATAATTAATATCCCCAAATATCTACTTCAGCTGCTGAAGCAAATCCATTCTGTCCATTTGTTACTTCTACTTTTACATATTTTGCAGTAACAGGATCAAATGTTGCATTTTTCTTATTACTATTATTTTCCCATGTTCCGGATGATATTTTGTCATACTTAACGCCATCTACACTCGTATAAATATTGTAAGTTAAAATACGGCCATTTTCTGACCCATCTTGCCTTGGAAGATATGCCAATTGTGAAATGGTACGTGTATCGCCAAGTTCTAGTATCAAATTGTAAGGATATTGATTTGGTGTCCAACTACTATGCCAAAATGTATCTGTTTTTCCATCTATCGCCTTACTAGCTGAACCTGTTGATTCCTCACTATTTGCACTTGCCTTCATTATTTTTTTAGACAATACAGCAAGTGGTTTAACAGGTTTAGCATCCGTTGCTTCCCATATAGGTGCAATTAATGTTGGGTTATTTAAAGCTTCTACTTTTTGTCTCGTTTCTTGGTTCGCCTTCAATCCCCACTGATCAAAAAATGGAAGTAAATTTTGTTTTGCTATTTTCGATGTATTATAAATAAAATCTTGTATTTTATCTTCGTCTGTTTTTGGAAGTTGATCTTCTGGTATCTCACGATATAATTTGTGAAGATTTGGATAAAAATCATCCCCATATGCCAAATGAAGCTGCCAAAGCATAACAAGTTTTACAAACAGGTCGTCAATATTTTTATATTCTTTATTCGTTTGTTTTAAATAAGCAAAAGCTCTATTATAATCTCCCTCTGTATCTAAACGTGTTGGTTTATTGGGGTATATTTTCTTGAATGCAGCTAAAGAATATAGATTAACAGTTACTTCACCCATACCTCTAAAATCATTCCACGTCCATGGATATTGTTGCCTTGCATGTCCCGCCTCATGCATTTGTCCCCATCCAAACTCATTTACATTTAACGTACTTTTGATTGCTTCACCAGCAGTCGTAAAGACGGCTCCATCCCAACTTGCATACATGCCCCAACTTTGTGCGTTAGGGTTTTCTACAAAGGCCCATATACGACGAGTTGAACGATGTAAAGGATTAGGATCTGTTTCAGATAATCCCGATATCCTATCTTGTGCCCGAATCATTTCATCATATTTATTTAATAGAGGAACAGGATCTTGATTTACAATATATTTATTGGCACTATCACGAGTAACAGTTAATACTGCACGTTCTGATTTCAATTGTACCGCAAGTGCATCTGGATATTTGTTCATCATAGTAATCCAATCTTCTTTGGTGTGTTTCCCCAACTCAAAGAATGGAATAGGACTACCGCCTTGTGTTACCTGCACTTTAACTGTTCCTATACTTTGATAATTATCAAATCCTAATACGCCACCGTTTGGAGAAGAGATAGTATTAGAGCCAGGAGAAAGGTCAATTTCTTTTCCCCATTCTTTATCATATTGATGTGTCCCAATAATGGCTCTAATCTTTTGCGTTCCTGATAATGTAATAGTGACCTGCTCATTAGGTTTTACATAAATTCCTGTTGGCATATAATTTTTTTGCTCACCTCTTTTTTCTCTTTTTGCTTCATCCCAAAAACTTCCTGTACCTGGCAAGTCAAACTCTCTTTGTTCATATTGCGTTGCAATTTGTACAGAAGCTTTTTCAGCATATACACTTAGAGGGTTTGTCATAATAGGTGTAAATAACATAGGTGTCAAAATAGCGAATGACGCAAGCACCTTTATTGGCTTTTGTAACCTGCCGTTCTTTTTTCTATTCATATAAATCAATCCTTTCTCATTCCCGTTTTTTTAAATAAATATTTTAGATGAATTAAGATATCATCTGTATAAAATATACATTTTTTAGAAAAAATAGGTATTGAGAAAAATAATTTATTTTAAGGGCTTTTTAATGGAGGAATAATTTGATTTTGACTATGAACTGTAAAGAAAAAACGTCTTCTATTCTAATAATCTAGCTTATTTAAAAGTAATAATGATTTTTACACTTAGAGGGAGTTAGTATTCTTAAGTTGGTAGATATGGAGTACCGTCACATAATCATCAAATTGAGATATCAGTTGTTTTAAAATGAGCCGAACTTACATAAATAACTATCAAGAGATAAAAATTTCATTTTGGGGGTACTGTAAAATATTAGGTTGCCCCAAAACGATAAAATGAACTTCATTGCTATAAAAGACTCAAATTTTTCGTTTTAGAGCATTATAAAATTTTAACTTGATGGCGATGTGGTGGGACCCCAAACAGTACGATTTTATTTCAAAGACACAACGATCTTACTACATACTTTTTATTTATCTCACACTCTCATCTGCTAGTATTACTATTTTTTATTACTAATGTTGCCGTTTCACTCGGATGGCTAAGAGGAAAATGATGGCCATATGGAACAAAATCAACCTTACCAAGATGCGATGGAGCAGAATAGCCTCTGTCATAATCCCCCCAAATAATGTGAAGATTATACTTTGTTACTTCATTGAAATCGCCTTGATCGTTTTTCAGTAGTAAACTGTTAAGCTGAACCGTAGTATTTAAAATTCTAGGAGAAGTAAAACTTTTACTTATTTTTTCAATATAATGTTCAGGGATACTCTCCATACTTTCAAACAAACCATTACTTAATAAATATTGCCCTATCAAATTAGTAGTTGCCAATTTTAATGTCCATTTATTCATAAATTGAGGAACATTTAGCGATTTAGCATTTTTTTTAGCAACAGGTGGCTGAAGTAAAGTGATTGAATACTTCTTATCTATGTACTCTTGTACCAATGCTTCCAGAAGAATAAACGCACCGAATGAATGGCCAATTAGATGTGCACCATTAGTAGCTTTCTCCAATAACTTTTTCACTACATTCAAATAGATATCTAGAAGATTTTTCTCTTGTTTAAAAGGAGAACGTCCCAAACCTGGAAGATCCAAGATCCATACAGGTTGACCAGTTTTTTCATGAAGCTCTTGTGCTAAAGGAAATAAATCCTCTCCATCACTCAATAAACCATGTAATAAAATAAACGGTTTACCCTCTCCTTGTAATTGGTAAAGGGTAGTGTTATCGCATAGTGTTCGTTTAAATAAATGATTATGCTGGCCATTTTGATACATCATTCGATAATCCAGATCAGCTACTACGGCAGGGAAAAATTTCATTACACTCGTCTTCTTAAACCAATCTCCTCCCATAATTTTTTTCGCTGAAACATTTGAAAATTTTCGTTTTGTAATAAAATTCAGTCCATCAGAAGGAATTTTTGTTATTTTACTTACTCCACTATTCATAATTGTTTTCATAAGTGGCATTGGGACAGAGATTTTTGGTGCCCTCATATTCATACTTTCCGACATAATACTTAATAATTCAGCAATGTTCTGATCGTGCTGTTTGTCTTCAACAAGTGTATATGTTTGAATAGTCGGTTGCTCCAATCTGAAAACCTGCACAATAAACTTCGCAAGCTCATCGTTTGAAATAAGTGGTAACCTATATCCCTTACCTCCAGGAATCACTGGCATGAGCCCTCTTCGCATACTCATCACAAGCAAACCTAATCCTGCTACCTGCTCTGTACTCCCTGTTTTACTACTACCGACTACAGTTGGCGGATTAATTACAGAAAGCGGATAACCTACTGCTGATGCCTGGTGACGGATATAAAGATCTGCTAAAAATTTTGTTCTCTCATATGGATTTTTTATTTTCAAATAATTGTTTCCTTCTTTAAACACATCAATTGCAATCTTGCTATTTTTATCATCAAAGGGACTCATATAACCTACAACATGAATAAATTGTTGCAAGCCCTTCAATTGATGAATACTTTTAGCTAATTCACTAATATGTTTGGCGCCATTTAAAAATACGGAAGCTGCCTCTTTACTTGTCGCTTGAATATCCATGGGGCCTCCTGCGTGAATAATCACATCCGTTTTCAATACCCTCTCCTTATCTTCAGCACTTAGACCTAAATCTATTTTCGTCAAATCACCTTCAATAAAGTGCATAAATGCCTTTTTTAAGATACCTCTTTCTTGAAAAATGCGTATTGCTTTACTTTTCGACCTTACTAAAAGAAGAATTTTAACATCCTCTTTGGCTAATTCTTTCACTAATTGCTTTCCAATAAAGCCTGTTCCACCAATTAAAAATACTGTTCTCATATAAAGTCTCCTTTTTAGTACTATTTAGTACTAATTTGATGTAAAAAAAAAGCTTCTTTTATCGAAGCAATTTTAAAAAATGATCTGCTGTTTTCGTAATTACAGTTGCATCCTTCAATGTTTCTGAAATAAATAACGCTCCTTCAAGATTTGTAATAAAAAGTGATGCAACCTCATCAATATTAATCGTATTTCTGAATTCTCCATTCTCTACCCCTTGTTTAAGTAATAGAGAAACTTTCTTTTGTAATTCTGTAAAAAAAAGACCTATTTTTTCTTTTATTTGCGTGGCCTGTGTAGGACTTTGAATATAAAGAGTAATAAATGGACAGCTCCCCTTATACTCTCTCGACTGAACTCCTTGTGATAATTGCTTTAAAAACAGTTGGATACGATCTTCAACTAAAAATTGGTTCTGAGAAAGTACGTCATCAATTGCAGATTGATACATTTCAATCCAATAATCAACGACCCCTTCTAATAATACTTCCTTATTAGAAAAGTGATAATACACATTAGACTTTGAAACTTTGCTTACACGTACTAATTCATCCATACTTGTATAAGCAAACCCTTTTTCTAAAAATAATGTTGCAGCTACTTCAATCACACGTTTTTGATTCATTAATTTTACCTTTGTCATAACTAGAACTATATAGTACTAATTTAAAAGTTGCAAGTATTTATGTTAATTTAGAAAAAATTTTGATTAAAAAAGTTCCACTAACATTGATTTTACTGCAAAAAAATCTTATTTTGAATAAAGTTGAACTGAACCCCGAAATTGTTAATTCACTATCGTCTAATAGGGGTCACCATACATGCCCATCAACTTAAGAAAAAGAAATGCCCCCAAAACGAAAAAATGAGCGGCTTCTCAGAATAGCTATCTGTAGAGAAAGAAAATTTTAATTTAGGGGGATATGAAAGTATTAGCTTGATGGTGATGTGGTGCTCCCCCATATAAAGAAATTTTAAACATCTTAATCTGCCTTCCCTTTATGTAAATATGGAAATAATGAAATTACCCCAAGGATAGCTAAACAAGCTCCAATCCATAGCGGAGATACAAAACCATATCCTTTACTGATCCCAAGACCACCTAGTGACGAACCAATAACAATACCTAGCGTAATAAAAGAACTATGAACGGTATTTATCATTATTCCATTACTAGCTGTTTTCATCACCCTCGCAACCATAGCTGGATTCAATGCTACACCAGTTAAACCAATAAAAATCGTAGAAATAACAGCAATGTATTTATTCTCTGCACTTAAAGCAAATAAAGACAACGCTATGATTAATATAATTAATCCACCCATAAGTATTTTCATTGTAAATTTATCAGCGAACTTGCCAATTATTATATTCCCAATTACCGTCGCGCTACCATAGAGAGCAAGTAAATATGGAATGCTTGTGCTTGAAAATCCTGTAACATTTGTAAAGATCGGAGTGAAATAACTAAATGCTGCAAACGTACCACCAATAATGAACATACTTGTTACGTACGCTGCCCAAAGATGAATATTCTTAAATCGCAGAAGTTCGTCTTTCCAATTTAATTGCTCTTTATTTGAAGATGATGGTAACAACCGTTGAATCATAATCCCTGATACTAGCACAAGAACAGAAACAGCCCCAAAACTAATACGCCAGCCAAAAGATTGGGAAATAACGGTTGTTATAGGTAAACCTAATACAGTTGCGAACATTAAACCTGCAAGTACAATTGATGCAGCTTTCCCCCTTGAATCAGAGTGAACCAATGCTGCAGAAAAGGAAATCGCAACTCCAAAAGCTGAAGCTGAAGCAATACCAGTTATAATACGTGAAATCATCATAATATTATAGTTCCAAGCAATAGCTCCGAGCGATTGACCAATTAAAAATACGAACATTAAAAACAATAATGCTTGTTTGCTGCGCATTCGTAAGAGGATTGCAGTTAAAATGGGGCCTCCTATTACCATTGCTCCTGCATAAGCTGAAATTAAATACCCAATGGATGATACAGAAACCTGGAATGCAAGAGCAAGTTCATTCATCATACCTGCAACCATAAATTCTGATGTAGTCATACAAAAGATTGCTAAAGCTAATAAATAAATAATCGATGGCATAAAAACACTCCTTATTCATTATTGTAATGATTGGTACAAAAATAGTGCGAAAAAAGAGCGCACTAAGCGCCACAAATAGACTCCATTGTTCCTTTGATAACTTGTTCAGACAACATCCGATTTTGCATCGATACATTAAGAACACGGAATCCGTAATAACTGCTTAAAAGCAGACTAGCTAATTCCTCAGCTGATTGCTTCTTTGAAATTTCACCTGTTTGCAATCCTTCCTCCATCACTGCTTCAATAGCTTGTTTAAGAAGTTCAACATGCTTCGAGAAAATTTCTTGTACCATTAAATCGTTTTTAGCACGTTCTATACTGGCATTAATCAATAAACATCCTTTTTGATCAATATTCTCAAAGTCTTCTTTCAATGCCCATTCAAAAAAATTACTTAATCGTTCTTTAACTGGAATTGGAGTATCTAACAATTTCCTTTGTTCCCTAATCCCAATTTCATGGTAGCGTTCTAATACTTGTTTATACAGTTCATGTTTACTACCGAAAGTATTGTATAAACTTCCTTTTCCAAGTCCTGTATCACTGCATAAATCTTGTGTAGAACACCCTTCATATCCTCTTAACCAAAATGTTTTCATTGCAACATCTACAATTGAGGAATAATTAAACTCTCGAGGTCTGCCGCGTTTATTCAATCGTATCCTCCTCTCATTTTAAAGATAACATTAATAGAATACTCTTTTTTGTACCGCGCGGTCAATAATTTTATTTTATTGTTACTGTAAAATAAAATTTGATTATTTTAGATTACGAATAATTAAAAATAGGCTTCTTTAGCATGCCTACCTTTCTATAAATTACTAGTTATGAAACGAGGATCGTTTCATATCTAGTAATTTACTTGATTAGCTTGATGGGTATGGAGTAGTGCGCCTATAAACAAAACCCTCCAGAAACATCTAAAATTTGCCCTGTTACCCAGCGACTATCAGAAGAAGCAAGGAATGCGACTGCATCTGCAATATCTTCAACTTGCCCTATTCGTCCGAACACAGATGAATTCGTAGCAAAACTTCGTATTTCTGGATCATCTAGCAATTTCGCATTCATATCTGTCTTCGTATATCCAGGCATAATTGTATTCACTGTTATACCTCTTTCTCCAAGATGTTTAGCTAGAGGAAGTGTCATCGTATTTAGTGCACCTTTACTTAAACCGTATGCAATGGACCCTGTAAAACCAAGTCTTACTTCAGCTGATGAAATGTTAATAACGCGCCCTTCTGCTCGTAGTAATGGTAATGTTTGCTGAATTAAAAAGAACGGTGCCTTCATATTTACTGCCATAATTTCATCAATAACTTCTTCTGTCGTATCTTCAATCGTTCCTTGTGTACCTATCCCTGCATTGTTTACTAAAATATCAATCTCTGATGTACCAACTCTTATTTGTAATTCATTCTTTAATTGTTCTATTAGCTTTTTGACACCATCAATTGAATTGAGATCTGCTTCAATTAAGAACGCTTTTCCTCCATTGGATTCAATCTCACGAATCGTTGCATCTGCAGCTATTTTATTTCGGCCGTAGTGAATCGCTACTAATGCACCGTCGTTTGCCAATCTCATCGCAATCGCACGACCAATACCGCGACTTGCCCCTGTTACTAACGCGACTTTCCCATCAAGATTCTTCATTTCTTCCATCCTTCCTAAATTTCCGTTTGATAAAAACCTATACTTATATTTTCATGTAAACACCAATAATTTTAAATATAGATTT
The DNA here is from genome assembly GCF_054771475.1 of Bacillus sp. MN7755. Classification (NCBI taxonomy): domain Bacteria; kingdom Bacillati; phylum Bacillota; class Bacilli; order Caryophanales; family Bacillaceae; genus Bacillus; species Bacillus sp. MN7755. Next base: position 10,729 of record NZ_BTRL01000025.1, read on the forward strand.
ATAGGTAATTCAGTTCGTTGGCTTATGATATTATAGTTATAATTCATGATTTACTTTAGAAAACAAAATAAGGAGGCTACACAATGCAAAACGCTGTAAAACTGGATGAAATTGATCATAAAATAATGAACTTATTGTATGAAAATGCGAGAATTTCCGTTTCAGAAATAGGACGAATTATATCCATGACGCAGCCTGCTGTAAAAGAGCGTATTAATAAACTTGAAGATCAAGGAGTTATAGCGGCTTACCGAACGAAATTTGAGCCTTCCAAAATTAATAAGAACATTCAAGCATTCATCATGTTTAAAACGAGCCAATGCTCTGATTTTATCCAATATTGTAATGCCGCTCCTGAAGTAACAGATTTATATCGAATTAGCGGAGAGTTTAATTATATGATGAAGGTCATGAGCGATTCGATGGATTCTCTCGCTACATTTTTAGACTCTTTAATGCAATTTGGCTTATCATCTCCTTTAATTGTATTAAAGAGTGAGTTTGAGGAAAAATTGTCGTTCTGATAAAGGGATACGTATTATCCCCCGCTAACAGTAAAAGTTTTTCCTTTATGAGAAAAACCAACAAAATCAATGATTAGTAAACAAAAAAAGAACATTGATATTTCAATGTTCTTTTTTATATCTCTACTTATTAATTAGATTGTGCTTCGAAAAGAGCACCTTAATCCCCTTATCCCTGATTCTTCTGCGCCTCTCTAAACTCCCCCTTCACCCTCTCTAACAGCCCTTCTTCCGTAATTAATCGATACGCTGTATTTGCTAATGCTTTTGCGGATGTAATTAATGCTTTATCTCCTAATTCTGAGCGTGCTGCTTTTCTAAATTCATTCGTATGTGCAATTAAGTCATCTGGGCCGATTTTAATGTACGGGTGAATGGTCGGTACGACTTGGCTTACGTTTCCTGCGTCGGTTGAACCAATGCCAAGTCTTTCTTTACGATTTACTTCTTCACCTAGTAATTCTAGTTCTTCCGCTACGATGTCGTTATATGTCTTTGTTACGAGTAATTCATCGATTTCATTTTGGAATTGATGGATTTTTACTTTCGTACCTGTTGCTAGCGCTGCCCCTTGTGCGATGTTTTTCACTTTCTCTGTTACTTCCGCACATCTTTTTCGCGTTGCTGCACGAATGAAGAACCTTGCTGCGGCGTAGTCAGGAATAATGTTAGGTGCCTTTCCTCCTTCTGTAATAACGCCATGAATCTTCACATCTGACGGAAGTTGTTGACGAAGTGCGTTAATACTGTTGTACAGCTGAATAACCGCATCTAATGCGTTAATCCCTTCTTCAGGTGAAGCTGCAGCATGAGCTGTTTTTCCGTAAAAATGAAAATCAAGTGGATCAACTGCTAGTGAAGGACTCGTTGTCGCTGTTTTTCCGCTCGGATGAATCATAAGTGCCGCATCAATATCTTTAAATAAACCTGCCTTTACATAACTCGATTTTGCGCTACCGTTTGGCCCGCCTTCTTCTGCCGGTGTTCCGAAAACGACAACCTCTCCGCCTATTTCTTCAAGCGTTTCTGATAATGCAATTGCTGCTGCAACACTAATTGTGCCGATTAAATTGTGACCACACGCATGGCCAAGTCCTGGTAAAGCATCATACTCAGCTAAAAATGCGATAACTGGTCCTTGTTTCCCTGAACTTTTTCGTGCGATAAAACCTGTTTCATGACCAGCTATATTGTGCTGCAACTGGAATCCTGCACTACCTAGCAATAAACTTAACGTTCTAGATGCGTAAAATTCTTGGTTACCAATCTCCGGATTCGCATGAATATCATGACTTGTTTCTATGTACTTTTCCTTATTTCTTTCGATACTCTCTTCAATTGTTTTTCTTTGTGACGTTACTCCAGTCGCTCCCATTTTTCTTCCTCCTTTTATTTTCACGTAAAAAAGCCTCTTTCTAAAAGATAGAAAGAGGCTTCTGTATATACAGTCAAAATGAGCTTCTTTCTTATCTTTCAAGTTACCTTGCTGGAATTGGCACAGTATTCATAAAGAATCCGCTGCCGAGGTATCGTAGGGCCAGTCCCTCCACCTCTCGTGATAAGAATTTTCATAAAATTATATTAAATTACATTCATTCTAAGTTCATTTCAAATAAAAGTCAAGGAATTCCTATCCAAATTTACCGAATATCTAAAAATCCTTTTAATACACCAATTGTCTCAGGTGCTTGCAATCTTGCACATATGTACGGGAATTCCGTACTACCTTCAAACATCATTTGAGATGTAAGCGGTGCCCCTGCCCAGAAGATTTCATCATCGATTACGATAAATGGGAAGGCTTTATTTTGTCTTTGTAACTTTACATTTTTCAGTGGAACTGGTCCATCACTATACACTGTTATTTGCGCATTTGTACGCATTAACGCTTGCCATACTCGTTTATCTACTTGTTTTGTACTTGGAAGTGAAATAATGATTTTTCGTTTTGCGGCTAAAATATCTTTTAATAGCCCTTTCGTTTCCTCAAGATTCATTTCCATAAACCAGCGTAATCGTTTCGATATTTTTCGTTCCCACAATTGCCTTGATGTCGTACGATCATACACATCTCCATGACGTTCTATATGAGCTGTTAATTGTGATAACGCTTGTTTTCTTGAAAGATTTTTACGCATATAATGGCAATCCGATAATTGAATGAACTTCCCTCTCGCTCTTGTCACTGCAACGTTGACGAGGCGATGGTTTTTATGGTCAAAGAATAACACGCCAGGGCGTTCTTGCGGATAACTATCAACTGTATCAAAAATCATCATATCTCTTTCAGACCCTTGAAACTTATGAACCGTTGCTGCTAAAACAGGTATGTGTTGATATTTCGTTCTCTGTAACATTTCTCTAATACATGTTGATAAAAAGCGGGATTGTGCCCTGTAAGGTGTCACAACACCGATCGATTGCACACCATCTAACAGTCCGATTAACATCATTTGCATCGCTACTAAACCAGACATAATATTAAAACGCGATCCTGAAGCAGCATCCTTTAACGAAAAAGCTCCCATTAAGCTCGTATCAAATAAAATACTCGCTTCATTTGCGAACGGTTGTAGTTTCGCAAGTTCTTTACGTTCTGAAACTGACGGATGATCGTATACTCTATTTTTATAAATAAATGAGTTTGTAAACTTAGATATATTCGCATGCATACGTCTTTGTTCCTGCAACATAAACAGGTTCGGATGTGCTTCTGATTTATTAACAGACTCAACAATCCCAGCATGGTAAAACATATCTTCGCCGAGCCATTTGCGAACGAGTTCATGGTTTGCCATCGCAATTGGAGGTAACTGTAAAAAGTCTCCACAAACGACGATACGTTTTCCAAGTGAAGCAGCTAATGCAATTTGCGGAACATATGCCATACTCACTTCATCTACAACAACTAAATCAAATGTACGCTCGTAAATAAGTGAATCAATGGCACATTTCGATAAAGTTGCGCCGATTACTTTCGCATTTTCAATGTATTCTTTTTCTACTTCTTTAATTTTCGCTTTTTGCTTTCGAAGATCACTTTCAATCTCTTGTATACGCTTCTTATCAGCAGATGTTGCTTTATATGATAAAATCTTTTCACGAAGATCTTGTCGTGTCTCTTCTAAATAGAGTCTTTCTTCTCCCCAAGATCCGTTCGTCGTTTCAACTAACTTCGACGCAAGTAGCGTTTCATGATTTCTTATATGTTCATGTTGACTATAACCGTAACGAACAATTTCGCCAGGCGTCCATTTCTTTTTCTTTTCAATTTGCTTCGTTACTTCACTCATTAATACGTCCACTGCTGCGTTACTATGAGCTAACACAAGTACCGATTTTCCTTTTTGATAATGAGCCGAAATAATACGTGATAAATTGTAAGACTTCCCTGTTCCAGGCGGTCCCCACACGTACGTTGTCGGATTGTAAAACGAACGATACGCCAATTCATTTTTCGGATTTTTCATCTTCTCAATATGTTTCGGACTGCTCGTCCCATCAACAAGACGCTTTATACGATTACGTTTTAGCTTATCTTTATGCGCCTCTTTCAATCGCTCTTGCAGTTGCTCTAAAAGCTGCCACGGTTCACTATATAAAACAGCCTCTCTTATTTCGCCTTGTATATAATCATTTAACTTCAGTTCTATTTCTAATCCATGTACAGATAATACTTCTCCTGTCGCTTCCTCACCATCGAACTCAATTCGAATGGGTGAACCTTCAGGTAAGCTTACTTCCGAAATAAGCTGAAATACATATACTGTACTTTCATAATCTGTATATAAAAAACGACCGTTCATGATAGAAATTTTACTACCACCTATCGTTTTCCAATGTTTAATTTCATACGCTAATGCATAATGCCACTCTTTCATCGTTTCCGATAATGAAGGAGTTTGAGTAGGTGTATTCATCGTATAATCTCCTTCCTTCTCCCCAAACATACTTTCTCACTATACCATATAACACGCTAAAATTTGTAAGGTTTTTATCTTGCTTATTTTCTTAATTTTCAATATTATTTTACGTATAAAATTTTCAGAAAGAAGGAATCTACATGCCAATTAGAAGAATAGAACACGTTGGACTTATGGTTGCAAACTTAGAAACATCTATTACTTTTTATGAAAAAGTAGTTGGCTTACAGCTTATTAAACGTATGGGTCACCCAAATCCAGACTTAAAACTCGCTTTTTTAGGGGTGAAAGAATCGAAGGAAACGATACTCGAACTCATTGAAGGTTATAACTCTTCTCTTCCGGCAGAAGGAAAAGTACATCACATTTGCTTTAAAGTAGATTCATTAAAAGAAGAAATTGAAAGACTCAAGAAACATGGAGTAACCTTTTTACTAGGAGAAGAAATCGAAACATTACCGGATGGAACACGTTACATATTCTTCGCGGGTCCTGATGGGGAATGGATTGAGTTTTTTGAAACCAAGAGATAAAGTAAACCTTTATGTTGCGGGATAGAAAAGGAGCCGGAATTCCGGCCCTTGTTTTTAACCAGTAACAATGAAACATACCTCCAACCTGAGAATTCACCAAGGTTAAAAACATAATCATTTTGTTAGGAGGAGAGAATGGTAAATACAGTCTTTATTATTGTTTTTTGGATACCTATACTATTTCCAATCCTTTATGTAATCAAGATAAAGGATTGGAATATAAAAACAGCTGCCTTATTTGTTGGAAGAATTCTATTAAGTATTGTCTATTTTATAAATGGAATGGTGTTAGGTAGAACCTTCCCTATGAAACAAAATGGGATTTCTTTATAAAGTCTTTGCAACATGAGAAAACTGATGCGCTTATAGAAGTATTACTTTTTAGTATGATCGTCATTTTTGACTTACTAATTACATTTCATTATATAAATAAAAAGAAATAGGGTGTTTCCCTATTTCTTTTCTTGAGGCTTTGTTTTTATTTCAAAAAAGAAATCATAATTTTCTCTAGTTCAGCCTTATTTAACACATCATCAATAATTACAACTTGATAAGAACTGTCCTTTCCTTTTGCAGGAACAATCATTTTCATGCCCTTTATATTACTTCCAGTCATTTTACCAAAGGTGAATTGTGCTCCTTCCAGTTCATAATTTTCTATCTTGTCATTGTCATTAATCCATTGATAAAATGGATCTCTTACTCTTTCTAAAATGGAAGATTGATAAATTGTATAACCAAACTCCCCAGCTCTATATTCTGAGCTCATGATAGGATCCAGCTTTTTTGTTGTAACGACTGGTTCAACTTTTTCCCTCTTCAGTTCATAACCTTTTGCTACATAATTAGGTTTCTTAATTGGAAAATCAAATGGACGAGATGTGAAATGCGAATAAATTTTCCCCCATAATGGTTCAATAGCTTTACTATTCTCCTCTATTTTTTTTTGATCGTCTCGTTCTAAATATTCAGGTTTCCCTACTGACCTTATCTTCTTGTCTATAATATATCCCTCTGTTTGCAATTTGATGAATTTATCAAATTCTTCTTTTGTTAACAGACTCTGTGCCACTTCCATTTCTTCAAGTAAATATTCATATCGCCCTTCTGAAACATGAAATTCTGCAAATGCTTGTTCTTTTGTACCAATCATCTTCTCTACAATTTGCTGAATAGGAACTTCAGTTTGTGCTTTTGCTGTTTTAAAATTATTTTTCACTTCTGTTGTTTCTTTCTGCTGGTTAGTTGGTATATCAGCATGTGCATTTAATAAAGATACAGATGATACAGCAAGAATAGCAACAACTCCAAATGCAGACCAACGATACGAGTTCTTTTTAAATTTTTTAATCATAAGAATTCTCCTTTTTAATGTTCTTTTATTTCTACTTAAGTTCGCTAAGCTTGGTACTTGATAATAACTTGAGTAGTGTTCTAAAAGGGTAATAATAGTATGACCATATGCAAGTTTTTCCTCTGAATCTATATATGTAAGAGCTAATGCATCACACGCCAGTTCCTGATCTTCACGCATGCATGAGTAGGCATACCAAAGAATTGGATTAAACCAATTTAGAATTAGTAACATATGCATAAGCCAATTTACACCAACATCTCTTCGTTTAATATGAGCTAGTTCATGATGAAAGATATATCGTAACTGTTGCTCATCTAATACTTTCATATGTGCACTTGACAATAACAACCTTGGTCTAAGGAATCCGCAAACAGTTGGACTCGCAATTTTCCCAGCTGAGAGAAGTGGAATATCTCGCTTAACGGACATAGATTTCTTACAACTCTCAAAAATTTTACTAATCTTTTCATCTGTAATAACGGGTTGCTTTTTTATATAGAAAAGTAAACGCTTATTCATAATGATGGTGGCAAAACATAGAATGATAACCCCAGCAAGCCAAATATATAAAACGATTGTATAAAATGAAACCGTTTCATCATTTTGCTTTTCATTATTATGCATTTGTTTCTTATCTTTTTTAGCTGTTTGTGTAGAACCATATGTATAGGTCTTTGTACCACCTATAGCTGTCGATTCTTGTATACGACGATCTGCGAAGTCTTGGTGAGAAGTAACTGGAATTCCATTACTGTACGAAAGAATAGAATAGATACTGTAGGAACTATCTGGTGACCATGGCAATAAAAGTCTTACAATTAATATTATCCATAATAGATACTGCCATCGTGGGGGTAACTTATCTCTAAGAAAGATTTTGATACATAAGATTAGACCAACTAATATACTTGCCATAATAGAGGTTTCTACCACCCAATCAAAAAAGCCAGGTAGATAGACGTTTACAAACATATCTATCATTATGATTTATCCTTCCTTTGATTTTCCTCATTCTTCTCATCTAAAATACGTTTGAGTTCGTTAATATCCTCTGAGGACAGCTTTTCTTCTTTTAAGACATTCACAAGTAAAGGTTTAAATGCTGCACCATAGAAACGTTTGAGAAGCGATTTTGTTTCTACATGTAGATAACTATCTTGCGACACTAAAGGATAATAAGCATACATACGCCCTTTATCCTGATGGTAAGAAACCGCTTCTTTTTGGACTAATCGATTAATAAGCGTTCGAATCGTTTTCGGCTTCCAGTCCATCGTTACTTCTAGCGCTTCAATCACTTCATTTGCTGTTTGAGGAGATCTTGACCAAAGAACTTTCATAACTTCTAACTCAGCTTCCGATATTTTAGGTAATTCTTTCATTATTTAAAATCCCACCTTTTATATTACACTTGTAATCTACAACTCAATATTACAAGTGTAATCCTAAAACGTCAACTGTTTTTAGAACAATCAATATAAAGGTAATATTCAGAAATAATACAATAAGCTATTCTTTCTGTAGAATCATAGCAAATATTCCTCTATTCATCCCATATCGATGCGCGAGAAACAACATTAATTATTATTCTCCAAAACAATAACAAAAATGGACTTGTTATCAATTCTTTTTTTGTTAAACTCCTTTAAAAAATCATAACTCAAACAGAATTCGCTATTCTTAGTTACTAAATATTAGTTATGTTCACAATTTCGTAACATGTATAGACAGGTATATATGTTTTAATCAACTTAGCAAATTACAAATAAATTTGCATTTCCTGTGCCCCTTACCTCCCAGTAAGGGGCGTACCCTTTTATAAATATTATTTCAATACAATTTTCCCCACATCATTTTCACAAATGTAAAAATTCTCATATATTAGACTTCATACAACCTTTTCCAATGAACAATATACCGATACACAAATCCCTATTTATATAGGGATTTTTTTGTACGAGTCCCCTCACCATCAATTTAAGAATTAAAAAAGAAGGGGAATATCCCCTCCTTTTACGCTTGCTCCGACTGTCGAAATTATTTAATGTACCCACGATTCAGTTCCGTTAACTTTTCATTGATATTAAAAATTCTTACTCTAATATCTTTAACACCAGCTGCTTCCAGTCTGTTCTTGTGCATTTCAGCGTATTTTTCAGCATCTTGTTTTTCTTCAAATACATAGATGCCTCCAGCTTCTTTTGTTTCTTGATTCTCAGTCCATATTTTCCAATGGAATCCTTCTTCTTCGTTAATACTGTTTGCTAAATCCCAAAATCCTTTTTCCATTTCTTCACCAAAAGGACCTTCAAACGGAAAATCCACTTGTAATAAATATGCCATCTTCACTCACTCCTATTTTTAATATAAAATTCTTGCCATTCTTTTACTAATTATAATTTTTTTGATTCTAATGATGATACTGTTTACATTCGTATTGCTATTATTCCACCACTAATTTGAAAATCCTACTATTTGTAAAATACCCATAAAACGGTAGCAATTTGAACGCAAACAGTTTTAAATTATGTTTAAAAAATGTGATACAAACTTATCCCTAAACTAAGGACAAACAAAACAAGCGCAGGTATTGCTTTCTTAAAGGGATCTCTCGCTAATACAATAAGAGTTAATGCAGCTGCAAGCATCGTACCGCCTAACAACAATCCTGCCAATAAAGCTGCCATTGGAACCCAAATTCCTATTAACATTCCAATTGCTCCTACAATCTCAAAAGCTCCAGTTAAGAAATTAAAAAACGAAGGTAAACCAAATCGCTTAAACTCATCTGCCATTTTCCCAGATATAATTTTCGTTCCTGTCATTAAAAAGAACAGAAACAATACTACTTTTACAATATTGATGAAAATTAAAATAGTCATCACACCTTTCTTATTATTTGATAAAAACTCAGTATTGTTCAGATAAAAGTCACTATCCGAACCCTATTTCCTGAGATTGACCATATGAAATTCGCTTCAATTTACATTACCCTTTTCAATATGAAAGGGATAACAATTGCATGATATAGCATATATAATACAAAAAAATTTGACTGGTACTAGGCAAAAAAGTGATCCTGAATTAAATATTATAAGAAATAAAGCTATCTCCATCAGTCTTCGAAATAAACAAATTATATGCTATAGCATATATAATACATAAAATAAAGTTTGTTCCTTATGAATAGAATCAATAAGGAACAAGTATTAATAGCGTGTATCATACAATTTGTTTAATAATGATTGTAATACTTTAATCTCTTCTTCGCTCAAATTACTCGTAACGAAATGGTGAGCGTCTGTCACTACAGGCAAGATTGTTTTCTTTAATTCGTCACCTTTTTCAGTTAAAAACAGGTTGTGTGAACGTCTATCTTGGTTATTCAAAGCCTTCTTTACAATTCCTTTTCTCTCCATTGACTGTATCATTCTTACGACAGTAGTTTGATCTTTATCAATAGCTTCTGCTAACTCTTTTTGAGTAGTAGCCCTGTGGCTACAAAGAACACTAATAATCCCCCACTGCTCTGGCGTAACTCCATAAGGCTTTAATTTCTTCGTAAAATAATTAGTCATTTTCACATCAGTACGATGAACAAGATAGCCTATTAAATCATGTAAGTTCATGTATCACCTCTATAAATTAGGATATAAAAGGATATAGCATACCAGTCAATTATTCACAGTAAATGTATTTGTTTCACTAATTATATGCTATGACATACATATTAAATTAGGTCATTTTAATTGTCAAATGAATTACCTATTATTTTTCTACAGTATCAGTCCAGCTTATTTAAAAATAAGAAAATCCCGTATTCAATAAAAATACGGGATTTTTATCAATAAGTTTATTTTTTAAATTAACACTTACTCGAAAGCAATTCATTCGTTACATATTACATATCTAATTAAGAAAAATTCAGATACCAGCCCAAACATCTTTTCCATATCGCCCTTCATCTTGCACACGATCCAACCAATTCCTTGCTTCTTGTTCACTGACTTCATGAATTTCTTGATATGCTTGACACAGGGTATCTTCTACATCAGGAGCCATTTTACTTCCATCCCCACATATATAAAGGTGAGCTCCATTATCTAATAATGAAATTAAATTGATTCTATCTTGTTTTATTAAATGCTGTACATATGTTTTTGGATATCCTTCTAGGCGAGAAAAAGCTGTGTGTAAAGAGATTAATCCATCTCTTTCATCATTTTCTAGTTCTGTACGATAGAGATAATCCTTTTCAGGATGACGACAACCAAAGTATAGATGTGCTTGTCCTAAGTTAATACCTTTTTGCTTTTGAACACGACGCGCTTGCAAGAATCCACGGAATGGTGCAATTCCAGTACCTGGTCCAACCATGATAATTGGTGTTTCTGGATTTTCAGGTAATTGAAAGTTTGATTGTGGCGTTCGAATGAAACAGATAATCTCATCTTTATTATGACGCTGAGCTAAATAATTAGAAGCGACTCCTTCATATGTCCCTTCCCCACTCCATGCAGGCGCATTAACAACACCAACCGTAATGCTCAGACGATCCTGTGCAACGAGTGGAGAACTTGAAATAGAATAGTAACGCGGTTTGAGCGCAGGAAGAAGTTCTAAAAAACGTTCAAATCGGATTTCACAAGCCTCATACTTTTCAAGAAGATCCAACATTGAAATACGTTTCTTTAATATTTGTTCATGATAAACTCCGTCTTCCAATAATGATTCCAATTCCTTTTTATGAGGAGGGCATGCTGTGAATGTCACCATTTCTCGTATTTGTGCTCGAGTAGCTGCTTCTTGAACTTCGACACTATAACTAAGAAGGTCAAATAAACTAACAGGACTGTCTAAAGGTATGTGATTTACACTGCGCCCACTTGCGCTCAGTATGACTTGATCCTTCCCGTTTAATCCAAAGCGTTTTAAAACTCGGTTGACATTTTTCTGACTATTAATTGGCAGCACCCCAAGGTGGTCTCCTTCTTGATACGTAGCGCCTTCTGGCAAGGATATCTCGATATGTCGAGTGCTTCTATCACTGCTGGATGATTGGAGTTCACGATTTTCTAATACAGACGCATAAACTGCTTCATATGTTCGCGCAAGAGGAGATCCTCCAAGACGACTGACAAATTGTAAACTTAATGTACTGCGTTCTTTCTCCATGTTTTTGTTAAGTTCCAATCCAAATGCCTTCATCGCATCAGACCACATGCTTTGTTTCCATTGCTCGAGTTGTTCCTCGAAATCACCACTTGCATCCGCTTCTCCACGTGTAGAAAATCTTGTTGCTCCTTTTTGCGCCATTTGCTCATCAATGTATCTTGGAATTCGCTGATAAGTACTAGCCCAATTATGATCTCCACAACCAAAAACTGCGTATTGAACACCTTTTAGCTCGTCCGGTTTTAATTCCTTCAACCATTGCACAAACTGTCCTGCATTACTTGGCGGCTTTCCATTATAAGAAGAAGTTACAATAAGAACCGCTCCTTCTTTTGGCAGACTTCCAATTCGATCGTTAAGAGCTGCCACTTCCGTTTGAACACCTTCTAAACTAGCTGTATCTGCTAGTTCTCTTGCAATACCTTCTGCTACCCCTGTATCCGAACCATACAGAACAAGCAGCGAAAGATTATCGGCTCCAATAATAGAAGGAGTCTTCTGAACTTGCTGCTTAATTTCATGGTTTTTCAGTTTCTCCTCTGTAGGTGCAAGAACAGTAGTATGGCTAATAGTTTGATTTCGGGGTAGAATCCTAATTTTAAAATCACCAGGCTTTAGCGTTAATGTTTGTTTTACGTTCAGCTGATAGTCTTGATAATCGATGAATTCAAAATGTTGAAGCAGCATTCCCATTACGAGTGTTGCTTCATGAAGTGCAAACTGCATACCGATACATGCTCTCTGACCATTTCCAAATGGCTTATAAGCATGATGTGGGATCTTATCCAGCTCTTCAAATCGTTCAGGTTGGAATTCTTCCACATTGTCTCCCCACGCATCTTTATCCCTATGTAGCTGTGGAATAAGAACAGAAATGCGATCTTCTCCTTTCTTAATTGGATATTTCCCACCAATCACTGTATCTTCTTTTGCATAGAGACTGAATGCTGGAGCAGTAGGCCATAGACGTAGCGATTCATTTAAAATCATCCGTATATACTTAAGTTTCATAACTTGTTGGTATGTTGGAGTAGGATCTGTCAATACCCGATCTACTTCTTCATAGGCTTTTTTCAACTTATCCGGATTTTTTAATAAAAAATAGATTGCAAAAGATAACAAGCCACTTGTTGTTTCATGTCCAGCTATTAAAAAGGTAATAATTTGGAAACGAATATTTTCATCATCTAATTTTTCACCAGTTTCCGGATCCTGCACATTTAACATACGGGAAAGTAAATCATTTTCTTCCTGATTTTCATTACTTTTACGTTCAGCAATAATATTATCTACTAAAGAAAACATGGATTGAATATCATGCTGAAATTGACGTTTCGTTCTCCACATGAGTTTGTCTTCTATATCCAATCGCTGTAATTGGTGCATCGCCTCGTCTAGAGCACGGGTCATGCTAGTGATAAAAGGATGAGAGGTCTCACGATAAAAGCTATTAAATCGGTAATTAAAACCACATAGACCAATTGTATCTAATGTAAGGCGAGTCATATCCTCTGGAACATCCACGTTTTCATTTGGATTAAGTCTTGCCCATTTCTGAACGAGTTGTACGGCAATATCGACCATCATGGCATGGTAATCTTTCATTGCCCGTTGGCTGAATGTAGGCATCAAAATATTATGAGCTTTTTTCCAGTTAGGCTCGTGAGTCTCGCTTGTAAATAATCCGTCTCCAGCAAAGGCACGAACCTTTGCTAAAGCACCCTCTATACTTTTATCGAACCGTGTTTCATCACAGACTTCTGCTACCAGTTCATGTCCAGAAACGACAATGATGGTATCACTTAAAGTTTGAATTTGAAAAATGGGACCATACTCTTCCGCTATCTTGATAAAGGATAAGGTCGGTTTATCTTTATCGATTAATGGGAGATTACCCAGCGGTCCATATGTTTTCGGTTGAGGAATGGCAGATACTTTTTTATCCATTAAAAACACCCTTTCAAAAAAGCATGAAATAAAATATCCCATTCAATAAAAAGAAGATAGCAATGAATCGCCTGGGATAAAGATATGTAATTGATTACCTTATTTTATCTTTTCCCTAACTATTCATGATTATGATATTGCTTATAAGGTTGGTAATTAGATTTATAACTTGTAGAAAAAATACTAAATTAAAATGAAGCGTATTATTATAATGTCTATCAGAAATTGAAAGCTAAAGATTGTAGCATTGGGAAATCCAGTAGTTTCTAATGTCTATGCCAACAAATACGATAAGCAAGTATACTATGTTACGAATGAAAAAGGATCTGATATGAGTATCAGATCCTTTTTACTATATATAATTATTTCACTGTTTCTTTCAGTTCTTTTGCCGTTTTAAATACCAGCTTCTTAGCAATAGAAATTTGCATTTCTTCATAGTCTAACTAATCAGCAAAAAACTTGTAGGAATCATCATCTAGAGTTTTATTTTACTCTACCGATTTAACTTCTCGACTGCTTCCGGGCTTGTATCTACACGTTTAACGAAAAAAACTAATAGTAGTGCAACAACATTCATCCCAAGCGCTACATAGAATGAATATTGAATTCCGGATAATAAAGCCTTCTGAGTTACTATTGCCTTCGTAGCTTCTGTGAAGGTTGTTGGATCTAATTCAGACATTAGACTTTCAGCTTTTGTTTTTGTTACAGTATTCATAATCGTAACAAGAATAGCAGTACCAATCGAACCGGACACTTGTTGAGCTGTATTATTAACAGCCGTACCGTGCGGATTTAAGCGAGTCGGCAATTGATTAAGGCCATTTGTCATAAGTGGCATCATCACCATTGCCATCCCAAACATCCGCAAAGTGTAAATAAGAATAATATGTGTGTGACTAGAGTCGAGTTGCAGGTTTGCCAGCATATAAGTTGAAACAGCTGTAATGGAAAGTCCTACTATGCCAAGAATTCTAGGGCCATATTTATCAAATAATTTACCTGTAATTGGTGACATAACCCCCATTATTACCGCACCTGGAAGCATCATCAGCCCAGAGCTCAGCGGCGAAATACCGCGGACATTTTGTACATAAGCTGGTGTTAAAATCATCCCCGAAAACATAGCCACCGCATTGACAATTGCAATTACAGACGCAAGTGCAAACATTGGGTACTTGTAAACACGTAAATCTAATAAAGGCTCATTCATTTTTAATTGACGGATAATGAAAGCAATTAGGGAAATAGCGCCTATGATTAAGGTTGTTAAGACAACTTTATTCGTCCAACCATCGGAGCTTGCAGAACTGAATCCATATAACAAACCGCCAAAACCGACAGAAGATAATAGTAATGAGAGATAATCAAGCTTTGCATTTTTGTTTTGTCTCATGACATTCTCCGATTTCCAAATCCCTAACAGTAAGCTAATGATTGCTAGCGGTAAAATCATTTCAAACAGCAAACGCCAGTCATAGTACTCTACAATATAACCTGATAGTGTCGGTCCAATTGCTGGAGCTGTAATCATAACTAATCCAAAAATCCCCATTGCTGTTCCCCTTTTTTCTCTTGGAAAGCTTACTAGCATAATATTCATTAACAAAGGTCCCATGACTGAAGAACCTGCTGCTTGAACCATCCGACCAGTAAGTAATAAACCGAAGTTCGGCGCTACAGCCGCTAAGGCTGTACCAAGAATAAAAATCACCATAGATGTAATAAATAAGCTCCTATTAGAGAAACGGGTTATTAAAAATGCTGATGCCGGAATTAATATACCACTTACAAGCATATACCCTGTAGAGAGCCACTGGATCGTTGAATAATCTTTAATGTCTAAATCCTTCATTATTGATGGCAAGGCTACATTTAAAAGGGAGTTATTTAGAAATGAAACAAATGCCCCAATAAAAAGGATTACAAGCATTAAATATGGTGGTTTTCTTTTATGTAATGTTTCATTCATATATTTATTTGCCCCTTCATTATAAATTCCATTGATTCGTTTAAATCGTTTGCATATTTGCACAAAAATACATTATCCTTGCAGTATTTTGCCAAACTCTTCGAATGGATATTCTCTTTTTAGCAATTCTACTTGCTCAACATAACACTTTAAAATCTTTTTATTGATTAAACCTTTATAAACACGTTTGTTAATCGAAATTAAATTAGGGTGAAATAAATAAAAGGAGCAACTGAACATACCCTTCTAAAATAAAGTGAAACTTTAATCCGTGGAGCTTTTACAGGCAGCCCACAAAAAATAGCGGGATAAATCAAGAAGACCACACACCCATTCCTTTAAATACAGGCTTGTAAATCTAGTTATGTAACCATCCATAACAAGGAATATTACATAGGCTAAGTCTAACATTAGATTTTTAAAGTGAGGGGAATAAGCTTATGTACCAATATTGGCATTTGAATTCAAAGGGAAACGGGGAACAATATAATAACCAAATTTCAATGTCATCATTATATTCACAGCCCCAAATAACTAAAGCTGAGGGAATGAATGGTTTGAATATTTCTGAGAATTGGAGTTGTCGAGTCTATCCATTTGGTTGGAATTCACCAGCCAATTATACGGGTTTTAATCCCCAACCCCAACCCTTCTCTTTGGGACAGCCAATCCATTATGCAGGGATGATGCCCCAAGGATATCCTGCTAATTGGACTCCATTACCAAGCCATGCAGGTTTTCATTTTCAAAAACCTCCCTTCCCCTGGGCCCAACCATTCAATCATGCAGGGATGTTCGCACAAGGTCATCTTGCCGCTTTACTATCGCCGCCAGCTAAAGCTTTTAAATTTAGTACCAATAACTGGGGTGCTTTCGGAAACTCTCCAGGATGGGGAGGACAGGTAAATCCCATGGGATGGGGGAATAACGGAGGGATCGGTCAGCCAGGAATGCTTGGAAACTTACTTGCAGTAGGAAAAAGCAGCATGAATGGAATAGGAATGATTAGTAGTCTAATCGGTATGGGGAAGTTCTTCTTTTAGTTAATTAGAACGGGAGGATAGATCCGTAGCCCAAACTTAAAAACAATTTCCTTTTTCATTGATTTACTCTTCTCAAACACGGCCCCAATACTCCCTCCAAGTTCGTTTCCTCGTCTTTCAAATTATAAAAACATCAAGAAAAGACATTCCAAATATGGAACGTCTTCTTTCACTTTATAAAACCATTCAACAATCTAAAATATTCTAACCGACATACTCACTCATTTAACTAAAAAAATCGGTTAATTACATAATGCTCTTCTAACTTTCCTTGCGAAATTTAGTGGATCATCAACGTCTTCAATATTAACGTAAATCAAATTTGGTTCATCACATAACCACTCATTGTGTATAGACGAAACGATTATTCCTTGTTTAATAATTGTAGCAACAAATCCATTGACTTCTTTTTGCAATAGCGCTACCCGGCCTAGACATAATGCTCGTCCAGTTTTATTATCTCGTGATTCGAATGAGAAGGAAGTTGTTACTCTGAAACGTTTTCCTAAGATTGTCGCTTGTATTCCATCTCGATTTATTGTTGCCACGCATTTCCCACCGGCGAATCCTTCTTGGCCACCGATAATTCTTGCAAACTGTTGACAAATTAATTCATCATTAAACGCCATACCTTGAATCATCCCCCTTTTACTGTTAGGTTATGAATGAATACTTAGGTCTGAAACGGTAATGAATCTATTCTATTTATAATAACTTAAGAGTTGTGGAAGAAATTCTTCTTTAACTAACGAGTTAATAGAAGTATGGATATTTGCCACTATTGAGGACTCATCCCATCGTTATCAAGCTAAGAAAGGCACCTACCCCCAAAAACAAAAATTATATGCATCATTGACTATTGTTAATAGGACGTTATGTCATACAATGGAGTTAATATTAGAAAACTGTGAGGATGATTACGTTGATAAAATTTGCAATTAGTTATGCTGCAAGTCTGTTTGCTTTTATTTTTGGATGGTTCTTGATTTCATATATTTCTCATCCTAGCTTTATTCACCCGAACGTTGTATTAGGATTCATTAAAACGATCATCACTTATGGTAGTATTCCAGCTCTTGTAGCTTGTCTAATTGGGGAAGTGTTATACAGGAAAATCAAACGATGTAGAGAATTTCAATTCGGAATTCCTGTATTTATAGGACAAGCAGTTATCTATACACTTATACCATTTCTTTTTCTTTTTCCTTTTAATTTTTCCCATTTCTTTGATTTCGTTGTACCTGTTATTATGGGGGCCTTATCTTTTTATTTAGTACGTAGAAAAATATAATTAACTTCAAGAGTGTGACAGAAAGAAGCCGGAGTGAGTAAAACCACACTGTATAACCATACAGAGCTCAAAGAACGCATCAATTCTTGCGAAACCAACATCTCTAGCAAGATCCCGTAAGGTATTTGGAGATAAAAAACTTTGAATCTCTTGAGCAAATAGTTGTAATTCATCAGATACAGAAATAGGCATACAAAAACGCTATCCTTTCCTATGATTCTACAAAAAGAATAGCGTATTTTTTTCAATTTAGGGGGGGTTTTGTTGAATTAGCTTGATAGCGATTGGTGGTATCCCTTATAGGATAATAGAAGTTTGCATTTTTAATTTTTTCACACTCTATTAACAAGGCAGTTATAGCATCCTGGTTTAGCGTTAAGAATGTGAATATATTCTACTTCTTTATTATCAAAAATTTCATCTATATTTTCTCTTAAATTTACACCTTCTGTAACCCTTGCTTCTACAATCATTGAATCAGTATTTTAGCCGCGTACAGATAGATACCTATGATGTAACATATGCGGAATTTCATTTACATCTAGCTTAGCAGTAGTTGCTCCCTTTCGCATAAATATAGGACCACTTGCTTTATAAGGCGAATTAACACTATGATATTGGTAATTCAGTAATATTACCTCTTCTCCTACCTCTGCATCCTTCAAACTTATCCTGCAAGGATATCCAGGATTTTTATTTGCTATTATTTTGACTGCCCCGATACTTTTTAATACTTCTTCATTCATTAGAAATAGGTTATTAAACTCCTTCTCTTGCAACGCAACGATTTGAAAGTTATTTCTCATATTCTATCCCTCCTTAATTAGTTGTTATAAAGCATTTTACTAATAATGCTACCACTAAAGTTCATAAAACTTGTTCAATAATCTTGCCCGTTTGTTGAGGATTGAATTAAAAAGCTTACAATTCTATAACAGAGAAAAAATGGCTTATTATTGTTCAATACAAAGTTGTTTACTTTTAATCAATCAGTAATGATTTATCGAAAAATACGATGAGTACAAAGCACTCTTGTTAATTCATGCTATCTTTTGTTAAAAAACGTGAATTCAGTCAAGTTCTTGGTTTACGGTATTTCCACTATGGAAAGCACGGAATTGACTCGGTGAAAATCCTGTATTTCTTTTAAATGCATTATAAAAGCTAGATACACTTTGATAGCCTGTTTGATAACCAATCTCTGTACTATTAAAGACCGTTGTCAAGAGAAGTTCCTTTGCTTTCTTAACTCTGATCCTTTCTAAATATATTCGAGGAGTATACCCTGTTCTTTCTTTGAAAATCCGATTTAAATGAAAACGACTAACTCCTACCCTTGATGCAATTTCATTTAATGGCATGTTTTGAACATAATTATTTTTTATCAATCGCATAGTATCTTCCAAAACGCATTCGAACGGATCGTATATTTTTATATTTAGATCTGATCGGCATCTTTTGCATGGGCGATAGCCTGACCTTTGAGCTTCTTGCGCATTTGAAAAAAAGGATACATTTTCATAATTAGGAACCTTAGACTTGCAAGAAGGTCGGCAGAAAATTCCAGTTGTCTTGACTGCGTAAAAGAATATCCCGTCATACGCTGAATCACATGATACTGTGGCTTTCCACATGGTATCTCTGGAAAGGTTATTTTGATCCTTCATTAGATTTTAATCCTCCCTTGTAGGCGAAAATCTTATTACTCAAAATCAGATAACTCGCATATATAGCCACGACAATTAACGGAACAAATATATACAATTGAAAAAATGGAATCACCAGCAAACATAAAATGAAAGAGATTAACGATGCCCACCATGCCGGTGTGTTCTTCCTAAATAATTTAACGCCTGCTGCCATTGAAAGAACATAAACTAGAATCCCTAGAGAAGTCGGTATAAACAAAATATCATCAAACGTTAGTGACAAAGCTTTTGTCACTAACACACCTGCTACCGAAAAACAGATAACAAACAATACCATCTGTCTTGGAATTTGAGTAGTTGCATGCAGCCTTGAGAAAAATTTTGGGAAAGCACCATCTCTGCTTAATGAATATCCTAATTGCGTTAGGCTGGCTACAAAAGCATTCGCTGTCCCTGTACAAATAATTAAAGCTAAAACAGCTGTAACGACTTTGGCACCTCCGCCTACTGTATCTCCCATTATAACACCAATAGGAGACAGGTTGCTTTCTTGACTGCCATATGTGGCCGTTCCAATAGTGACAAGGCTTAGCGCTAAAAATAATAGTCCAATGACAACTGCACTAATAACTGCTCCTTTGACAATATCTTTTTCTGGCCTTTTAAAGTGCTCAGCCAGATTGCAAATCGCCTCCCAACCGAAAAATGCCCAAAAGATAACCGTTATAGCGTTCCCGACAGAAAACCATCCATTTGGAACAAAGGGATTAAAATTTCCCCATTGTATTCTTGGAAACGCCACAAATACAGCTGACGCTAAAAGAATCAGTAATAAAGAACTTAAAATCAATGCAACTTTACCACTAACATTTACACCATAATAATTGGAAACACCTGCAATTACCAAAATAAAGACGGCAATTAAAATTGTTTCAAAATGCGAAAATCCAAATGCCTGACTGACATAAAAAGCACCAGTTAAAGATACAATCGTTTGACCAACTGCTGCTGTTACAAAATAAAACCACCCAACGATATTGCCAAGATGATATCCAAAAGAATTTCTAACAAAGGTTGCTGCTCCACCGGAATCAGGATATATCCGTGCCAAACTAGCAAAGGAATAAGCAAGCGGAAAACTAATTATAATAACGATAAACCAGGATACAATAGATGCAGGGCCCGCTATTGAGGCCGTTACCCCCGATAAAAAAAGGACACCGGATCCTAGAATAGCTGAAATGTATAACGCAATTCCTTGAAATAATCCAATGGCTTTATTGTTCATGATCTCCCCCCTTTTATAGGATTTAGTGTACTAGTAAAAAGGGGAGAATTCTTCTTGTTTTTTGCGGTTTAATTCGTTTAATAAAACAATCAAAAGCATTTTTATTATATTTCTTCTTCAACAATCTGGCCCGATTGTTGAAGAAAGTAGCCTGTTCCAATAAAGAACTTTATTGTTCAGTAAACAACTTGTCATGAAACCATAAAACGAACCGAAATTTTTCTTAAGAGTAGAAAATTCGGCTCGCTTTATGTTGGGATTTGCTTAGCGTATATTTTCGTTAAAACGTGGGCGGGATCCCATTGCTATTAAGCTAAGAATTTAAGTGTAATATCATTTAAGGGAATACTTAAGATACAAATAAAATAGCTTTTCCATGTCGTACTGTTTTATTAAAGTCTACCCCGAGTTGTAGCTAGTTCAATGCGACTGTAAATTCTGAGTTCGGTGCGCCAGCAAATACAACCGTTCCGTTCTCTGGTAGTTTCACTTTGTTATTGTCACTAACAACGGTAAAATTGACGCATACTCCATTCTCATCATACACCGCGAATGAACTTCCTGATGTCAACTCCACATTCATCGTTTTCCCTGCTGCCTCTTGCGGGATCGTAAACCATTTCGCATGCCCATTTTTTTGCAATGTAACTTTCGATAATTGACCTGTATCAAGGGGTTTTACGTTAGATTCACTGACGTATAAAAAGCTGGCCATCTCCATATATTCAGTACCATCCTCTGTATAGAAATGGGCTTCCTTTGTATCCCGCCCATTCATCACAGGAATCTGAATTTGATGCGTCGCCGTATTCGGACCTGTAATTTTTTTGCCGTCCCAATACCCATCCTTGATCGTAATTTGTGTGTTAAGAGGCATTAGTTGTCCTAGATAGTTCATAGAATTAAATTTTTCGTTAACGAGGTAGAACTTTCCACCCTCGCGCTTCGCCCATGCAGCAGCTGTTTTCTTCGGTAACACATTGTTTTCTAATTTCTGGGCTAAATAGTGAGTCAGCACATTTTGCCCTAATCCCGGTGATAATTCATATGTGCTCTCTCTCAAATAAACTTTTCCATTCTTCTCAGTGACAAAGTTAAGCTTGGAAGTACCCTTCTCATTTATAAAGCTTCCATCCGCCGTATATACATATTTTTCTTCCGGTTTAGTTGGTAAAAACAGTTCTCCCTTCTTCGTAATTTCTATTTTGAAATGGCTGTAGCTATTTCCATAAAATCCTGCTTTTTTTACCACGTCTTGGGGCACTTTAGCCTTGACTGGCTTGCCGAAGGATTTATCTGGTTTTATATCCTTAATTGTCCCTTTCTCTTTAAGCCTGGCTAGCAGTAATTTGTTTGCCAACAGTTGATTTGTCATGCTGGAGCCGCCGGAGGACAATACAGCTGCTGCCATCTTCTGTTCTGGAAGCACGACCAATGTAGCATGTTGCAGTATCGTATCCCCACCCTTAGTCAACGCTTTTATCCCATATTCACTGAATGGGTATAGTTTCACACTATCCCAGCCAAGACCATAGTTGAACACATTTCCGCTATCTCCCGGCCACATTCCTTTTTTATATTCTTCTTGTTCCATCGCCTTGACTGCTTTATTAGAGAGAATTTCTTTTCCCTGTCCCATAAATATTTGTGAGAATCGCACCACATCTTCTGCAGTAGAAGAGATTCCTCCCGTACCAATCACATTCACCATTTCACTTGGTAGCTGTCCCTGGTATGTCGGAGAATACAGTCCAGCCCGCTTTTCGTCTTCCCATTTGTCTTGCGATGTTATCATATGATTCAGTTTTAATGGCTCTGTAAACTTTTGATGTAGAAATTCAGTAAAACTCATACCACTGACTCTTTCTACCAAGATCTCAGCCAGTGTAAAACCGTCATTACAGTATACTGAGAACGCACCAGGGTCTGCCTTCAAGTTTTGGTTGGACAATTGTTGCAACAATATATCATGGGCATAAGCATCATTATCTTTAAATAAAAATGCATTATTGAACGTCGAACCTTGCAAACCCGAGGAGTGATTCAACAGCATACGCGGTGTAATACGCTTATATCGTTTATCTTTCATTTTGAAATCAGGAATATAGCGGGCAACAGGAGCATCCAAATCAACTTTTCCTTCGTCTACCAGTTTCATAACAGCCGCAGCTGTATATACTTTACTGGTTGAACCAATTCCGTATAGAGTATCTTTGGTTAGTGGCTCTTTCCCTTCTATGTCGTTCTTACCTGTCTGCCCCGACAAAATAAGTTTACCATTATCAATCAGCGCATACTGTACACTAGTCGTCTCATAGGACTTCGTGAGCAGTGCAGCGTTCTCTGCAGCAATCTTCTCCAAATCTTTGCTAGCAACTTCTTGGCTAGATACAACCGGAGTCTTACTGCTAGAAGACGCTATCGCTCCTGTTGGTAGACTCATCGTTAGAGCTAAGGTAGCGGCTAACACTCCAGATAATTTATTTTCCATAAGAAAAATTCCTCCTTAGACAAATGATCGATTTCATCTTTTATTTGTTCAATTACAAACATCACATAAACTACTATTCTGGCTTTATCCCTACTGTCTATATTCAACAAGTAAAATACTTTTAAAAAGACCAGGATTCTCGGCTCTACCCATACTGTTCAAATTGCCGTCAACATATGCCCCTCCAGCAAAAGTATCAAATCCTGGAATAACACCTGTATGTCCCCATATCGAGACAACGTTAGGAAGTTTAATTTCATAGATTCCTAGACCATATCCATTGATTCCTCCCTTTCCTGCAGGAACTGTAGTGAGTATTTGTTTTAGTTGCTGTTCTTTCAGTAATTGCCACCAATAGAATGCTCTTATTACTAGTTTATTTTTCGTATAAATGTATCCTATTTACCCCCCCTCTTTTACGCTTCTCTATATTTGTATCCTATACAATAAAAATTTCTTTTTTCTTATCCATTTCTTACAATTTCCTTACGTTCAAATCACTTCTATAATTAGGTAGGTTTTATTTTAAAATCTCCAGGATAATAAATGCTTATATAATCCCACGATTTCATAGAAGATGGATTAATAACCATGCGCCAAATCATCATGCACATCTCTCATATTTCCTTGGATTCCCCCCCTCAACCTTTACAACAGTTCCAACCGGCATCAACACTTCTTCACGTTCTTATAAATAGTAATAACTAATCAACTCCTTACCTGAAAATAAATTAATATAGAAAAAGAGAGATAAGGTTAAAATACCTTTATCTCTCCTTTTCTCTCACATATTATACGAAGGATTTTTTTGTTTTGGGGTTAATCTGTTTTCTTAGCTTGATGGGCATGCAAATATTCTACACCTAGCTTTTAGAAAAAAGAAACAACCTCTAATATAATTGACGTTGTATGAGCTTAGCTTGATAGCGATGGAGTACCGTCAGTATTTCGGAAAAACCACACTAAGAGTATACAAGATTTTATACAGTTTTTCGGTTAATCCAATAACAGACAAGAAACCTAAAATCGCAGCAGGATCGAAATGTATAAGAAAATGCATGTATCCATAGAACAAAAAAGACGATTCCCTTGTGAAATTAGGGATTCGTCTTTTTCTTCGCTACCGATAACAAGAATTGTGTAAATAAGCTGTCCATATGGGCAGCTTATTTTATGTTTGCTTAGCCTGGATTTTTTCAAATATACGATATTTTATTTGTTGATATTTTTTTAATCTTCATTATTGATTTCTATTGTACCTGTTCTAGCACTAACCTTTAAAATATTTAACAGATTATCAGGTGTCTTGATTTCCACTTCATATTCAAATGTAGATTGTATTAAGTTGTCATCTTCTAATTCGAATTCTTTTTTCACATTCATAATTTCTCCATTTGTATGCGCTAAAGAAATTTCACGAACTTGTTTCTCTGTGTAGTTTTCATTCTTTTTGGCATAATTGTAACCCATACCATAATATCCACCAACAATAGCAATACCACTTACTAAAATAGCAATTACACTTATCATTATTTTCTTTTTATGTTTTAACATTTCCATCCACTCCTTAATGATTAATCATCTATTCCAAATCTTGCTTCAAGTGCATTTTCTGCTTGCTCTAATTGATCTTCCAGTATATCGTGTTCTCTTTCTTGCGCTTTATATTGTTCAATCGTTATCGTTCCAGCGCGATAATCTGCTTCAAGCTGATTATCAGATAGGTCTATCTTGTCATCTAATTGATCAATTTCTTTTTTTACTGCTAAGTACGTATTTAAGTTTTCTTCTTTTACTCCAACTGGTTTCGTGTTATTTGTCTTTTCAACGATAGATGTAACTTCATTTTTAAAATCCTGTATTTGCTTCGTAGCATTCGTAGCAGCTTGTGCTTTGTGTGGTTCTTGTTGTAGTTGAGAACTTTCTTTTTGCAATGTATCATTTTCCACTTTCAGTTGTTGTACTTCTGTATTGTTATCAGCTTGAGTAGAACAAGCTGTTAAGAATAAACAAGACATTGCTCCAATCAACATCCGATTTCTCATTCTGTTTTCCTCCCTTTACATGTGCACCTTAACCTTGCCTTTATATTACTGAACAAACATTAAAGGAAGATTAATATAACAAAAAATAAAATGATATAATTAAATGGTTTCTAATCTTTCTTTAATGTTTTGGAATTATAGTGATACATATTAATAAGAAGAAAAGGAGAATGTTAATGCGAGTTCTTATTGTCGAAGATGAACAAGATTTACAAAATATATTGGTAAAACGATTAAATGCAGAACATTATAGTGTCGATGCATGTGGGAATGGAGAAGATGCCCTGGATTATATAAACATGGCTGCCTACGATTTGATTGTGCTTGACATTATGATTCCCCGCATAGATGGTTTACAAGTACTACAAAGATTACGCGCGGACAATCATACAACTCCGGTCTTGCTTCTTACAGCTAAAGATACAATTGATGATCGCGTAACAGGACTCGACTTAGGTGCGGACGATTATTTAGTAAAGCCGTTTGCTTTTGACGAACTGTTAGCAAGAATTCGAGTGTTAATGCGAAGAAAAACAGGTAATGCATCTAATGTGTTTGAAATCGCTGACCTAGTAGTAGATTGCAAAATGCATAAAGTAACAAGAGGAGACCAAGTTATCACTCTTTCCAGTAAAGAATTTGCTATTTTAGAATATATGATTCGTAATAAAGAAGTTGTGTTGACACGAGATAAAATTGAGCAACATGTGTGGAATTACGACTATGAAGGTGGATCGAATATTATTGATGTTTACGTCCGCTATCTTCGTAAAAAAATTGATAGCCAGTTTGAAACGAAGTTAATTCATACAGTACGAGGAACTGGTTACGTATTGCGAGTAGAATCATGAAAAGACTATCAATAAAAATGAGAGTAACCCTGTGGTATACGGGGCTAATTGTAATTATTATGGCACTCGTGTTAGCTTTTATTTTAACTTCTTCAGATAAAGTTTTGCTTTTTAATATGAAAGATCAATTGAAGAGCACAGTAAAAGAAAGCATTGAGGATATCGAGTATAAGCATGGACAATTAAAGATGGACGATGATTTTGAAACCTTAGAAGATGGAGTAAATATCATCATTTATAGTAAACAAGGTGAGCTGCTGGTAGGAAATAGTCCAACAAGCTTTAATAAAAAGATATCGCTTAAATCCGATGAAATACAAACCATTAAAGATGGTAATAAAGAATGGATCGTATATGATTCTCTCCATAATACAGGCGGCGATGAGCAAGTCTGGGTTCGTGGAATAATGACCATGAGCCAATTATCATCAACGATGAATACACTTATCGTAGTAACACTCATCTCATTTCCATTACTTATTCTCATTGCGGCAGTGGGAGGATATTTTATTACGCAAAGAGCGTTTCGACCTGTGCAACAAATGAGTGATTCAGCCAGTAAAATTGGTGATGGTAAAGACCTTTCGAAGAGAATTAATTTAAAAGGTTCACCGAAAGACGAAATGTATCATTTAGCACAAACTTTTGACAAAATGTTTGAGCGATTGGAGACATCATTTGAAAGTGAAAAACAATTTACATCTGACGCATCTCATGAATTAAGAACACCAACATCTGTTATTATTTCGCAATGCGAATACGCTTTATCGCAGAGAAATAATCCGAAAGAAATGGAAGAATCGTTAGAAGTAATTTTAAAGCAATCACGTAAGATGTCCTCGCTAATCTCACAACTCTTACTATTAGCAAGAGCTGACCAAGGAAACCATAATACTTTCCAATTTGAATGTATTAATATGAGTGAATTAACGGAAATTGTTGTAGAAGAGCTTTCACTAATGGTTCAAGAAGCTTCAATTGATATAACAACTAATATAGAGGAAGACCTGTTTATGAAAGCAGATCAAACATTGATGATGCGTTTATTAATGAATTTACTAACGAATGCGATTGCTTATAGCAAAGCGAACGGAACTGTTCATATGCAACTGTTCCGCGATGAAACCAACATAATAGGTAAAGTTTCCGATAATGGCATAGGCATCAGCGAGCAACACATTACTAAAATATGGGACAGATTTTATCGAGTTGACGCAGCACGAACATCTTCAAACATCGGAAACACAGGTTTAGGATTGTCGATGGTAAAATGGATTGTCGAACTACACGGAGGAGACATTACGGTTGAAAGTGAATTAGGAGAAGGCAGTACTTTTACATTTAAACTACCAATTGAAAAACAAGCATAATTTATGCACGTCTGTAGCTTCAGAATAAAGATTGATTCAATAGCTCTCTTCAACCCTTATATAAAAGTAATTGACGCATTTTAAGCATCATCGATTTTATCGTTTTGGACAACCTGTTCCGTTAAGTTAATATACATGTGGAAAAAACGATCGAAATAAAACCCCAGAAATCCAAAGGTCTCTGGGGCTGCATTATATATTTAGCTCTTTTTGCTTTTTGTTTTGTTTATGTTTATACAGCAATTTTCGACTTATTAGAGAAATCACTAATAAAGTCAGGATCAATACGATAAGTTGCATAAATGACAAATCAAAATATTTAGCACCTGTAACTATTAAAAGCGTAGAAATCGTGCCTTTTACAACGAAAAAAATAATAACCCATAATCCGCCTTTTTTCCAGTTCATTTTTATATTACCCTTTCCTGCTTTTAAGTTCTTAAAAGATTTAGTAATAGTTCTTGAATGTGATACCTTAATAGAAATCTATTATATTAACAAAAAAGTCATGTCTAATTAAATACGACGATTCTATAATAAGTGAAAATGATATTCATTGTCAATTTTATTGACTATTTGAATACTTATTCTTTATTTTAATCTCTTTTTAATTTGTTTTTTATAAGCAATTAACTCTTGTATTCAAACAAAAAACACCTCCATTGAATTCCCACACTTAGTATGCAAATTCAAGAGGTGTTTTTTCATGTACCATCAAGTAAGATTTCCTGCTTTGTTTATTCGTTTAAGTTTTTGATACGTAGCTATTTTCTAGTACACAATAACTGGATCATACGTATTCAAACTATCATACACAGTTTTTGCAACATTAGGAAGAAGGTTCACACACCCGCCTGATCCCCCTGTTACATAAGCATTATTTCCCCAGTCTTTTCGCCAGCCGGCATCGTGGAATCCTTGACCGCTATTTGTGAATGGAACCCAGTAATCTACTTTAACTGCATAATCAGCTTTACCTACTGCGCTACCTCTTAGCGTGTATGGTGTTCGTTTGTATAGGACGTACCACACACCTGGTGATGTATCTTCACCCGTGCTATGTTTACCCGTTACTACATTTGTTGTAACGACTAATTTCCCATCTTTATAAATCCAAATTTGCTGATCTGCAATTGAAACTTCTGCATATGTGTCTCCGATGCCATTATTCGATGTTGTTTTATAACCGATACCTTCCTTCTCCCAACCATTTCCGTGAATATTAGAAGCAGAAAGTGATTTTTCGCCTTTCTCAAAGGCTTGTTGAACTTGTTTTGTCTCTTTTTCAACATCTAATGCCCAGCCGTATCCTTGTCCTTTTACTGATATGACCGAACCAGAATGTGTTTTAAAAGCGAAGTCTTTATGTAATGTAGATTTAGCCTTATTAATTTCAGTAATCTTATTCTTAATATCGCTCGCATCGATTGTCACTTTCATATCCTTTGACATAGAGGCATTTTGAATTAAATCTTTCGCTTTTAATGAATACACTTCATTTTGCACTTTATAATCAACAGACTGCCCAAGAAGATTCTGTAATGCTTTTTCTTCTTTTTTAATAATCGGATCGTCTTCTTTAATAGGCTGTATGTATGCAGACTTTAGATGAATTTCGCTTTTATGCTTCTGCTTATCATAATCTTTTAGTAAACTCGTAACGTCATACTGTTTCCCATCAACGCTCTTCGAAATAACAACTTTCCCTTGTTCAAGCTTCGCCATAGCATCTTGAGGTGCTTTTAATTTTTCATTCATAGAGACGAGCTTTTCTTCTACAAGTTTTTTCATCGTTTCACTACGGTACTTCTCTGCCTTTTCTGGTAGTAGTGAATAATTTTTTTCCTTTGCAGAAGGGAAAAATGTCCACTGGCTTTTTAATAGTTTCTTAACTTGCGGCGAATCTTTTTCCGTCAGTTCCGTTTTCGTCTCTTTTTCATCTAAAATTTGTTGTTGATCAATATAGACTTTGTTTGCTAGTCCAGATGTTTTTAATTTCTGTATTGCCTCATCAGCGCTCATACCACCGACTTTTGTATCGTTAATCGTAACATTTGAATTGAAGTGAGTTGCCTGGTAATAACTCATTCCCCCAATGAGAAGTGCAATTACACCGCCACCCGCTGCGATAAGCTTCCAATTTGTAAAACGTTTTTTCGATCTTACCCGTTTTTTCTCAACTTCTTCAACTGATTCATTTACTGTATTGTTATTCATCAATCTTTCCCCCGTATACATTAACGTCAATCGATTTTAAACCAAAACCATTGATTAGTGTACCTTATTTTTCCTGAAATTTCATTATTTTTAACTAGATTTTATCTCATTTAATCGATTAAAGTTAGATTTTTTAATAGAAAGATATATAAAGATGGTAGATAAAGTGAAAAAGGGAGGCACCAATCGAACTATTACAGCCCCCTTGCATTCCCCAAATTTTGAAGGGTTATACTCTCAATGAACACTTTAACTTAGTGAAATAATTTTTAGAAGGTTCAAGTTAGAGGAAGGCACCGTAGAATTTCTTTTATGAAAAATATCCACAAAAAAGGTTCTAATTTTAGACTCTTTTTTGTGAATATTTTAATGTAGCATATTTTATAAAGTTATAATCCCCTATTTCACTACATATAAATGCTTCCCGCTTTTCGCCACGTTTCACAACATCTACTATCAACCTAACTAATTTCACTTTATGATCTTGATCATCAACAATTTTAAGTTTCTTTAAACTATTATATATGTTTGTACCACGCTTTGTTGATACGACTAATCTTTACAGGTGTTGAGGTTTTAGACTCATTTTTTGGTGTAATTATATTATTAGAACATCCTGCAATCATGAGACAGCATGTAGCCAATAAAACCAATAACATTAATTTATTCAAATAGCCACTCCTATATAAGCGAAATATTATATTGAGAAAATTAAACATAACACCGAACCTTTGTAAAAACAATATATTTCCTGTTTTTATTATACATTAGCGGATTAATAGGCACCTTAAAGTGCCATAATCCGTCAATTTCCAATTTCCATTTTATCCGATTCTCAATATTTATTCCAATATAAAAAGATAGCTATTTTGTTGAAAACTAATTATCTCTCAAAATGAAAAATACGAACTGAATTTCTATAACCATATATGTTTATTCAGCTAACTTATCTCCCGTAACAATCCAAAACAAAGTAGCTGCATTTTTTCCATTTAATTGAGCGTACCCAATCCCCCCCACCGTGATTTCTATTTTATCCTTATTGGGACTTACCCAAATTTGATACAAAGCAGCTTTCGCCTCTATTTTCGGATTTTTAGATTGAAAAATAAAGTGATAATCAGCCGGACGAGACATTTCCACTTTTTCATTCTCAAAATTAGTATCATTTAATATTTTCTTTACTTCCCGAACTTGCTTATTATCTGTAACTACCTTCAAATCTTCATATTTATCATCAACATGTTTTTGCACTTTAATTGTTTGTTCTTCATTTCCTATTATATTCGAACAGCCCGTTACTATGAATATAACTATGGCAATAAAAACCACAGATAAATTTCTACCCTTCATATTCATCTACCTCATTTCATAAAAATTTAGAATATTGTAAAATAAAGGTAATTACTTTATGGTTAGAAATATAAAAAATATCAGGAAAGGAGCACCATTCATGCAGTTAAAAACATACACTTGGAAAAGTTATACGTTTCTTATTGTAAGTATATTCGTTACTATTAATCTCTTTCTCTTCACACCTATTTTAGACAGAGTTGGAGTAGAATATGTCGTGCCTTTCGCCTACTTCATATTAGCTTCTGCTGTTATAACGCTTATATTGGCTGTTATTTCACTCTATAGCCGCACTGAAAAGAAAGTTTTATCAATTATCGGTTTATGTTTTACTCTATTTAACACAGTAATTATTTTATTTTTCCTTTGGTTTGGTTACCATTTCGCTTAAGTGAAATATAAATAAACTCCATAAGCCACAAATAAAATGAATAGAATAGAAATGCCGAGTACTGTGTATATAATCCATTTTACATTTGAACTCATATACTCCCCCTTCTCGCTTCATAACAATTCCATTATATAACAAAAAAGCATTGGATACCCAATGCTTTTTCACACTTACGCAAATAAAGACGTATTCGCATATAACGCTGGTGAACCACCTGAATGTACGAATAAAATGTTGTCTTCTTTATTAAATGTACCTTTTTTAATTAAATCGATTAGTCCCGCTACTGCTTTACCTGTATACACTGGATCAAGTAAAATACCTTCTGTTTTCGCAAGTAATTGAACTGCTTCCACCATTTCTGGCGTTGGTAACGCGTAACCTGGCCCTACATATTCATCAAAGCATGTAACCGCTTCGCGCGGGATAAAGTTTGGAATACCAACGTGAGCCGACGTTTCTTCTACAAGTTTTGCTACTTTCTCCTCTTGCTCTGCTTTTCCTCTACTTACGTTAATTCCGATTACTGGGATGTTACTTTGTGTTCCTGCAAATCCAGTAATTAAACCAGCGTGCATACCAGCGCTACCACTTACGCAAACAACTGAACTGAAATCAATTCCTTGGTCAAATGATTGCGCCATAATTTCTTGCGCACAAGCAACGTATCCCAATGCACCAGTAGGATTTGATCCACCAACTGGTATTACATATGGTGTACTACCTTTCTCACTTACTTCTTTCGCTACTTTTTGCATTTCTTCCATAAGATCTGCTCCGTTTGGTACAACAATTACGTTTTTAGCACCTAATAAATGATATAAGAAATAGTTTCCGTTAAAGTCTGGCTTCTCTTCTGGCTCAAGTCCTTCTTCTAATACAAGGATACATTTCATTTTCTCTTTTACCGCAGCTGCAAGTGTTAAGCGGCAATGATTCGACTGAATACCACCAGCTGTAATTAACGTATCCGCACCTTTCTCCTGTGCATCTGCAACTAGAAACTCTAACTTTCTCGTCTTATTTCCACCAGCTGTTAAACCAAGTAAATCATCTCGTTTAAAATAAATAGTCGGCCCACCAAGTGCTTCAGAAAAATTATTTAATTTTTCAATTGGTGTATATGATTCTGTATATTTTTTTCTCGGGAATTTAGCTAAATTCATAAATAACGCTCCTTTTGTACTTCTTTCACAATGTATGTAACGTTACTATTATTGCATGTAAAAATGGTGAAGTCATCTTTCTAGGGGAAAAATGTATTGGATTTTCAATTTCCATTGCGGTACATGAAATTATACGAGTACTGTAGACTTCAATACGGTGCATGAAATTTATATCAGTGATTTTTCAAATATATCAGCGATTCTTAACTTATATCGGCGGTTTTCAAAATATATCAACGATTCTTAATTTATATCAGCGATTCTTAATTTATATCAGCGATTTTTCAAATATATCGACTTACCGACAAAAAGCGGCAAAACAAAAAGAGCCCACTCGTTAAAAAGTAGGCCCTTACCAATCACTTATTTGCCGAAAAACGAAGAAGCTGCGTTAATCCTGGCTCTAAATTCATTTCGCCTTTATGGCGTACATATACAATCTTATTCCCATCAAATTTCGGAGGATTCCCTGGATTATACGTCAGCCACTCGTTCGTTCCTTCTATAGAGTACTCCATGTATTCTGTTGCACCGACAATTACATTTTTACTATCATCAGCGGTTACATTGGGTGCCATTTGTGCAATTTTCGAATCACTAATTAATAATTTCTTTATTTCCTTATCACGTTTGTAATCGTAAGCTGTCACCATTACATCGCTACCATATGCTTTCACTTGCAACCCTTGTTTAAATGAATAGCCATCAGGAGCAGTCTTCTCTCCGCCATTTGGTCCAGCCGACATCCAGCCCGTTTCAATCCCGCCCGTATTTACAACCGTAAATCCTTTATTATCTCCGCCTGTAATTTTCTTTTTACCAGCCCAGTCTGGTAAGTTTAAATCCCAATGCGTGTGACTCGTGAAGAAAACAACTTGCGGATAGTCTTTTAATATATCGTACAACTTATCAACGTTTAAATAATCTTGTAAATACGGATTTTGTCTTGATCCAGATACTGTATCAGGTAAAACGTGATGAGAGAAAATGAAGATTGGCTTATTTTTATCTTTTTGACTATATTCTTCTAAATTTTGTTTTAACCAACCTAATTGCTCATCACTCATATATACTTCATCCCACATTTTTGAATCGTGGTATTTCATATATTTTTCAGTTCCTAAAAATAAAAGCGGATAACCGTCTAATTCTTTTTTATGATATACCTTTTCTTGTCCGCTAAATTGTAAGTAGCGACCAAATAGCGTTTCTTCCGTTACACCATTTGGCCATGTACTTTGAGAGAGCTTCCCATCAGCTGTCCATTTACCAGCATAAAACTCATGATTCCCAACAGTTGACCATACATTCTCTGGATGCTTATTTTTGTTTAATACACGCTTCACATCATCATATTGGGACTGTTGTCCAGTTGACGTTATATCCCCATTCATAATAAGCGCTCTAGAAAGTGGCGTCACTTTGTTCATATCTTTTAATACGTGATCAAAATCTCCTAAATCCCCTTGAATGTCACTAATAACGTTAAAAGTTGTAGCTGACTTTCGAACTTGCTCATTCCCTTCCGCATGTGCTGAAAATGTCGGTAATAATGCCGCCATAACAGCTAATGAAGCAACTGCCTTTTTCATACAAATTCTCCCCCTAATAATAGAATGTACAAACTGACATGTTCTGCTTTCTCTTAGGTGCTTGTCCAATTCACATTATAAGGAGGGATTGTAAAGATAGATGGCATTAAAAGTTAAGTGTTTTTTAAGAGATTTTGTCGTTTTTTGCACTCCGCAATTAGCGATTCGCACCAATCTAGCTTTCTAGCTTTCAACATTACATAAATGTAAATTTTGATGTTAAATCTCTTAGTTTCATACGTTGTTTTTTATTACTTTTAATTTTCGGGAAAAATCCACTAATTAATAGAGTTATAATCCATGCCATTATTAGAATAAAATTTATTGTATTACCGGAATTCAAACTGAAAACTCTCCACAAATAGGCAGCACAAAAAACGAGAACAGCAGTAATAACAAGTAAAAATGTCCTAACTACTAATCCGATGTAAGATTTCTTCTCTTGCTTAAGAATGAAAGTTCTTCTACCTTTGTACAATCTAATCACAAACAGCAGCAAGTATATACCAAGTGTGGCTCCAATAACAATTGATGTAATGGCGTTATTTTTTCTCTGCTCAGCTAGAGCGAAGTAACTTTCAGGTAATTTTCCAGTTTCATATTCAATCCATGCGTGGTAAATATCCTGTCGTAAGTCTATACCCCCTTCACTATTCGTAAGAATTACCAATCCATCCTTTGTATTAGGAATGAAACCATAAAAAGAATGCCAACCTCGATTGTCACCAGAATGATAAATTAATTTCCATTGATTAGATAGTTTTTTTTCAAATATACCTAAACCATTCTCCCCTAATACCGGCTTTTGCATTTCCTCAACACGTTCACTTTTGATGACACCATTACCTTTATTATTTGCATCCATACTTGCAAGTATCAATGTCATCATATCGGTAACATTTGTCTTAAGACCTGCAGCAGCCTGTTCGGTAAATTGGTAACTAGGGAGCTCCTCTCCAAAATATCCATAAGCTTTCGAAAGGTTATGGTTTTCAGGACGTTGTAAGAATGAACTAGATTTCATTCCTAAAGGTTTCATAATTTGTTCTTCCATATAACGATCAAACGGTATTCCGGTAACTTCTTCAATTACAAGTTGTAAAATTGTATATCCGCCACCAGAGTAAATTGTTTCTGAACCTGGTTTATTAGTAACCTCCACTGGTTCATTAAGCCATCCTTTTCCAGACAGAGATTCCTCAATAGAGTCAAGATGTTTCCCTGGTGCAACCCCGAGGTATCCTTTATGTGCAGATAGCCCTGCAGTATGACTTAACAATCTTCTTATTGTGACTTCATTATTATTAAACTCTGAATTAGGTAATTTCCATTTGGTCAGATATTTTCCAACGGGATCATCTAGTGTTAAACGCCCTTCATCTACAAGATGCAAGATTCCCCATGCTGTAAGATTTTTAGAAATGGAACCAGCCTGAAACAAAGTATCATCACTCACCGCTTTTTTTGCCTTTTTATCTACATAACCGTAGTTAAGTGTATAAGCAATACGCCCCTCATGTACAATCCCTATTGCAACCCCTGGTACATTATAATTTTCTTGCCATTTTGGTACCTGTTCATCCATCTTTTTTTTAAAGTTTTCTATATTCCTATCAGTCAATGTACCCGATTCTGCCCTCGCTACTTTCATAAACCACACTTCATTCGTAATTAGCATACAAATAATTAAACATAAAATACCTTTGCATATTATCGACGCTTTTTGTCTATTCTTCATTTGTCCTACCCCCTTTTTTCAGAATATTCTCTCCGTCACTCAGAATATCCCATTCGTTTATCTAGTTCTATCGATTTTTATTACTTAACCTTACAAAATTGTAATAAAAATCAAAAAGTTAAATACTTAGGGGTTTTACTGTTCTTTATCCAAGGGCAATGAATTTAATACGAAAAAAAAGACACAGAGATTCCTCCCCATGCCTACTAATCCTCTACTTCTTCACCGCATGTACATAATGCACTGTTTCAAAAGCTTCTAAATAATCGTTTCGTCCTTCAAAATATAATTTATTTATGTCTTCTGGCGATAAATGCTCATAAATGAGTAAGCCCGCCTTCTCTAACAGTGCTTCCATTTCGGCATAAGAAAAACATGATTTCATCGGTTCTCCACCTACCGCAGCCATTTTTACCATGTTTTCAACTCGATTGGACAATCCCTTTTCCGTAAATAAGTTTTCATCAGGATAATCGAAAACGATAGAACTCCCTACCGGAACCATCTCGAATAAGTATTCTATTAAACTAGAAAGTTCCTCTTTCGTTAAATAGTACGTAACACCTAAAAGACTAAAGAAAGTCTTTTTATTTTCAAATGCTTCATTCCGTAACTGTTCATTGGAAAATCCTTTCGTAAAATCCATTGAAACAAAATGAAGGTTGTTTGGAATTTCAAATTCTGCTTCTTTTATTCTCTCCTTCTTAAATCTTTGCGTAGAAGGATGATCTATTTCAAATATTTCTATTTTATCCTCTAACTCTCGGTGTCTAAAACTAAACGTGTCTAAGCCTGCACCGAGTATGACGTATTGTTTTGCTCCCAATGTAATTTCATGTAGTAATACTCTTTCACAATATGCCGCACGTGCTAAAGGTGTTGGTGATAATTGAACTTGTGTAATCCATTTTAATATTTCTGTTGGATTATCTTGAAACTGCTCTGCAATGTCTTTATTGAAAAAATGTATTCCTTGAACCATATTCGTTTCAATATCGCTTCGTTCTTTTGGCGAAATGAATTCTTTAGCTACATAATCATCAAAGATTTTAGAACTATCAAATTCACTATGATATGCCCTGCTAAAAGCTGATACTAATGACGTTACACTTGCTTCACCTTTTTTCACGCACATACACTCTCCTTCATTTTCACAACAAAAATAGGGTTCCCCTGGCCAGGAGAACCCTATTATACACTTTATTTTTATTTTGGTAAATTATAGCATAAATAAGTTTTTTTGTCAAGTTTTCAGTCTGCTTCTACATCGACACTTTGTATATTCTTTGGCAGAGAAATCAGAATTATATACATAATTTCCCGAATTATTTATCCATTCTTTTTTGAGCAGTATTAGTATCTTGAGATACTGGTATATGGTCGGTAGCTCTAGATAAACCTATTTTTGGCATATTAACATAGATCGCTTCAGAAGCACCTTTTTCTATTTGATATGTCTCGTGAAAAACACCGACACTTCCATTATCTTTAATCATATTATTGTAGGATTTCCAAGCATAT
Source organism: Bacillus sp. MN7755 (assembly GCF_054771475.1). Lineage (NCBI taxonomy): Bacteria > Bacillati > Bacillota > Bacilli > Caryophanales > Bacillaceae > Bacillus > Bacillus sp. MN7755. The sequence continues at coordinate 48,169 of NZ_BTRL01000025.1, forward strand.
GAATGGTTTTTTCCGTGAGCGTAGTTTACTAATTCATCGAATCCCTTCCAGTATTGAATTAAGACCACCTTTCTCCAACTAAAGAAAAATTCTGTATGTAAGAAACCCCATTGTGGGTTTTGATACAATTCTTTAATCATAGGTCCCATAGCATTGAAAACTGGTATCCACTTCCAAAATTTTAATAGGTTATTAATACGCATACCAATAATAAAAACAACAAATTCTTGATCCTTGCTATTGGCTATATGCCTGCCGTTAAAAATTTTAGCCCCCACTTTAATCCCCCTTTTTTACTGAACATAAATAATGTGCAGTTCCCAAATAAACCATAACATTTTCCCATGAATTTTCCAATTACTTTAACGTAGATTATGAAAGGCTTCATTTAACAATAAAGGTTATATGTTTCCTACCTTTTTATTATTAATATTTTTTCTAAATCTCCTTTTTACCAGGAACATTTTAATAATATATTTCAATAACGATAGCATTGCCGCCCCCCTTCTAAACAGAAATTTTTCCGCAAAATTCCCAGCCCATTACCACTCAACAACTTTGTATATTCTCCGGCAGGAAAATTGTCGATTCACACAGAATACTCCAAATTATAACAATATATATGGAGGCCAATATGAAACGATTCGTCATTATTACAGTAGGAAAAACACACAGCGGTAAAACTACATTTGCAAAAGCTTTAGAAAAAGAGTTACCCTACTCTTTCGTTATGGATCAAGATAACCAAGCTGAATTTATTAACACGCATTACGAAAAATTACAGCCGGCTAAAGGTCCTAATACATTTAAGCACGGCCTTTCAAAATTCATTGTTGATTATGCAAAAGAACATACAAATTTACACCTTATTATTAGTAACTCCAATCGCAGTAAAAATGGAAGGTTATATTTACTAAACGAATTATTTCCACAAAATGAATATGTACGCATACTCGTTCACTTTGACATTCCAGATGATATACTTTATGAAAGAGTGACTCGAAGCACGCGAAGTACAAATATTTTTAGAGGTAGCTATTCTAGTTTCAAAGAAGTTCTGAATTGGCAACAAGCTGAATCACTTCACGAAGATGTCGTAGATCCTGTAGAAAACGAGTCTGATTATTTGTTTGTTATTCGTAATAATAAAGATGTACACTCTACTATCGAAGAAATTGTTCATCTAGCTAAAGATGTGTCCCCTACTCCAAAATAAAAGAATTTAAAAATTACATAATCATAGATTATTATGCAAATCCTTCCTCTAAGCGCCTAACATGGTATATAATGATAAGATAATCTACTTCTATATGCTCAATTTTACACAAAACAGCTCATGCATATGAAAGAAAAGAGGTACAAAAATATGAAAACAAAACAAACAATCGCTGCGTCTACACTAGCTTTAGCGATGATTGCTGGCGCAAACTCTGCTCATGCAGAAGTAACTGATGCTACTCCTCAGCAAAGTACGGGAGATCGATTAGCTGAAATTAAGCAACATAAACAAGAGTTAGATGCGAAATTGCAGCAGCACAAAGAAAATGTTGATCAAACATTGAATGAACTTAACAAGGTTAAGGAAAATGTTGATACGAAGGTGAATGAACTACATGAACGTAAACAAGTTGCTGATGAAAAAATTAACGAGATTAAACAACATAAACAAGAGTTAGATGCAAAACTTCAGCAAGACAAACAAATCGCCGAAGATAAAATCGCGGAAATAAAAGAGCATAAAAAACAAGTAGAAGATAAAGTTGCTGAAGTTAAAGAACATAAACAAAATATCGATAATAAGGTTAATGAGATTAAAGAACATAAACAAACTGTCGATGAAAAAGTGAATGAAATTAAGCGACATAAAGAAAACATTGATCAGAAGGTTAATGAACTTAAGGAAGTTAAAAAACAGGTAGATGAAAAATTAGCTGAGTTAAAGAAAGCGAAACAAACTGCTGAGGACAAACTTGCTGAGCTAAAAGAAAACAAGCCGAATACTGGTAACACGTTAGAGGAACTTAAGAAAATTAAAGGCAATTTAGATAGTCTTTCCGCTAACTTAGAACTAGCTAAACAAGATGTGAAAAACAAACTAGCTGCATTACAAGAAGCTAGACAAGATTTAATCAATAAAATTAACGAAATTAAACAATCAAAACAAACTGTTTCAGACGATTTATCAAAGAAAAAACAAGACTTAGATATTAAAATCAACGACTTTAAACACACTGAGAAAAAAATTGATGACAAATTAGCTGAGATACATACAACGAAGCAAAATGTAGATAACAAGATCAATGAAGTATCACAATCAAAACAAACAGAAACAAAGACTGGTACTGCAAATACAAACAACAATGCTAGAGAACTTCCTAACGCTGGTAGTGAGCAATCAAATAATATGACTTTAGGTATGTTATCTGTATTAGGCGGGATTTTATTAGTAACACGAAATAAAATTAAAACGTTATTCTCAAAATAAAGCCATTATACTTCTTAAAAACAATTATACAAAGGCCAACCGCATATACGGTTGGCCTTTTTCTTTATATTAACTGTCCATCTCTAAGCGTCAATATACGATCACATACATCAAGCATTCTTTCATCATGTGTAATCATAATGGCTGCTTTTTGGCTCTCTTTCACTTCGCGTTTCATCATTTCAACAACTTCACGTGCGCGTTTTGAGTCTAAGCTTGCAGTTGGTTCATCTGCTAATATTAAATCTGGATTGTTCATGAATGCACGAGCGATTGCTACCCTTTGTTTTTCCCCACCAGATAGTTGATTTGGATAATGATTTTTTCTTTCTCCTAATCCAAATGCCGTTAATAAATGATCCGCACGCTTTTCTGATTCTTGTTTACTTTCTTTTTTCAGCTTAGCAATGTAAAGCAATTGTTCCTTCACATTTAAATATGGAACAAGATTTGCGAACTGGAAAATGAAGCCGATTTTTTTCAAACGAATGTCTGTCATTTCCTTTTCCGATAACTGTGTAATATTTTGCTCACGAATGTAAATATCCCCTTTTGACGGCGATAATAAAGCACCCGCGATTGATAATAACGTACTTTTCCCTGATCCAGAAGGACCGACGATTCCGATAAATTCTCCGGCTTTCACATCAAGCGATATCGGATGAAGGGCTGTTACTTCTGTATTCCCTTCTCCGTACACTTTACTTACTTTGTCTAATTTTAATAATGAAGTCATTACATCCCGCCTCCAATTGCTTCTAATGCATCAACTTTTAATACTTGGTATAACGAAATAAGTGTTCCTAAAATACTAATGACGATAAAGATTGCTGCATATTGTGCAATCATCGGTGTTGTTAATAAGAACGGCATACCTGCTGGTAAAATTGTTTCTAACCCTTGTACAAGAACAATACTAATTACCATCGCAACGACTGATAAAAATAACGCCTGTACGACTAAGCTATTTGCTAAATAAGAGTTCTTTGTACCGATTGCTTTTAATACGCCTAATTGCTGTGTTTTTTGTAGTGTAATAACGTAGAAAAATACACCGATTAATAACGCAGCGATTACAAGTAAGAACGCAATGATCATCGTTAATGTTCCTTGCTCTTCTTTAAACCCTGGAATACTTTGTAGTACTTCTTTTTTATCAATAACATGAGCATTTTTAATCTCTTTATCTGTATTAAGCACAATTGCACTATAATCTTTTTGGTTTGGTTGTGAGATAGCCCCCCATACATCTTCATTTACATATACGACTGGTGTATGGCTAAACATTTGGTCTTTCGTAAATCCAACGATTGTAAATTCTTTTTTTGAAACAGGATCAATAATTGTATCTCCAATATCGATTCCTTTTTCTTTAATTGATTCGTCAGCAACCATTTCATTATTGGCTGTACTTAATTTCTCACCTTTTACAATGTTCGGTTCTAAAAATGTATCGCGTTCACTCGAGAAAATAGCAATATCAACCTTTTTCGAACTATCTTTCTTTTCGTACGTTGAAACTTTCACACGAAACGGAACTGCCTCTTTCTCGCCTACTTGATTGACTACGTTATCTACATCGTCTTTCTTAATTTGTGAACGGAGTAATTTATTTTCCGCATCATCTGCTAAAACGAACTTATTTGCCTCCATATTTTGAATCGATGACGCATTATCATATGATAATCCATTTGCTAATCCTGAAATAACGAGGACTAAAAATGATAATAAAACCATGATAAGTCCGATTAATCCGTATCTTAATTTTGATTGTTTCAATTCACGCAGAGCTAAAAACATTTCGCTCGCTCCTTCCTCTTTCTTTCTATGCACTTATCATAAAAAAGAAATATGAACGGAATATGAACAGAAGATTACAGAAGAAAGATTAAATTTTCGGAAAGTATTGAAAATAAATAGAATCCTTGATACAATTCAGTCAAATAATATTGACCGAGTAAATTTATTCAAGGAGTTGATCATTTTGAAGCCCATGTTCACACTAACTACTTATAGCCAACTAAAAGCAATGAGCGATCCACTACGTGTCGAAATGATGATGCGTCTATGCGAACGTCCTTATACAGGACAACTACTATCTGAGAAATTCGGCATTTCAAGGGCGAAAATTCATTATCATTTAAAAGAATTAGAGAAAAATGGTTTTATAGAAATCGTATATACAGAAGAAAAAAATGGCATCGTTCAAAAGTTTTATCAATCTGTCGCTAGAGGCTTTACCCCTGCTGCAGAACTATTACCTCATCTAGAAATATTAAGTGAATCAGGTCGCCAAATCTTTTTACAAATGGCAGAAACAACGAAAAACCATATTCTCGCTGCTCCTGAAGAAGCTTTTATATTAAGAAAAGAAAGCGAAGACCCGGCTGAGTGGAATTACGTTTCATCCTGCTGGGAGTTTGATGCTACGCCAGAACAATTTCAAGTGTGGGTGAAAAAGTTTTATGAATTGATGGCTGAATTAAATGAGCTCGCAAAAGACGCGGATAAAGATCCGAATAGTAAATCTTATTACATTTCTACTACTGCACTACAAATCGACGAACGAGCAATGCAGCGCTTTGTGAAAAAAGAAGAAAAATCGTAATACGATTTTTTTTACATAAACGGTCAAATTTATTTTACCGAATAAATTTATTATAAAGGAGTAGATTAAATGGACATATTGAAAAACCGGAATTTCCTCTTATTGTTTTTAGGGAGAATTTTTACAAACATAGGGGATAGCTTGTATTATGTAGCAGCGATGTGGCTCGTCTATAAAATGAGTGGCAGTCCTTTTTATTCTGGATTAGCTGGTTTCCTTACGTTATTACCTTCTGCATTACAATTTCTTACCGGTCCATTCGTTGATAGATGGTCAATCAAAAACACCCTCGTCATCACACAAGTTTTGCAATGCATTCTTATTTTAATCATTCCTATTACACACTACTTCGACCTATTAACAGTCCAACTACTACTCATCATTATGCCAATCGTAGCCTTTATCGAACAATTCGCCTATCCCGCACAATCGAAAGCTTTACCACTTCTACTGCATAAAACACAATTATTAAAAGGAAACTCTCTCTTTTCATTTGCGTATCAAGGTATTGATTTAATTTGTACGACTCTTTCTGGAATATTAGTAGCACTACTTGGTGCCATTACTTTATATGTGGTCGACTCCTTAACATTCGCGATTACTGCCCTTTTGTTCTTTTCATTAAAAATGCCAACGCAAACCGAAACGGGCACATCACTTTCAACTAAACAATATTTCTCTGATTTAAAAGAAGGTTTTTCGATCGTCTTTCGTTCATTAATGGGCGTATTCTTAATCGGTTCAGTTGTTGCCAATTTTTCAATTGGTATGACGATGGCGATACTCCCTTCTTTCGCTGATTCTTTAGGAGGCGTGAAATCATATGGCTTCTTTTTAGCAGCTATATCCGCCGGCAGTTTAATTGGAGCACTATTCAGTTCATGGGTTGGCAAACGTAATGTTGGCCACGTCTCCATTATTAGCTTTGCGGCTGGCGCTTTCTTTTGGTTTCTCTCTACGATTGTACCGTTTCAATGGCTATCTATTTTCTTATTCGGCCTAGCTTGGATTCCAATTGGTGCGACCAACATATTATTTGCGACAATTAGCCAAATTGTAATTCCAAATCAATATATTGGACGGATCAATTCAGTCATGCGAAGTATGGGCACAATTGCTATGCCGTTCGGTTCTTTAATTGGCGGATACACCGCAAATGTATTTAGTAGCCAACTCATTTTCGCGCTCGCTAGCATCGGGATTTTATTCATTTCTCTCGTATGGCTACTTCATCCGAAATTACGTTCATTGCCGAAAGCTGATGAAATTACAGCGGATACTTTTGGAGTTCGGTTTAAGGAAGAGCGCGGGAAAGGTGCGGCTTTATAGCAGAAATACAGTACATGAAATTAATATCAGCGATTTTTTAAATATATCAGCGCAACTCGAATTATATCGGCGATTTTCACAATATATCGGCGCAACTCGAATTATATCAGCGATTTTTCGATTATATCGACTTACCAACAAAAAACGACAAAAAAGAGGCCGTTTTCAAACAGCCTCTTCCATCTATTTCGGAAGTTCCACCCGAACAGTCGTCCCTTCCCCTTTTGTGCTATATACTGAAACATTTCCGTTATGCAGTTCAACAATCTTCTGCACGATCGATAATCCTAAACCACTACCTTCTACGTTTCTTGCCCTTGCTGTATCTACTTTGTAAAAACGGTCAAAAATACGATCCATTTCTTCTTTTTCCATACCGATTCCGTTATCAGATATAGAGATAATGACACTAGACTCTAACTCTTCGACGAAAAACTCAATCATCCCAGCATCGTTTGAAAACTTAATACTATTCGTGAAAATATTACTCCATACTTGATGAAGTAAGTTTTCATCACCTTGTATTGTAATGTCCGGTACATCAAATTCAACGGCGATATCTTTCTCACGCCATTTCCATTCGAGCATAAAAATGACGTCTTTAATTTGCTTCTGTAGATTGAACTCTCTTATTTGTAGAACCTTTTCCTCTTTATCTAATGAAGCAAGCGTAAGTAACTGTTTACATAAACTAGACATTCGCTTACTTTCGCCCTCAATAATTTGTAAGTAATGGTTTCTTTCTTCCACGCTCATCTTTTCTGTTTGCAACGTCTTCGAAAAACCTTGTATGGAAGAAAGCGGTGACTGGAATTCATGTGAAACGTTCGAAACGAATTCTTGTCTCATTTCATCTAGTTCTTTAATACTTTTCGTCATCTTTTGGAAGCTTGTAGATAACGTACCAATCTCATCTTTTCGTTTTACGTCTAATTCAATTTCATATTCCCCACTCGCAATTTTTTGCGTAGCGTTCGTAAATTTACGAATTGGACGAACGATATACCCTGCTGCAATCGCTATAAAAATAATACTTAATAGTACGATAAACCCAAGTAATACCGCTAAGAAAATTCTCATCTCGCCAAATTGGTTCTGAATGTCGGGACGAATAAATAAAGCGTACTGTTTATCACCGTGTTGCACTGGTACACCGACACTATTTATTAATTCATTATCGAAAAAACCAGTAATAAATAGGCGAGTCGGATATGTGGAAACACCATTAAACGTTTCGCCATTCAACACTTTACGGACGGTATCATCACTTATCGTCGTCTTACGAAACGCATTGCCGATACGCTTTCCATTCTTTTGATCATCGACAATATAAATTTCATACCCTAACTTCGCAATAGATTGTAAGTACGCCTCTTGATTTTCTTCGCTTTGCTTTTCATATAACGATTTAACTTCTTCAGCATACTTTAAAATCTTTTCACTATTGTATGGTTTTAACTTCACCTGATAATATACGTTCGTTAATAAAAAGCCGATAATACTACTAAGAATCATAATACCGACTGTCATAAATACAAATCTAGAATATAGTGATTTCATTTTATTTCAGCTCCAACTTATAACCGAGTCCGCGCACTGTCGTAATTTGAAAATCATCCGTTCGTTTTGAGAAACGATCTCTTAGTCGCTTCACATGAACGTCAACTGTTCGTTCATCCCCTTCAAAATCCATTCCCCACACCAGCTCAATTAATTCTTCTCTTGAAAATGTTCTTCCAGGATAGCTAGCAAGTTGTGATAATAACTCAAATTCCTTTAATGGAAGCAAAATCGTCTGACCGTTACACTTCACTTCAACACCTTTACGATCAATTGTCGTTCCATGGAGTGTAATCATGTCAGCACTCAGCATTTGATAACGACGTAATAAAGCTTTCATACGAAAAATTACTTCAGCCGGTTCAAATGGTTTTACAATATAATCGTCCGTACCAGAAATGAATCCTTTTTCTTTATCCACTAACTGATCTTTCGCCGTTAATAAAATAACAGGAATATCATGATACTTCCGTATTTCTTCACATAACGTATAGCCATCAACAAAAGGCATCATTATGTCTACGATCGCAAGATGAATATTTTCCTTCTCTAATACTTCTTGAGCTACCTTTCCATCTTCAGCCTCAAAAACTTTAAACCCCTCTTTTTGTAAATGGTAATGTAGCAACTCTCTAATATGCTTATCATCATCAGCTAATAAAATATGTATCATCTTCATTAAACCCTCTCTTGTTCATCCTTCTACATCACTACATTAAGAAACAATTGGATTTTTTGCAAGAAAAAGAATCTATTTTGAAAAAAGATGATTCAAAATAGATTCTCACGTTTTAGTATTTAGATTATTTTAATCAAAAACAATTTTTAAGCCTTCGAAATATCAACAAACCCTTCTCCGAACACATCACGAACATCGTGTATAGCGATGAACGCAGCCGGATCCGTAGTTTGAACAATCCTCTTTAGCTTCACTACTTCTTGCTTATTAATAACAACATAAAGAATGTCCTTCGGCGTTTTCGTGTAATAGCCATGACCTGAATACACGGTAACCCCTCTGCCCATTAAGGTTGTCACCTTCCCGGCAATTTCATCCGGATTATCAGAAATAATCGTAATGGCCTTTTTCGGATTTAACCCTTCAATTACAAATTCCATCACTTTCGTTCCTACATATAACATAATAATTGTCAGCATCAGTTTTTCTGCACCAATGATGAAATAAGATGAAAACGCAACGATTAGATCGAAGAACAGTAGACCATAACTAATGCTCCAGCCTAAGTATTTATGTGTCATCCTCGCTAAGATGGTAGTACCTGCTGTCGTACCACCAACGCGAATGATGAGACCAATCCCGCACCCGATAAATATTCCACCGAAAATGGCATTTACGAGCATTTCATCAGAAGCAATCGTCCATCCTTCTGTTAAATGAAGAAATAGCGAGTTTGTAACTACAGCGATAATCGTATAAATTGTTGTAATCTTATTTAAAAATTTATAACCAGCTATTAACAAAATCGCATTTAATATTAAGTTGACTAAACCTGGTGACCACTCAAATAAGTAGTAAGTAATAATCGTGATACCTGTTACCCCGCCTTCACCGAACTCATTCGGGATAACAAACAAATTGACACCTAAAGCAAAAAGGAATGCACCAATAATAATAAAAATAATGTCTGTCGTTCTTTTTTTCATACAGTACCTCACTTCTTATGCAAATATTTCTTCAGATATAAACTCTCACCATTATATCGTGGAATATTCAAATCGAACAGTGGTTTATTTTTATTTTAATATAGAATGATAAATCAACTTTATCCTATATCGACATGTAATTAAAAAAGGATAACAACTGTATTTATTATGTACCACAAATAAAGTTTTGATTTCACATGCAATTCAGCCTAAAAAATGAATATAAATACTCTCACTCGCAAAAACTTCGAATACAAAGCAAATAAGCGAAGCTATAAAATAGACTTCGCATCAAGCGTTTGATCATAGAAATTTATATGAGATTTTATATTCATACATTCCAGAAATAAATTCACTTATCTTTCTCCATATATTCTTTAATCTTTCGTTCTTCCCACTCTTTTCCGAATATCCCAAATGGAAAAGTTGTCAAACCATGTATAACGATACCGATCCCCCAACCTGCAAGTGGATATAAAAACCATAATTTACTTGAATCAGAGCTTATATTTATAAAAAAAAGCATTAAGTTAACTAGTATATATACCGCTAAATGAATATAAAACGCTTTTAAATTCTCCACTCTTTTTTTAGCTCTTAAATAATTCTCATCTCGCTCCATATATAAACACCTCTTTCATTATTGTATTTTTTAAATTCACTCCGATTTAAACATCATATTCTAATCGAAAATCCGTTATTCTCAAAAAAACATAAAACAAAAAAGTACCCATCGAATTATCATACATGTGATGATTCGATAGGTACTGCATGATACATTTGTTATTTATAGAAGTCTAATTAAGACCAAATCCAAACATCATCATTATTTTCAACGCTGCTCTTTACCTCATAAACTTTTTCGATATGATCAGTTGTGTTCCAGTTAATAGAACTGCCGCCCCAGCCCACATACTTCATATCAATTTTTACTTTCTCACCCGCTTTAAACACTTGCCCCTTTGTTAAGAAAACATCAATAATAACTTTCTTCCCGTTTAGCGATGGATATTCAACTACGACATATTTAGTAGCACCGTCTCCCTCATCTTCCATCGTTCCTACTTTTGATACTTCACCAATTACATAATCAGGTGAGCCATCTTCGTTCATGTGCATGCCCAACTTATTTGTTGTATTTTCAATTTCAGTTGCAACCATATATTCTGTAAAATTACGCATCATAGATCCAGTAGCTTTTACTTCATCTCCTACTTTCACGTTTGAAAGAGAATCTATATACACACTAACAGGTTCTTCGTATTGCTTAGATTTTACTACAATCACACCGTTATCTACTTCTACTACTCGTCCTTCTAACGTCGAGAAATTCGATTCAATAGAAGCTGCACTCGCTTTTGTTACTTCTAATCCTGGTACATTTGTTCCTGATAATGCTGCAATCCCTAAAGCACCTGCTAAAATTATTTTTTTCATACCCATTATGAAACATCTCCATTCATGATGATTTTATTTTTGGTTGGATACGACCAACCTGTAACTATTATAGTTACAGGTTATAGAAAATAGCAACCATCTTTCTTATGCAATGTTGCATACTGTACTTTTTAAATATAAAGCGGTTTTCCCTATATTCAGCACTACTGCTAAATTCTTGCATAACAGCAGGTAAACGGATTGATGATGAAGAAACTAATGTCATGCATCATATTTTTCAATGATACGGTTTGTATAATTGTAATCCATTACATTATGTAGGAGCGGTGTTAACATGTTAATAAAACCAAAGAGGTTACAAGCAGGAGATATTGTGGCGACAGTAAGTCCTTCATGGGGCGGTGCAGGTGATTCTGAAATAAAATGGCGATATGAGCAAGGAGTAAAAAGATTAGAGGAAGTTTTTGGTCTTACGGTTATTCCCATGCCAAATAGTTTAAAAGGTAGTGAATACCTTTATAACAATCCAGAGGCCCGTGCGGAAGATTTAATGACAGCATTTAAAGATACGCGCGTGAAAGCAATTATTGCGAATATTGGCGGTGAAGATAGCATTCGCCTACTTCCCTATATAGATTTTAATGTAATACGTGAAAACCCGAAAATTTTTATGGGATACTCTGACGTTACTATTTCACATTTATTTTGTCATAAAGCAGGTCTTTCCTCTTTATACGGTCCGGCAATTTTGACCGACTTTGCCGAAAATGTAGAGATGGATCCATATACAGTTGAAATGATAAATCGAACTCTCTTTTCAACTGAAACGATTGGCGAGATTCAATCAGCTCATGAATGGACGAGTGAGCGTTTAGAATGGATAGAAATAAATAAGGATACAAGGCGTACGATGCAGCAAAACAATGGATATGAGGTACTTCAAGGCTCTACCACTGTACAAGGGCGTTTAATTGGTGGGTGTATAGAAGTATTGGAATTTGCAAAAGGAACGGCGCTTTGGCCTGAGAAAAAACATTGGGAGGATAGTATTCTCTTCTTTGAAACTTCTGAAGATCATCCAGAACCAAGTTATATAAAGTATTGGTTACGAAATTATGCAGCTCAAGGCATTCTGCAAAAGGCAAAAGGTATCATCTTCGGTAAACCGAAAGATGAACAATATTATGAAGAATATAAACATGAAATACTGCAGGTTATGAAGGAACATCATTTAGAAGATTTGCCAATTCTTTATAATTTAAATTTTGGCCATACTGAACCGAAGTTTATTTTACCTTACGGTACGATGGCAGAAATTGATTGTGAAAATAGATCTTTCTCTATTTTAGAGAGTGGTGTGGAATAAAGTGAAACTTTAATCAGTGAGAGTTCCATTCACATCGCTATCAAGCTAACATTTTGAAGTTCTCCCAGAACGAAAATTTATTCTTTTCATAGGTATTCAAGGAAATTTAGTTTATTTTTTTCTTTTTAGGGAACAATTAATTTCTTAAGTTGATAGCGATGGGGTATTGGTAACATAAATGTTCATGCTAGTTAATCGTTTACTTTTTTTCTGGGTACGTAAGACCCTTTTTACTTTCTGTATACACTTGTTTTTTCTTACGTTCTCGAAATTGTTTTTTAGTTAATCAATATATAATAACTCGTGTAAATAGTTTTTTATCCTTCAAATATAAGTATCTGTTATTTCATAGACCTGTCCTGGTTTTAAAGTATTCATAATGTGTTCTAAATCAACTTTGATATACTGAGGTTGTTTTTTTATAGATATTTTGTGTTGTTTAATACATAACAGGTTTTTACTTATCAGAAGACTTCACCCAGTTCTTATGATTTCAGATGATTTGCTCTCTATAATCATGAACGAATTCTTCCATGGTAATTGGTTTTTACCTAGCAACTCTAACAAGTCTGACGTAACTCTTTTGGCTAGCCCTAATTTAGCTGCTGTATATATAGCAATCATCACCATGATAAAATCAGGTTTGAGTCCTTTTTGAATCATCTTTTTCTAATTTTCCATATACCAGGATTGTTATAGGTTGTTCGTTCATTTCCTTTGAAATAATTTCAGCAACTTCATAATATGTCAATGCTTTACTCCCTGTTAAATCGTATGATTGGAATTCGTCACCAGCTTCTGTTAATACTTTTGCAGCTACTTCTCCTATATCTCGCACATCGATAAAACTCGTTCTTCCTCTTCCTGCTGTTACCTCAATTTTTTTTCATTTCTTAACTCTTCACCATGTTGTAATAATAAGTTTTGCATAAAAAAGCTCGGCCTTAAAAATGTATAAGAGATTCCTAAATCTTTTATTATTTCTTCTATTTTCACATGAGGTACTATGTTTTTTTCCACACCTAGTAACGATAGAAACACAATATGTTGAACACCAACTTCTTTCGTAACATCAACCAAAGGCTATCACCCTTCACATCTTCCCATCAGTAAGATGTGAAGGGTGATAGCCTAGCGGTAGGTCGGTGGTGAAGTTCGAGTCCTGCGTAAAATATCAACCGTATAAAGAGAGATTCAAAATTGGACATCTAGAGGTGGAGCGCCCCAAAGGAAGGATTAGAGAGACGAAAGGGTTATTTTCGTCGTGGAACTGAGAAGCTCCCACTTCAAGCTTTGCAAAGTCGCGAGTAGTTCATGAGAATATCCCTTAATTATGTATATCAAAAATCTTTTTAAGCCAATTAAACTCCTTATTTCAAAACTAGTAAAATCATTTTGTTCATAGAGACTATATTTTTTCATGTTAAATATCGCTTTAGAATTTCTGTCTTCACCCCTTTACATAATCATTACAATAAAATAAGAGCCTTTCCATTAAGGAAGACTCTTACTTATCATATAAATGAATTCAATTTTATAAATTTCATGTTGCGTGTCATAACCCTATAGCTGTGCACAATATTTATTTGATATAGATTGATGTTCGCATTGTATTAAATGGAGCGTTAATAGATGTTTTTTGATATTCAAATGTTCCCTGCTGATGTCCTGAGGCATCCCACTTATAATACCAACCAACAATTGGTTTTCCGCCAATTATAGTGGATCCAATACTTTTCACATTAAAACCATTCATTTTCGCAAATGGATTTTGACCATATCCCATTTCCTTCGTAGTAATATATACGTATTTTCCCCCATGGTCACGTGTTGTGCTAAAACTGTTTGGATTAATAGTTTCTACTCCGCCCTGCTCAGATTCTACTTGTACAACGTTTAGTGAAGTAAGTGGTGCTGCAGGTCCAGCAGAAGCTTCTGGTGCCATTCCTAATCCGACAAACGCAGTTATTGCTAACGATGAAATACCAAGTGCTGCTTTTTTAAACATAATAACATCCCCTTCCATCTATCTATTATTTTCTCTTTCATTGCCAATATAATCCTATTACCTTTATATGTATATAGTTTAAAACTGTAGAAATATTAATGAGAATATTCTATCTTATGTTTCTGCAATTATATGACATCCAATTATTTATTAATAAAAAATAGGAACAGATCATATTGTTTGTTCCTATACGCTTCTAACCTATGAATCTATATGATTTTTATTTTGATTCATCTGTCCATGCCTTAGTATGAACATCATCACTAGGGGCATACTACAAAATGAAGAAAAGAAACGAGAGAAAAAATAAAATTCAAGGTTGTATTAAATAAGAAAAGGGAACTACTCAACATTTTTCGTTAAAGATAGTCTATTAACCTCTAACTCTAACTACCTAATGAACTCAAGTAAACATATCTTAAGTCATTTTAAGAGGTATAAAAAACACCTTATAGCTATAAGGTGTTTTTTATATTTCAGCTCTTTAAAATTCTTCTATTTCAACTGTAAAATGTGGCTTGAATTTCATTTCACTTCAATTCTATTTCTTCTCCTTGATTGTAAAGTGTATCATGATCCATTTTAAATTAGTAAGAATCATTTCCCTACACATTGAGACTACAAGTTGTATAAGGAAGCTCTTCTTTTTTCCATGCAAGAAATCCTCCCTTTAGATTCACCACTTCCTTTATACCAGCTCTTTGTAAAATACTAGCTGCTATAGCGGAACGCAATCCGGTTCGACAATGTAAAACTAATGGGCAATCTTTTGGTATGCAATCTAGCTGCTTAAATAAATTTCCTAGGGGGATATGTATTGCATCTTGAAGATGACCGTCCTCCCACTCTTTTTTACTACGTACATCGATAATCTTAACGCTACCATCCTTTATATGCGGATATAATTCAATCGATGTTTTTTCTTTGTAACTTTCAAATCTATCAAGTCTTTGTATTACTTGTAAGGGTGCAAAAGCAATAATATTATCTAGCCCAATAGATTCAAAGTCTCTAATAACCTCCTCCACTCTAACCTTTTCCTCATCTAGAATGATTAAAGTTTCTGTTTTATAATCTAGTAACCATCCACACCAGGTTGTGAAGGAATTGTTATACGGTATGTTAATTGATTTCTCGATGTGACCAGAAGCAAAACTCTCTACCTCTCTTATATCAACTATTTGCTGAACACTCCTCATAACTTCTTGAAGTTCTTCTACTGTTTTAATAGCAAAAACTTCTTTTTTCTTACGAATTGGAGGACCATACTTATTTAAATTCTTCATTAAAGAAAAATAACTTGGAGGCTCTGGCTGCCCCGTCAATAAAGTCGATACAAAATCACTTTCTTCATTACACTGAAATGCCCAATTGAACATCTTTTCATAACCTAAGGTAGAAGTCGGAATTGCTCCTAATGCTTTTCCACATGCGCTTCCTGCACCATGTGATGGCCATATTTGCAAATAATCAGGGAGTGTTTTTATTTTTTGTATAGAATCAAATAATTGTTTCGCCCCTATTTTTGCGGTATCTTTCATACCTACAGCAGTTTCTAATAAATCGGGTCTTCCTATATCTCCAACAAATATAAAATCACCTGTGAATATTCCTATTGGCTTATCATTCGTATAGTTATTTTGACTTGTATCAGTTACTAAAAAAGAAATACTTTCAGGTGTATGCCCTGGTGTGTGAATTACATTAAATTTTATATGACCTACTTTAAACTCTGTCCCCTCTCTAACCAAATTATATCGACCTTCGTTAAGATATTGATATTTCCAATCACAATCACCTTCATCAGATACATATAAATTGGCATGATAAAGAGTAGAAAGTTCTCTAGACCCAGAAAGAAAATCTGCATGAATGTGAGTTTCAGCCACAGCAATTACTTCCATCCCCTCTTTCTTAGCAAATTCTATATATTGTTCTATATAGCGACCTGGATCAATTACAATTGCTACACCTTCCTTTTGACAACCGACTAAATAGGAAGCATGTGCTAATTTTTCATCATAAAAATATTTTAAAAGCATAGCTATTCCCTCCAAATAGTTATTTCAAATTACTTTTCAACATTTGTAACCGATTTCTATATTCTCCTATAGGATCCCTTTCAACATAAAGTTCCAATACATATAGGGCAACATATATCTTTTAAGTAAAAACATACTATATCGTTCTTTCGCTTGATTAAACGGAAACGTTTCTTGAGGCTCATGTTCATAGTTAAATTCAGCGAGTATAAGACTTTTATAACCTGTAACAATGGGGCACGATGTATATCCATCATATTTAGCATGCAAGTCTCTTCCGTTAAGTACGTCCATAATATTTTGTTTTAAGACAGGTATTTGTTTTCGAATTGCCGCTCCAGTTTTAGAGGTTGGTAAATTGGTACAATCTCCAAGTCCGAAAATATTCTTATACTGTACATGTTGCAAAGTATAAGGGTTTATATCTACCCAGCCCTGAGAATCACTTATTTCACTCTCTTTAATAAAATTAGGTGGCCCCATAGGTGGAACAACATGGATCATACTATACGGTACTGTCTCTCTTTTCAGTGTTTGCGTACCTTCAAAAATTGCCTCTTTCTTCTCAGCGATAATTTCTACTAAGTTTTTATTATAATTTGTCATTATTTGCTTTCTTTCTAGTACTTGTTCTAATGTATTAGCATATCGTGGAACCTGAAATATGTTAGCGTTCGCGGTATAAAACATTACTTCACTTTTGTTTCTTACACCGCTATTAGAAAAATACTCTTCTGCTAAATACATAATCTTTTGTGGAGCACCACCGCATTTAATAGGAGTATTTGGGTGGGTAAACACCGCATTTCCTCCTTTAAATTTTTCAATTTCTCTCCAAGTAGAATCAACATATTTATAAGAGTAATTGCTACAAACCCCATTAGTCCCAATAGACTCCTTTAAGCCTTTAATGCCGTCCCAATTTATTTGTATACCGGCTACTACAATAAGAATTTCATACTCAAGCAGCAGTCCATCATCTAAAAGTAGCTTATTTTCATCCGGAAACAACTTAACAACACTTTTTGGGATCCATGTTGCCCCTTTTGGAATAAGCAATTCTTGATCACGTATCGTACTTTCCTTTGATACAATTCCTCCCCCCACTAAACTCCATAGTGGTTGAAAGTAATGTTTTTTTGATGGATCAATAATTGCAATACTTTCTTTCAATAGGGGTACATTTCGTAACAAATGTGCAGTAGAAGATATTCCAGCAGTCCCAGCACCAATTACAATAATTTTATAACTATCTCTGGTCTTCATTATCCTCTTCCTATCTAAAATTGATTTTTAAAATAACTAATTAGTAGCTGTATTTTCATCCTATTAACATTATTATAATTTAAAAACACCATGTATTTATTTGATTAAAATGAAAATTTTGTTAATTTAACCGTCAATATTACTTTATGCGTAATTCCCCTATGTTACTTCCATCTTTTATATTTCTCAATGCTAGTCTTTGTCCTATCTTACTTTAATTACAATTTCTCTCTACGCTCAAATCTATCTTTATCTCCTTTTTCCAAGAAAGTGCTTGTTCTAGGCCGTCTTCACCATTCACTTCATAGCTTATTTTCCAAGCTCTAATCGTTCCAGAATTAACAGAAAACTTTGTCGTAATGTCAGCTATTGAATGATAACCATCTTATAAAATAAGTTCCATTCATCCAAAAAACACCCCTGATTTCCATTATTCATAGGAAATTAGGGGTGTTTTTCGGTATATAAACCTTTAAAATTATTAATAAGTCTTCTTTTAAAATATAAATGGTTAAACAGATGAAAAAACTTCGACTGTTATATTATCCCTTATTTCTTAAATACAGGTGCTATTTTATCAATGCGATTTGTCCAAATTCCACCTGTATAATCTTCAGGAAGGCGTTTTATATCTTCAGATGAGTCAAATCCACTTGAAAACCCAAACCCATTTCCTCCTACAATGATAACTCGAGTATCTGCTTTATCCATTCGATTAAGAAAACGATTTGGCCATCCCCAAAGCCAAGGAGCCACTTTGTCTGGTATATGTAATTCTCCATGCTTCAGGCTTGAAGGTATGTAGCCAGTCCACCCTAATGCCATATAAGTAATAAGATCTTTTTTCATGGTCGCTTTTGACATTGTTCGTAAACTAGGGATGCGCTCTTTTATCGCAGCAATTGGTTTATCGCCACCATATACAGTTAGTTGATCAAGGCGCTTCGCTGGTAATTTCTTGAGGTGAGTAGCCAATTGAATTCCTTCATTTTCATCATCACTTTTAATATGAATAAGAAAAGAACGGTCTGGAAAATGGGTAAGTACTTCATCAAGTGTTGGCATAAGATTAATCCCTTTGCCACGAAACGGGAATGTTTTACCCCCATCAGCTGTATAACCGTAACCAATATCAAGTGCTTGTAATTCTTTTGTTGTAAAATCTCTTGTAACACCTTTACCATTAGTACGGCAATCAAGAGTCCAGTCATGAAAAATAACAAAATTATTATCTTTAGTTGGTTGAACATCAAACTCTACTAGATCAGCTCCAGCTTTAAATGCCGCTTCCATAGATGGAATTGTATTTTCTAAATAAGAATGTTCAGGTTTATTTATACGTTCTGCTGTACATGTATCACTCTCAATCTCTTCCATGCTAAATGTTTGCGAAAGTCCTCGGTGAGCAAGAAGAAGAGGAATTCCATCGTCCCTCTTAGCAAAAAAAGAACTGTTATTTACATAAACAAATACGAATAGGATAAGAATTATCCAAGTCGTTTTACGTTTCAATATCCTTTTTAGTTTATTCATTGTATGCTCCTCTTAAATTTTGGTTGAAATGCCTTAAATAATTTTCGGCATTTAAATACTGGTAAATATTAAAGCCTATCTTATTTTTTTACAATGGATATAATTGTTAATTAAAGGCTAGTACTTTGATATAAAACGGGAGCAATAGAAATCAATTCAATAACCACTCAACTTTCAGTAAGAATAGTTTTGAAAAATTTCTATGAGAATTTAATATAAATGGGTATATGTAATATCCTATTATTTAAGAATCAATTTGCTATATGTATAATCTGACAGTATCTTAATCACCTTATTGAAGGATTAGAGGCCGTCTAAATAAAACTGGATAATAAATCAACATCATACCTATAAATGAGCAAACTAAATAAAAAATAGCCTCGTATTTTATTACTAGAGAAATATTATTATCAATCTTTTTTTCATCTCTTTTATATATCATTTTGAATAATACTCTATATAATAAATACCCAATAATTGCTCCCAGGGTATTCATAGATAAATCATCAATATCTGTAATTCTATTATCTAGCAATTGACCTAACTCAATAGCCAATGAAAAACCGAATCCAGCATAGGCAGCACTTTTCATTGTTCTAAACTGCGGCCAAATAGTCGGCAATAAAAAACCTAATGGCATAAACAGTAAAATGTTTAAGACATAAGTAGTCATACCTTCAGAAGCAAATGGAATCAAGTTAATTTGATTTGCACGAATTAATGTTTTGTATCTACCTATGTCCCATATAGTCCCTATCTGCGTTACCTTATACACTAGTGAAAGGTAGAATAGAAAAACATACACCCATACAAAATGCTGAATAGATATATTTTTTTTCGTTTTAAAATAAAATCCAATTTGAAACACTATACAAAAAATAATAGTAAAAAAATAAGTATATAAATAATTAATCAAAACTCCTGAATGCATTTAAAATCTCCTAACTTTACATTGTAATCTATAACTTTGTCATTTTTAGAATATAATTCAAGCACGGGTGGTCACAATCACCCCATCTATATTATTTCCAGATATTTCACAAAATTAATTTACTGGTATTTCAACGTCAATTGTCTTGTTTTGAAAAAAGGGATAATATGAAATCGTATATTTTTTCCCATCAATGCTTGCTGAAATGCTCTCTTCTTCTTTTAAATAATCCAGGTATTCTTCCAAGGCTAAATTCATTTTTTGCATAATCGTACTGTGAGGCAAACCGACATAGCGAATAGGCTATTTACTGTTAATTAAGAGCAAATTCCCTTGATAGATCTGTTCTTTTACAATCTCTTTCTTTTGAATAATTGAGGTAGTCCCTGTATTATCTATGTTATCTTTGTGATTTTGATTATATTTTTGTACCTCTACTTTATTCTGAAAAAACAGTGCTTTATTCATGAAAGCAAAACCTAAGAAAAATAACAATAAAAAACACTACTTCTTCATTTTCAGCTTCCTCCTTAAGTAAATGACTTGATGATGATGTCAAGCTGATTCAGCGCTGAAGATTTCGGATATGTAACTCTTAACGATTACTTTCTGCAAAGCGAAGCTATATCTATGTGGATACTCTGTTCAGTTGTGTGCAGGTACATCCAAAACAGCAGATTGCTCATTTGACACAATTCGTTAAAAGGAAAAGAAATATTTGTGTCACTCTTTTTCTAAACATTTGAGCTATTTTAATCCACGCATAAGTTATCATATCTTTCTTTGACGAAATAAAAAAAGCTCGTTCTTATGGTTTAAGTCTACCGCATAAGAACGAGCCATTTTTTAATATTAAATTGTTAATTTCCTAAGAAAAAGTAGAGATAACCTTAAGAATTCCTTAAGAAACAATGATTATTTTCTATGAACCCTCTTTATCAACCAAGTCTTGAAAGGCTGGAAGCTCTACCGTGAATGTCGTAGAGTTATCATTACTTTCCGCGTAAATCTGTCCACCATGCTGAACAATGATTTCTTTTGCAATCGCCAATCCAAGTCCCGCGCCGCCCGTATCAGAAGAACGGGCATCATCCAATCTGTAAAACTTTTCAAATATGGTAGCGAGTTTATCTTTCGGGATACATCCAGCGTTCTCGAAAACGATAGATACCACATCCTCGGATAGGTCCGCCTTAATGTCAATAACGCTGTCGTCCTTGCTGTATGCAGTGGCGTTTTTCAAAATATTGTTAAAGACCCTCGCTAGCTTATCAGGGTCACCAAATACGGTCAAATCTTCAGAAGCATGGAGTACCACCTGTTTTCCCTTCGCGGCAAGCTGGGGATAAAATTCATCAGTCATTTGCACCAACATATAATATAGATCTATATGTTTTTTCGTGAGCGTAATCGTTTGAAGGTTATATCGCGTAATTTCAAAAAACTCGTCAATTAGCTGTTCCAGGCGATACGCTTTTTCTAACGTGATACGCACATATTTTGCCTTTTGCTCTCTTGGCATGTCTGGTGCCTCGTCAAGCAGGATTAGATAACCGATAACTGATGTAAGAGGCGTTTTAATATCGTGTGCCAAGTACATAACAACTTCATTTTTTCTTTGTTCGGCCAGCTTTGCATCATGCTCTCGCTTTTCAAGGGTTCGCTTTAACGTGTTGAGCTTCTGTTCCATGAAATCCATTTCCGCAGAAAGCTCAATTTGTTTATCTTCGTTCTGAATAAGTATATCAATACCGGTATTTATCTCTTCAAAGTATTCTACAAATTTTAAAAGCATAACTCGGCATAGAATAAGAATACTAATGGCTACCGCCACATAAATAAAAATTTCTATATTGTTCCGTATAGTATACTGATATATTATCATTGCGTCCCAACGCTCTAAATGATAACTGTTTTCCAAAAAACGTACGATCCACTCTCCAAGTGTTCCTTGGATAAATAGACGTAAAAACAGCACAAATACAACTGCTGCCATGACAATCGTAAGGATATATTGGTAGAGTTTCCGTTTTAATTTTGAATAATCGATTTTTTTATTCTTATTTTTATTTTTCAATTTTATAGCCGATCCCCCATACCGTTTTTATATATTTCGGATTATCAACCGTGTCGTTCATCTTTTCTCGCAGATGTCGGATATGCACGGTGATAGTGTTATTACTCTTGCTGAAATATTCGTCACCCCATATCTCATGAAACAGCTGCTCAGAGCTAACCACATTTCCCTTGTTTTCACAGAGGATACGCAGGATTGAAAACTCGGTGGGAGTGAGAGATAACGGTTTCTCGTTCAGAGAACACTCATGCGTGCTTATATTAATAACAAGACCAGAGTGGACGATAACATTCTCGTTCTGTGCCGTTACTCCATTGTATTTTTTATACCGGCGTAACTGCGCTTTGACTCGCGCAATTAACTCTAGTGGACGAAAAGGCTTTGTAATATAATCATCCGCGCCAATTGTTAGCCCAGTAATTTTATCTACTTCTGTATCTTTCGCTGTCAACATGATAATTGGATAGGTATGCTTTTCTCTTATTTTTTGACAGATAGTGAGACCACTTACGTCGGGAAGCATAATGTCCAATATTGCAAGGTCAATCGCATTCTTGTCTATACATTCCAACGCTTCTTTAGCAGTATAGTATTTGAAAACCGTATAATTCTCGTTTTTCAAGTATAGCTCAACCAAATCGGCAATTTCACGTTCATCTTCCACAATAAGTACTTTATCACTCATGATTACCAATCCTCCTTTATGGATGTGCTTTTCTCAATCGGAATCTTTTCTGAATAACGAGCCTATCATACCTATTACACCAAGTAAAGTCATATTGCTGTATACAGACACAGTCGGTTACACAAAATAGATTTTCGGATTTACCCATTTATTGGGGTTTAATTTTACGCCAAGAATAAGAGATCTATCGGACTCAAAATTATTTACAATAGTTAAAGCAATATACTCTCCCTTTAGAAAAAAGAACAATTTCGTCTTAAATTGACTTTGCATAATCTTAACTTGATAGCAATGTTTGCGCTATTTCAAAATACTAAAATCTCCTTCAAAAAAAGAAAGGCGGTAACGAATGTATTACTGTGACCTGGCTTGGACTGAATCCCCTTGTTTTAGGTTTTTATATTATTATTATTATTAATTACGGTACATGAAATTATTAATAATAATATAAAAAAAGCTCCCCTGAAAGGAGCTCCTTACATTACAAAACACTTATGAAATCCTTCTAATTACAGCTATACTTAAGATTTGGAGTATGCTTATAACTCCGCCACCTCTATTTGTTACGAATAATCATTGGTCAAAGATTATTCTTTTTCTGTGTATTATTTCAAGCTCTTTAGATCTTCTCTCTTTGTGAAATTTATCTCAAAACAAATTAACTAGATAATAAAACGTAAAATAATAATGCAGCTGCCTCTTGCCGTTTCATACTTTGTTTTGATAGATAATCTGCTGATCCATCTTCATTATATATAACCTCAGGCCCTACTAAACGATGACCTACAATGTTTTTCACGGATTCTATTGCCCATTCATCAGTTTCTCCCTTTAATGTTGCATCTGCAGATGGCGCTCCTAACATTTTTAAATACTGCCAGGTAATCCATGCTGCTTCTTGTCTAGTAATTGCACGGTCTGGATGGAATTGTTCCCCTTCTTTTTCATATAAAATACCAATTTCATATAACTTTTGAATATGTGGTGCATATGGATGATTTTTCACATCAGAAAACACTGGTTCTTTTTTTGAAGGTGGCGTAAAGTAAGCAATTTGAGATAACCAATATGCAAATTCTGCTCGTGTAAGAGAAGATTCTGGAGTGAAATTCCCCTCCTTATTTGCTTGTAATACCTCGTATTGATGTAAAGGATTTATAAACTTAGCATATGGATGATTTTCATCTACGTCTTTAAATCTCTCAGGCTCACTTAGCTTCACCGCTGAACTACCAGAGTTCCAATGTATCATTTCTTTCACGGTACCATCTTTGTGAAGTCTAAACGCCATATAATTCCCTTTTTCATCCTCAAATAGTAAAGGGTCTATTTGTTTTAGCTCCTGTTTACCATATGCTTTATCACTTACATATAATTTTCCTTCACTTATGTTTACATGTGACATTAGGTTTTTTAATCTCAAATCACGGTAAACCCCTTCAAATTTCTTTAATTCTTCTTCATTAGGTTTCAAATATTCAGGCTTTGTCTTATCTGGGAAATATTCATTCATAAAATCATCAAATACTTCAACAGGTAGTGCTGAACTATCTTTATTTGTAACAACAAAAACTCCAATTTTATGCTCTGGAATTAACCACATTAAAGATGAAAAACCTGGTATATTTCCACCTTTACCAAACACATATTGCCCATTATGACTTTGCGGTGAAAAGAACTCAAATCCGTATGTCATATTAGGGTATTTGGGATGTAAAGCAAATTTTGTTTTTTGCATATCTTCTACAGTTTCTTTTTGTAGTATTTGGTTATTTTTAAATTTACCATCATTCAATTGAGCAATCATGAAATTGGCTACATCACTCCCTGTAGAAAACATACTCCCTTGTGGCATATCTGTTGGTCTAGTTTGATAAAATGGGATAACATTACCTTTAGCATCATATCCTGTTGCTAACTTTTCTTTAATAAAATTTGTCATAACAAAACTGCTATTATGCATTTCTAAAGGGTAAAAAACATTTTTGGCCATATATTTGTAAAAAGGTGTGTTTGTCAGATTTTGAACAATATACCCTTGAAGCATAGAAGCAAAATTATCATATGTATATGTATCTCCTGGCTTTCTCACTACTGTGGGCATATTATCTTCTACATAATCTTTAAGCATTGTATAATCATTATCAAGATAATGGATGTCCTCTGGTCTAGGATCTACGTAATCAAACCCTGTTGTATGGGTAAGTAAATGCTCCATTGTAACTGGTTCACCCATGTTATTTTGGTACTTTAATCCCCCCATATAATTTACTATATCTTTATTTAAATCAATTTTTCCTTGTTCAACTAACTGCATGACAACACTAGCAGTAAAAACTTTCGATATTGACGCTAATCGAAAAACTGTTTTTTTAGGATCGATGGGGATATTCTTTTCTTTATCGGAAAATCCGAATCCCTTTTGAAATAGAATTTGATTATCCTTTACAACGACAAGAGCTACACCAGCTGCGTTTTCTTTTTTCATTTTCTCTGGGATTACTTTATTGGTGAACGCTTCTACATCTTTAGGATTTAATGTTATTGGTGCAACAGTTTCGGCTTTTGAATAATTGCTCCCCAGAAAAACTAACAAAATACAAACACTTACAGCTATTAACCTTTGAAAATAATTTTTCATTCTTTTGTTTTTATTCCCCAAATTAATTCCCCCTTTAATAATAGATTTATTGATTATTCATCCACAGGTTAACCAACCATATTCTACCATTATATAGTTATTTTTTCTAATTTTATTTCAATTCTGTCATTTATTAACTACTTTTGGAATTAGTCTATATATCATTAGGTTTTAGTTATAGAAAATGATATAGCATACAAAAAATGCGGGACAGTCTTTAATGTAGACTTTCATCGACAGGTTTTCATAACATCCTATATGAAGAAAACACCCATCCTTTATAATCAATAAAATTGGATGGGTGTTTTGTAACGTATTACTTATTCTATTCTTACTGGGTATTAAGGTATCTAAAATGATACCTTATTTTTTCAATTGTCATTTAAAGTCTATTGACTGTATATATCTTTCTCTATATTCTTTAACAACATTTCCAACCTATCCCTAGTAACTTGATTAAAATGTGGATTTAATTCCTTTATTATGAATTCAAGTAACTCATAGCTTATGTATTCACCCAATTCCAGTGAATATTGTTCAGCTAAAAAGGACTTTAATTTTTTAGAGATATTAATCTTATCCTTTTTACTAATCTTTATCTCCATTCGATAACAAACCCCTCTTAGATTAATCTTAAAAGCTAATTAAAATAACTTTTTATTACTTATGAAAATATGTTCTTTACTACCTTATTGTATATACAACAAGGCATTCTTTTCATATCATAACATTCAATTACCTGAGAACTGGTCACTGTTGCATATCATTTTTATTTTTGAAGTATCTCTGTTTTATATATTACACAGCACAATATATAAAACAAAGCCCAAATACAGAATTTTTAACTTTATCAACTTTTTTAGGAATTCCAAATAAAATTAATTTTTTCATATTATAAAAATTTTTTCTACAAATTTTTCATACTTTCTACCTTTTTGGCACTTTCATTACCGTAAGTTGCAATTTTCCTCATTTTTAAAATAATACAACCTAGACTCAATGCAAAAAGAGAAAATATCCCAAAAGTAACAGTTATAGTATTTAATGATAGACTCCAGCTAATTAGGAATGATACTAGTGCCCCCCCTAAACTGGCCGAGGCGATAAATAGACTAGTCACTTGATCAATATTATTTTCCATAATACGGGAAGCTAAGATTAATGTTATTGGAAAAACACCCGCTATGACTAAACCAATAATAAAGATGATAAACAAATACATACCTGTACCTCGAACAAAGGGAAATAGAGATAAAAGAATCACTAATGTAAAGCAACTAGATGTAATGTATGTCCAATAATTAAATTTATGGGCTAGCTTACCTACAAGTATTCTTCCTATAACTATTGCTAGCCAAAAACAAGATATACTCAATGAACTGATTAATTCATTATTGGTAAGAATCATTATTGTAGATAAAAAATTTGCAAGATTAGTTTCTATGCCTGCATATAAGAATGCAAAAAGTGAAATAAATAATATAACTGTAATCTTTTCACTTTTAAATTTCAGAGTAAATGAGGAAAGGGATGCTCCTCCCTTTTCATTATTTTGAGGAGAAAAATTTAGAAATTTTGTACGTCCAAACATGTACCAAACAAATAGTGTAAAAATAAAGAATAGTAATATCCCATAAAGAATAAAATACCATTCATAATATTTTATAATATAATTAACTAGTAACGGAAACCCTAGCGCCCCAACCCCAAACCATACTTCGAGAATGCTAAATTTAGCAGCACTATTCCTTTCTGCTGAAATAATAAAGGAACCCACCGTAGTTTCTAACAAACCTGCTCCATAGCCTAATACAAAGCAAATAACGGCTAAATATGCCCATTCTTTAATATATATAAAACCTCCTAGAACGATGGACATTACTAAAACACCTAATGTTATTGTTTTAAAATAATGATACTTTCTTACTAGTATAGGTGAACTTAGAACACCAAATAAAAAACCTGTAAATTGAAAAAATATTAAAACACCTAATTGATCAGGGGTTCTTCCATAATATTGTATTAATGAAGGAATTAAACTACCGATGCAAACATGTATTATTCCTACAATAAAATAAAACAAGCAACCATAATAAAACATTAACCGCATCTTTTCTCAACTCCAATCCAAAATAAAAACAGGGATTTAAGTAAAAGTTCTAAACCCCTGTTTTTACCATAAAACTAAATAGTTGCTACAGATCGTTCTTTATTACTACTGCTTTTATCAAAAAACATATCCAATATAACTTGTGAACGAAATCCATCTTCAAATGTTGCTACAGACTTATTAGGACCACCTTCCGCAGCCTTAGCCCATTCTATAATTTCACTTCTAAAAGAATCAGACCATTCAAAAATCTCATTTTCTGGATCGACTAGTAAAGGTAACGGTAACGGAATTTCATGTTTTTCCAATCCATCAAAGAGTATATATTTATTTGGCTCTTTAGAAGAATACTTATATTCTTTCTTCGTACCTATTACCTCTATACTAAAACCACAATCATCAAGAAATGAACTTTTAGATGTTGTAATATTAACAAAAACCTTATTTTTCAATTGGCCATAAACCTCAGCATAGTCATCAACAAAAACTGGTTTACTTTCTTTTTCCTTAACATTTGTTTTAATTTTAGTTCGAACAGTATCCTCTCTAAAATCACTCTCAAATAAAAACCATAGTAAATCTATTAGATGAATTCCCAAATCTCCCAAGGCTCCACTAGTTCTATTACTTTGAAAATCATCTCGCCAAGTAAACGAAGTTCTCCTAAAAGCGCTATTCTTTTTAAAATGCAATCTTACCACTACTATTTCCCCTAATTCTTCATTTTGAATTAATTGTTTTAAAGCCTTAACATAAGATAGGTAGCGATAGTTAAACCCCATTGAAGCGACTAAATTAGTATTTTTTGCTATTGTCATCATGTATTTTGCTTCTTCACAAGAAATCGCCATTGGCTTTTCACATAACACATGTTTGTTTTTTAATAACGCTTGAACAGCTTGAGATCTATGACAAAAATTCGGTGAAGATATTATTACCCCATCAACTACTTCAAGTAACTCTTCATAGCTATTAAAAGCCTTCCCACCAAAATTCCCTACCAACTTTTGGGCATTCTCATTATTAACATCATACACTCCAACTAATTTACAACTATCAACAGTTGATAATGCTCTAGAATGAGCTCTTGCAATACTTCCTGCACCTATAATCCCAATATTCATTATATGAACATCCCCTTTTAATTAATAATGTGCTTTAGAGTATTTAAAATTCCAATCGAGTATTCACCTTGAGCTAACATTGAGTGTGTGTTTTTTGCTTCTTCTGTTGCATTTTCTACTAAATAACCATGTCTTACAGCTTGTAGCATCCTTAAATCATTCCCACTATCTCCAAAAGCAATTGCATTTGTTTTATCTAGTTCGTACTTGTCTAAAATAAATTTCACTATCTCATCTTTACCTGTTCCAAGTGGAATAAAATCTACATCATAGCAATTTTCTGGATCACCAGCTAATGGATTACATTTGTTAATATTAACTCCAACTTGGAATATTTCTCCGATTTCTTCTATCTTTTCTAAATTCTTTGCATCAATAAATTCATTTTGCTCTTCATAATAAAAATTAAATTTGTACTTAGAACTTCCTAATTGTGTCTGAGGTCTTAAAAAAATTTCATATTTTAATTCTAGCAATTTAAGAATTCTTTCAATCTTTGAAGAATCAAAACCACCCTCTATAATTCTCTCTTCCCAAATTTGATCCTCTATAGTAGTCCCATTACTATCAAAGTACGTTATTTCTGTACCTAATCCACTCGCCACAAAATGAGGGAAATACTGAATACTACCCTTTTTCATTTTTTCAACAATTGATTCTAAACTACTTCCCGTTACCCAACCAATTACTAAATCCCCTTTACTTCCGTGTTCATACAAATACTTTTCTAACAATTTCATATTGCTTCTTTTAGAATCATCCATGTTATGAGGATAATAAGTTTCATCAAAATCACAGAACACTACATACTTAGGCTTTTTAACTTGTGGTAATCTTTCAAAATTTAAAGACTGTAAAACTTCATTACTTATTGACATTGAATAATCCCTCCAAAACGAAATTTTGCTCTTCTAACACCATATTTGGATGTAAAGGTAAATGTAATATTTCTTTATGAACTTGCTCTGTATTTAACATATTGTTTTGCAAATCATTTTCCTTTATCCACTTAGTATTTTGTTTATGAGATAATACCGGATAATAAATATCTGTTTCAATGTTATACAATTGGTACAATTTATTTTTCAACTCGTCTCTTCTTCCATTTTCAACTCTAATCGGAAAAAGGTGCCAGACATTATCTTCTGTCATCATAGGTAGCTTTATTAATTCTCTATCCTCTAAATCCTTTAACTCACGAATATATCGTTGAGCTAAATACGCTCTTTTTAAATTGTTGTATGATAAATACTTAATTCTTTCCAAACCAATAGCTGCTTGCAAATTATCAATTTTAGAATTGAATCCAAAGTCTAATACCTTTTTATTTTTTTTATCAATTTCAAATCCATGATAACTATATTGATTGCAACGTATTGCAAGATTTTCATTATCAGTAATTATTGCTCCTGCCTTACCACATACACCAAAATTCTTATATGGATTAAAACTAAGGACAATAATATCTCCATATTCTCCAAGATTTGAAGAACCAATAGCTTGACATGCATCTTCAATAACTCTTAATTGATATATATCCGCAATTTCACGAATTTTTTTCATTTCACATTGTTTACCATACAAATGTACAGGTAAAATGCATTTAGTTTTTGGGGTTATAGCTTCTTCTATTTTAGATGGATCAATACAATAACTCTTCTGATCTATATCTACAAATATAGGTTTTGCTCCGACTGCTAACACGGAATTTTCAGTAGCCGCAAAACTATTAGCTGGCATAATTACTTCATCTCCAGGCTGAATACCAATAGATAACAATGACACCATAAGGGCATCTGTACCACTGCTTGTTGCAATTACAAACTTTTTATTTAAATAACTTCCGATTACTTCTTCTAGCTTTTTTGAAAATGGTCCACTTGTAAATTGACCTGTTGGTAAAACGTCTTTTAAAACTCCAATAATTTTTTCAACCTCATCTTGAGAAATCAACCGATTAACTGGCATAAATTCTATTTTCTGTATATTTTTTCTGCTATAATTGAAAATATCTTTTTCTATATCAATATCTATTTTCAATTTGTTTTCCCTAAATAATTTCTCTTTCATCTTGTGATTCGGCAATATATTACTAATTTCAAATTCTTTTTCTTTTGTTTCCCCCTGTAGGCACTTTAATAAAGCTAAATTGTCTTTACTATGTCCAGAAATTGTAGTAAGAGTTTTCACGTTAAATCACCTCTAAGAAATTATTTTGAAAATCATGAGTAGACTATATTTTATGTTATCGATTACATGTCAACATATTTTTTACGGAGGGTTTCTCTATGGTAACAATTAATGAAATAGCTAAATTATGTAATGTATCAAATGCTACGGTTTCAAGAGTTCTAAATAATCATCCTTATGTAAATTCAGAAAAACGTGAGAAAATAATAAAAGTAATGCAAGAATTCAACTATACTCCTAGTGCTATTGCTAGGAATCTTAGGATAAATAAGACACAAACCATTGCTCTATCAATTCCAAATATAGATCATCCTTTTTTCGGGAAATTAGCTAGAGAAATTTCTAAAGAATTATTAAAACACAATTACAAATTGCTAATTTATCAGACTTTTTATGAGAAAAAAATAGAGCTTGAATTACTTTCATTACTAAAGAATAAAGCTGTAGATGGTGTAATTCTCGCATCCCTAGAAAATAGTTGGGAAAATATAGAGCATTATTTAGCATATGGGCCCATAATACTTTGTAATGAGTATGAGGAAAATGCACCTATTCCGATAATTTGTTACGATGAATTTGAAGCTGGATACAAAGCTGTTAAACATTTAATAAGCAAAGGTCATAAAAAAATTGGCTTTTGTTTTGACTCTCTTAATAGTCAAGCACAATTAAAACGCCAACAAGGTTATCTGCATGCCTTAAAAGAAAAACAATTACCATTCAATAAAAATTGGCTATTTGGAGATGCAATTACTATTAATGATGGATTTAAAATTTTTGAGAAGCTAGATAAATTAAAAGATAAACCTACTGCATTATTTACTGGAAATGATCAAGTTGCTGCTGGAGTCATTAAAGGAGCTACTATTAAAGGGTATTCTATTCCAACTGACTTAGCTGTTTGTGGTTATGATAATCAATTAATTTGTACAGTTACAACCCCAACAATTAGTACTATTGATATTCCAATTGTTGAACTGAGTAAACGTACCGTTAACGAGATACTACTATATATAAATACAGATGAATCTATTAAACGTAAAATTATTAAATATCCTACTAACTTAATTATTCGTGAATCTACATAATTAAAATAAAAGTTTCTGCTTAAACTTATCTAATATATAAAAATAAAAAGAGGACGTAAATAATAATGCGTCCTCTTTTTATATTAAGCTAAAACAATCCATTAAAATGCTTTTCACGAAGTCAAATATATAATGTTATTAAGAAAGATAAGTACTAACATTTTAAATGTTACAATAGGTGACACCACATAATTCATACCCACGACAAGCATTACATATCACTCCATATTCAGTAATAAATTTCATTGTATGCTAATATTTAGATATTGACATTAGGAGGATTTAGATGATGAAGAAATTAGTATTAGTAGTTGGTTTATCGGTTGTAATGTTAGCAGCTTGCGGTGAAAAAGAAATGGTTCAAAAGGAGCAGCCAAATACACAACAAACAACGGTGAAAACAGAACAACCAAAAGATGAGCAGACACGAATGACGAAAAGTATTGAACGTAGAACCAAGGAGATTATAGAATATTTCGGTGGTACTGTAACAGCGGTTGAATTAAATAAAGAAAATAACTTGTATGTCTTATATGTTTTCGTTGACAAAACAGCATTGTCAAATGCTGACGAAGGCTTACGGAAAAATTTCGGCTACAGAACGAGAAC
The DNA here is from genome assembly GCF_054771475.1 of Bacillus sp. MN7755. Classification (NCBI taxonomy): domain Bacteria; kingdom Bacillati; phylum Bacillota; class Bacilli; order Caryophanales; family Bacillaceae; genus Bacillus; species Bacillus sp. MN7755. Next base: position 80,884 of record NZ_BTRL01000025.1, read on the forward strand.
AAAGTTAAAAGACGCCGTAGCACAGAGTGGCTTGCAAGAATACGACAAAACAACCATAAGATACTTCACATCAGATGGTAAAACAGAAATCGAATTTGAATAAGCACTTCTACGTGAGTGCTTATTATTTTTACCTGTTATTTCAAGGTTTAGAAGATTATTTCGAACCTTTGACATTTAACCCCGGTTCGGAAAATTATTACGTTCTTTTCTCTTTTCTTTCAATACATCATAACTTTGATTCTTTCTCATTATTTTGAACTACCCCCTCTTTCACTTCATTTAGAAGTGAGGGAATCCTAAGAAAAGAATTCTTTCAAACTCTAATTGATTAGGCTATTCCCGTATCCCTTGCAATTAGAATCCCTATTGCTCCATTCTTTAAAATAAAAAATTGTGAAATTTTATAGCATTATGTAAGACATTTGATATCAAATATATTACATTCACTATAAAATTAGTTTATTTATAAGATTTCTATAGATAAACAAGGTACAAAATTGACTCTTAAGAAGTCATTACCATTACTTTTGTCTAAAAATTGAAAAAATATGTGTAGATAGATATCATCTTAAATACATATATAATTAATTTTAATTCTCTGACATAATTCTTAAACCATTTTTTTGTGCATTATGAAATAAAATATTGCACAATGTCAGTCTTTAAAAGATTATATATCAAAACTTTAAGAGAGGGAGAAAAACTATGAAGATGAAAAGAAAAATCATGATGACAACAGCACTTGCAGCTACATTAGCTACAGGCGCACTACCTACTACATCAGTGTTTGCTGCAGAAAAAGAGGCTCCTATCCAACAAAAAGAGGCACAAATGACTATTCAACCATTAGCACAAAATAATTTAGAAACAGCTGTTAATGCTGCCTTAAATGGTCCAGAAGTCAAAAAAATAAAAGTATTTGAGCATGAATTTAATGTAAAAGAAATAGAAGTAGTAAATCTAGGTGGAGGAAAAAAATATGTTAAGGGACAAATTTCTCATCATTTAAGTTTCCGCCCAGATGATCAATTTTATTATGAATTTACTGTGCAAGATGGAAAAGTAGTAGATAAGCCTGTATTTAATATTGATAGAGGTGGTTGGACACCATTTGCTGCTCCACTTTTATCAATTCTTGCTGCGTATAATGGAATTCCAGTTAATCCAAATGATTTAAATACACTTGGGCAGCAGATTGGTAAAGTTATAGATGGAAGCTGGGAACATGCAGCCCAATCTATCGCAACTGTAGTTAGTCTAAGTTTTAATGAATAGTATGTTTTAATTTTTATTATCATTGTAGGGACCACTTTTCCTGAATAGCCTTGTTATAAGAAATTCCTGAAACAGCTATAAATAGATTTTTACCGCTCACTCACATTATCTTAATTTGTTAACCACCTTATCATTCATAATATGTCACAAAATAGAAGTCTTTTTAAGGCTTCTGTTTTGTTTGTATACAATACAGCAAAAAGCTTATTTTTCACCTTTTTATGCTACTATTCTTTAAGAATCCGTTTGGCTATTAGATACAATTCATTACAGTAAATTTATAATATCTCAAGTTAGCTCACTACCCCTTTTTCAATTACAAAAATTCATTACATTAGGAATAGAAAACAATAAATATAGTCAAAAACCATCTTATTATAGCTATTATGTAAAGGTCAGGAGAGATAAAATGAACAAAATAAAAAATTTCTTTAAAATTAGCATCCTCACTTGTTTTACACTAGCAAGTTTAGGTACACCATCAACTATTTTAGCTGATAGTCATCCAGGTTATTCCTATGAACCCAATCTAGGTTATCAAAATCCATCGTGGATGTCAGAAGTAGCAGATTCAACAAAATTAAGTGAAATATCTATTCCAGGAACTCATGGCACAATGGCTTTACATGGCGCAAGTTTTCTTGATGAAAATTTGACAAGAAATCAAACTATGAGTTTACCCCAACAATTAAATTCTGGAATTCGATATGTAGATATGCGCGTTAAACGTGTAAAAGATTCTTTTGCAATGTACCATGGCATTGTAAATCAAAAAGCAGTGTTTGAAGATGTATTAAAAGATGCAATTCAATTTTTAAAAGATTATCCGACTGAAACAATTTTAATGCGCTTAAAAGAAGAAACTACACCTGAAAGTGGATCTCCATCATTTGAGGAAATATTTTTAAAATATAAAAACGTTAATGCTTCATATTTTTGGGATCCTAATTCCGTACCAGCTATAGACAGAAACAACCCTACTTTAGGAGATATCCGAGGTAAAATTGTAGTCTTACAAAACTTTGCATCCTCTCAATTATACGGTATTGATTACGATAGTTTGAATATACAAGATAAATTTGAAATTGGAAGCGGACCAGACGAAATATATGAAAAATGGAATGCGATAAAAACTCATCTACAAAGTGCAAATACTAACTTTAATAATGGAAAAATATATCTTAACCATTTTAGTGGTACGGGTGGTGCAGCCGCATTTTTAAATAATGTATATCCTTGGTTTGTTGCAAGCGGAAAAGAGAATAGAAATACTGATAGTAGCCCTAAGTTGATTCAAACGAATTACACTAATGCGTGGAGTGATTTCCCCCGCGATAGAAATGGGCAAGTATATTATGGTGGGATGAATACACTTGGGACCGAACTCTTACAACAAGGTAGAGTTAGACATTCTGGTATTATCGCAGCTGATTTTCCTGGGCCAGGTTTAATTGATAGTATCATTAAATTAAATGGTGTACATTCGAATGAAAAAGAGATATTAATTTCGCAAATCCCATCCGAATCTAGTCCTTTATCTGGACAACAAAATCGTTCTAGTCAAAACTTTAAAATTGATAATTTACCTGTAGGAACTAAAGAATTAAAATGGTTTATTGAGCCTTCAAAGAAAGATCATCCTTCTACTATCTCTTTCAATGTAATGATTGATGTTTCCTTAGGTACCGATTCTATTCGTTGGAAAAATATTTCACATGGATCTAGGACTGAGGCTTACTCAAATACTAAATATTATATCGCAAGTCCAATTGGTGCCACTAGCAAATTCACTGTGAAAATATACGCTATTACAAATTAGAAAATAAAAGAATCCCATTGGAGTTCCTTTTTAATGGAATACCATTGGGATTCTTTTCTGATTTCATTTCGTAAACATTAGGATGGTGATTAAATTTATTAACATATCATTTAAACCATTCAGGGATTTATATTTGGAACGACCCTTTACTTCAAAGAAAAACCCAAAAATGTTAACTACATTTTCCCACTTATCATTTATTCAAAACTGGCTTCCAAAGCGATAGGGCAAAAATCCAATTTGTGTCACCATTGCCTTGATAATCTTGAACTGCTTCATACACTTTTCCCTCATGTACTACTCTATCACCTTTTGTATATGCTTTTCTTGCATCCCATTTTTCATATGTGGGATCCTCTGACTTTGTTGTTACATTCAAAATATCACTTCTACTAGATTCATTTCCAGCTAAATCAACCGCCGTCACTACATATTTATACGATGTATTAGCCTTCAATTCTTTATCCATAAAGGATGTGTTATCCGTTGTCCCAATTTTATTCATAACTCCAGCGCTTTCTTTATATACAATATAATGGTCTACGCCTACATTATCTTCAGACGGACTCCACATCAAGTCAACAGTTGTTGCTGTTGTACTCATACTATGTAATCCTTTCGGTTGAGTCGGAGCTTCTATATCTGGAATTTCATTTGTTGTCTTAACCTTTAGTTCTTCACTTTCTTTTGATATGTTTCCAGCTGAGTCTAACGCCTTTATTGTATAGGTATATTGCGTATTTGCTTTTAGTTTTTTATCAATAAATGTTGTACCTGGTACCGTATCAATTACTTCCCCATTGCGTAACACTTGATATTCCTTTACACCTATATTATCCGTAGAAGCCTTCCATGTTAGTGCAACACTATTGGCAGAAACTTTAGACGCATTTAATCCAGTTGGTTGACTTGGAGCTACTGTATCGGGAGTTTCATTATTTACTAGATTTACATCAATTACATTATAAAACGCGTTTGAAGTATCTGCTACATCCCATACAGCTAAAATAACATGATAACCATTTCGATCAGTTGGTACGTTAATTGTATGTGTTAAATTATTTGATGCGGCAGAACCATCATGTTTCACAGTTCCAATTGGTTCTAATTCAGCACGTGTTAATGGTTTATTAGGATCCCATCCCTTTTTTGTAATGTAATAATGCCATTTACTTGTAGGATGTGCAGCTGTATATTTCCATGTAAATGTATTTGCTCCACCCTTAATCGTATTTTTGAACCAGCGATTTGATGTTTGTTGGTCAAGAATCCCTCCAAACAGTCCTCCTGCCGAAGCGATTTTCCCATCAATCGGTCCACCATCTGGGAATCCTTTAGGCGCTTCTAAGCTTTGAGGTTCGTACATTATATTTCCACAATTTAAATTTAATGCTCCATAATTCTGACTACATAAAGCAGCACGACTGCTTGGCTTTTCAACAAATCCATGTGCATACGCACTTTGAGGTATCATTGTAATAGCCGTCACCCCTGCAGCTAAAATACAGGCACCAATTCCTTTTTTACTTTTTCTTAATCCTTCAAATTTAGATGTTAATTTCAAATTCATTCTTGTCCCCCCAATATATTATTGTTATCGCTAATATAATAGCAATATAGAGATAAACGAACAAATTGCTATTAAATATACTAATATCTCTCATACATTGATACATTTATTATTATTATTAATCTTATATATCAATAAAATAAATACAATAACTCTATTTTGTAACATTATGTATTAATAGAGGAATAAAATCCTTACATTATTTCACAAAAAATTCAAATATTAATTTAAAGAATTATATTTACCCTCATGCTGAAAAAATACGTTTTTAAAGTAAAAAAGTCTGGAAGAAACTAATTAAATCAGTCTCTTCCAGACTTCACATTTCTGCTATATAACATACAAACAAGTCATTTCCAAGGTTAAATTCACACATATTTTCTAAACCCTAAAAACACAATAAAATCATTAAGATATCCAACTTAACTTTATGTACTTTTGAATAGTCATCTTCTATCCTTTGAATCCTTACTGTAAACAAATCATCTAGAGATTGATAATATAAAGTAAGAAAAAGAGAATTAAAAATCCAATTCCCCCATAACATTCTATCAATTTATTGTATTATTTTTACCTAATAAGGTACAGGAAAAAACAAAAAACTTCAGTGTGCTTGAAATTCCAATAAATATAAACGTTTTTAGGGTGAAACGTTTAAAGGGTACTTTACTGAATTTTTATTAAATGCTCCTGTACCTAGTATCTAAATTAACTCATGTCAAAATATTTTACAATACAAGTGTTGAACGTTACATATATCTATATTTAATGGTACATTTCATCAACATACCTCCCCTAATCTTTATCCTAAATATAGAAAGTTAAGCTCGTTAGGATTTAATTTTGGAATTCTCATCATAACAAATGAATAGATTAGGCACATAACTGTCACAAATTAATAGTTTATCTATTTTTTCAACCATGAAAAATTTATTGCCACTTCAATATTTACTCTAAAACTAAAACATATCTATAGCCACAACTACTTAATAATCTTTTAAAAGAGTCGATAGTTTTATATTTTTTATTTTTTTATTGTACATTTGTACATTTGATGTTAGGATTATGCCTATTAAAATTGAATCCTAACGATTCTTTTTTATAACTTTTATATTTTTATTATCAAATAAAAATATAGATTCTAAAACAAGATCAAAATCAGAACAAAAATGTCGTTATTTGATAATGATGTCATGAAACACCTTTAGAATGGAATGGAATGATATATGCAACAACGTGTTAAGGGGTTACAGGGGGAACAAAAATGAGAGATTTTTTTGATGATAAGTATAAAAATATTGAATTAAAAAGGAGGTTAATCAATTTAATAAGTGAAATTAGCGAATTCAAAGGAAAATTAGCTGCTTATCAGGAACAAAACCCTGACATATTTAATAGTTTAGAAAAAACTATACCACTACATTACATAAAAAATTTCACTACTATTTATGAGGATATAAAAGTTCCTAATAAAAGATTAAAAGAACTTATTTTAGATGATATAGTACCTCAAAACATTTCGGAAGATGCTATTTTTTGTTATTATCAAACACTTTCTTTTGTACATAAAAACTCCTGTACTTTATCAATTAATCCAGCAACTATACAGGAATTACATTTTCAACTAATACATTACCTTACCTCTGACAGTGCCAAATGGCGTGAAAAATCTTTTATTATTCCAGGTATTCCTGAGCATGGAATGCACTTGAATAGTTACCGCATTCTTCCACATGAACTCATTCCACAGTTTATGGAGCAATTATGTGATCAATACAACTCATTAAATACTAGTAAGGGGCTACATTCGCTTTTATTAATAGCTCGTTTTATATTAAATTTTTATTGCATAGTCCCTTTCAATCAAGGTAATGGCAGGCTAGCATTTATGTTAATGCAGTTGCTGCTAATTAAGAGTGGACATACATTTGTAAAATATGTATGTTTGGATAAGTATATTAAGAAAAATGAATCTGAATATTACAATTCGATTTATAAATCTTCGGTAAATTGGTACTGCGAGGAACACAATAGTAGCTTTTGGTTAAAAACGTTTTTAACTATTATATTAGAGGCTTACAAAGATCTGCATAACACTGTTCTAGATTCTATATGTAAACATACTAAAGTTGAGAGAATTCAGGATTTTATACTTAAACAAAAACAACCCTTTACTAAGGAAAGTATTCGTAACAGATATCCAGACATTGCAGAGAGTACAATTAGTAAGGCTTTAAATTCCTTGCAATTATTTGGCCATATTAAGCTAGTTACAAAAGGAAGAAACGCAAAGTGGACTAAAGTTTGACCTTACTTTTAAAACTCTTACGGTTCAAAAATTTAATTATAACGTTATCAATGGTTTTCATGACTTTGGGCTCAAATTCATGGAATTTCATTTTAATTTTAGGCTATTATTACTTTAGTTATATCTAATTCCTACAAAACATCTTATAGGAAAAGGGTACGTTTTCCACCACCTTTTCCTATAAAAATATTAGATATTAACGTAGAAAAATTGTCGAAAAAAGTCGCATTTTAATATTTTTTCTTTATTTTCTGGTTGTAAACGTTTTAATTTCATGTTACCATCTTAATCAAACAATAGAGGGTAATAAAAATAAAAGTAATTCTTTCCCTTAGAAACATATAAATGTACGGTAACATCAAGAAAATAAGGCCAAAGAAATATTTGATACCTACCAAAATAACCAATAGGAATTTTGCACTTTGATTTTTCTGTCAATTCAGAAAAAAACATTTTGTCCCTAAACAAAAATTGTTAGCACGCAAAGTTTAAATACACTAGAACACCCAAATAAATGTAATGTCTTTTTAATCGATCATTAAAATATGAAAAAAGAATTCTTCCTACAAAATTCAACTGATTAACTTAAAGACATCTAAATTACTACCTTAATTGCCCTCTATTGTTGACAACATATTTACCAACTATGAAAAAGAGCCTTACAAGGGTTCTTTTTTGTTATAATCATTCAAATTTCAATTCTATCTTGATACTTAGATTTCCACACAAATTACCTCTACTTTTTTACTCTCAATTATTAATTTCCATTCCAAATTTGTTTAAATTTGTGAATAAAATTCCCTCAACTAAAAATAATAAATACAACTAATCGTTATATATTAAAGAGGTGTCAATTTTGTCCTTAAATGAAGAGACCTTAGAAACTAAAACAGATAAAAACATTAAAAACATCCAAACAAGTAACTTAAAAGAACTTAAAAATACATTAAATACTATCTTTGATATTAGTGCAGATTTAATCGAACATCCTTTGCAATTAAAAACAACCACGAATATTTTACTATATTATTTTGAAGGCCTTACAGATGGTGTCGCTTTAAAAAGCAATGTTGTTACACCATTACTACAAGAAGTAAATGAAGACAGTCAAATATTTAATTCTAATATTATTGCTACTCATACCAAAATAGTATTTACATGGAATGAAATTAAAGAAGGATTACTTGAGGGTCAATGTGTTCTATTTATGGAAGGAGAAAAGCGGTCACTTCTAATAAATACAAAAGGCTGGGCAGAAAGAGCAATTCAAGAACCCATTTCAGAAGTTACTATTAAAGGCTCACATGATGGATTTATTGAGAATGCCACAAAAAATATAGGCTTAATTCGTCGATATCTTCCTTCAACAGAGTTAAAGATCAAAAAGCTGACGATTGGAGAACGAGCCACTTCAGTAGTTTATTTAATTTACTTAGGTGATGTAGCAAACGCAGATGTAGTCCAAGAAATAGAAACTAGAATCTGTAGAATTAAAACGGATGCAGTATTGAGTATTGGAGAACTATCTAATTATACAAAAGATCAAAATTGGACTCCTTTCCCACAAGCTTATTTAAGCGAACGCCCAGATGCCATTTCAAATCATATACTCGATGGAAAAGTAGCAGTGTTAATGGATAGATCCCCTGGTGCAATGATTGTTCCAATGAATTTAATTGGATTCTTTCAAACTCCAGATGATTATAATATTCATTGGCTCATTGCTTCATTTTTTCGCTTATTACGATTTGCAGGATTTATTATAGCTATTTTTTTACCGGCATTTTATATTGCTATAGTGTCTTTTCACTTTGAAATCATTCCTATAGATTTATACACTTCTATTGCAACGTCTAGAGTCAAAGTCCCTTTCTCTCCCTTATTAGAAGCTTTTATAATGGAAATCACACTAGAAATGCTACGTGAAGCTGGTATTCGCTTACCACAACCCATTGGACAAACCATAGGAATTGTTGGAGGGATTGTAATTGGACAGGCGGCTGTTCAAGCAGGTCTTGTGAGTAACGTTATGGTTATTATCGTATCTATTACAGCCATTGCATCATTTATTGTTTCTAATTATGATTTATCAAGTTCTATACGCCTTATTCGTTTTCCAATGATGTTATTGGCATACTTTTATGGGATTGTAGGTATCGTTAGTGGATTAATGCTCTTATTCGCTCATTTTGTTTCACTAACCTCCTATGGTTCACCATACGGATTGCCAATCGCGCCATTTCGGCTTCAAGAATTAAAAGATTCTTTTGTAAGATTTCCTATTTCTATGATTACCACCCGCTCGAGTACAGGACAGCCGAAACATAAAAAGAAAAAAGAAGGTGGTTCGCATGGGGAATCTTAAATTCCAAAACATAACTTTATTTGAATTTATTATTTTCATTCATTCACTGCAACTTGCATCAGGTATGTTAATCATGCCAAGCCCACTTGCTACTACGGCTGGCACAGATGGCTGGATTTCTATCATTCTTGGCTGGATAACTACTTCTATAATCGGCGTATTTATTATATTATTGTTACAAAAAAATCCCAACAAAAATTTCTCACAAATCCTAAAAACGTACTTTGGTAAATGGATAGGGACAATTCTTTTTCTTTTATATGCCTTTTATCTATTTTTTGCTGGCTTTAATACTTTATTAAAGGCAACTGATATTGTAAAAGTGTGGATATTCCCTTCCACTCCTGCTTATCAAATCACCATATTATTACTATTACCTTTTATTATTTTGGCCCTGAGTGGGTTAAGGGCTCTTACTAGTTATTCTATGCTTGTTTTCTTCTTCACTACTTGGATGCCACTATTTCTTCTTTTTTCACTAAAGACTAACTACAACCCTTTACACCTATTACCTATTTTTAAAGATGGATTATACCCTATTCTAAAGGCAACAAAAGAAACCATTACTCCTTATGCTGGCTTAGAACTTGCATATTATATATACCCGTTCTTACAAAAAAAACAAAAAGCCATAAAAGGACTACTAATTGCGAATACTGGAACCATGTTTTTCTATCTATATGTGACTATTCTTTCTTATATATACTTTAGTCCGGAGGGAATAAAAGACGTAATCTGGCCAGTATTTCATCTGTTAAAAGGGGTTCGTTTTTCTTTCATGGAACGATTAGAAATTATATATATCGCTTACTATTTAATTGTATTTTCCACTACGATATATCCGTATTTATTTTTCAGTTTTAAATCTGTGACCATTTCACTTCAAAAAAACGCCCGCAATTGGGCGCTGCTTGCTTTTATGTTATTTATAGTTGGCCTATTTATTTTCCTAAATCCCGATGTGGATCAATATTTGTTTATATATTCTCTTATGGATATCTTAAATGTCGTTTTCTTTATTCTATTACCAATCTTATTTTTCGCTTACAGTATTCTTTTTACTTGGATTACTAGGAGGAAACAACTTTGATTCGAAAATGGATATGGATTGTAATTTGTTGTGTATATTTAATTGGTTGTAGTCAGAGAATTCCTCTTGAGAAGGTTTCATTAATCCTGTTAATTGGCTTGGATGGAACCCCTAATGGAGACATAAAAGTTGGAACAAGCATACCACTCTTTCATCATAAACAGCCAAAAAGCACTATAGAACATTGGACACAAGCATCTACTGTATATACTGGATTCAGTAAAATAGATACGAAGTTAACTGGCTTTATGACAGCTTCCAAAGCTGAAATCATTTTAATTGGGAAAAAATTAGCGCAAGAAGCAAATTGGTTGCAGGAGCTTGATTCCTCTTATCGTGATCCTTACGCTACCATTAATGCTAAAGTAGTACTTGTAGATGGACCTGCAGAAGAAATTTTTAAAATTCACAAGCCTAGTAAACCATCACTTTCATCTTATATAAATGGTGTAATCGAATCGTCAATTCAAAATAACCAATCCGTCTCTTCTACAATTCAACAATTAATGAGAGAACAAAATGAAGAAGGAATGACGCAAACTGTTCCAATTATCAAAAAAACAAAGAATGAAATCGACACAGTAGGAATTGCATTTTTAAATCGCCGAGGGAAATACTTAACTCATATCCCTAAAAAAAATGTTAAATTTTTCAATCTTATAAATAAGCCAAAAAGTAACGGCCGAATGATACTACACCTTGCGATTCCTCCTAAAAAATCCAACAAAAAGACAAACACATCTATCTTCGTACAGAACGCGACAAGGAAGGTAGATGTTAATTATCAAAACGGAAAGTTTGTATTTAATTTCAATATATATGCTAATGTAGCTTTAATAGAAAAAACCAATGCGAATTTAATTAAGGGGCACTATGATAATAAAAAAAATATAAATAATTTAAAAAGTGCTATTCAAAAAGAAATTAATGATAATTTACAAAATATATTAAATGAAATACAGCAGAATAAAATTGATCCAATTGGATTATCCCTATATGCTAGAGCTTTTCAATATAAAGAGTGGAAAAAAGTAAAAGGAGATTGGTTGCAAGCTTTAGCAGAGGCTAAAATAAATGTAAAGACACACGTCAAAATAAAAGATACTGGGACCATTAGAAATTAGTCTAGCATTTAATAGCATTTCTCAAAGGAATCACATATTGTTCTAGTGATTCCTTTGTTCTGAAAGAATAATGCTTTGTTTTAATGAAAATATCTTTTCCTGTCAAAAAGCTTAGTTCAAAGAAAAACTTCCTATCTTCTTCTACTTAACCTATCTGAAAAGGAAACAAGGTGAAAATTTTAATAATTATACTGTGCTTTAACAAATTTATAACTATCCCCTTCTTGTAGCTACTCCACTAAAGCTCTTACTTATATATTGAGCCTCTGGTTTACTTTCTCCAATGGTGATAAATTCATCAACTGCTGATTCTATGCAAAAATAGCTTTTAGAATCAGCATTTTAATAAATTTTAGGTATTAAATACTAAGTATATTCGACACAAATTGATTATTTTTTATGAATTTTATTGAAAAACATTGTAAAATACCTCCATTTTTCCTTCTATTTTGCTATGATAGTTACAATTAAATAGGATTAAGATATTTCTATAGGATGGGGGAGTATATAGTGAGTGTTTCAGTAAAGGGAAATGAGCAATTAACCTCTCTATTGAACGACTGGTATCGATCTATGCTATCTCAACAGGTTGTAAAAGCTACTAATCTAAAAAAGAAAATTGATGAAAAAATTAATAAGTTAAGCATTGAGTCAAATCAAGAACGTCAGGATCAAAATTTGTTACTATATTACTCATTACTTGAATTTCGTTACACAGTCCTAACAGATAGCCTCGGTATTCAACAAAATAGTTTTGATGCTATTAGTGATTATGATATGCCTACAGACCATTTTCTACGCTTCTATTATCACTTTTTTAAATCCATTCATTCCACTTTTATATCAAGTTTTACTGAGGCAGAGGAACATTATAAACTGGCAGAAAAGATATTAGTAGACATTCCAGATGAAATCGAACACGCTGAATTCTACTATAGAATTGCTACTTTTTATCATCATACCTATAACATGCTCGCTTCTATTGAATACGCAAATAAATCGAGAGCAATCTTTACGAAGTACGAGGGTTATGAAGTAAAAACAGCCTTTTGCAATAGTTTGCTAGGTGGTTGCTGTATCTATTTAAAGCAGTACGAAAAAGCTGAAGAATATCTGCATTGTGCGATTGAATTACTACAGAAGAATAAGGAAGAAGATTCCTTGTTATACGTAAAAAGTACTATGGGGTGGCTGTATTCTGATCAAAGTATGTCTACGTTAGCTATTCGTCACCTTTCAGAAGTAACAGAAAAAATTCCTACACACTTCAAAGCTATCTTCCTACAAGCTAAGGAGCATTATAAATTAGGAGAACAATCCGCAGCTAGCAAACTCATTGGTAAGGGATTACAGATTTGCAGAGGAATTCATAACGAAGAATACACACACCACTTCTCTATTTTAAAAAGATTAAATGAAAATATTCCACTGGAAGAATTAGAAAAAATCATTCAAGAAGGAATCTTATACTTTGAGCAAGAAGAATTATGGGAATATGTTGTCGAATACGCCGAATTATTTGCCACAAAATGTAGACAATTAGAGAACCACCAAAAGGTAAGTGACTATTTCCATATTTGTTACCAAGCCAGAAGAAAATCAATTGAAAAAGGAGTGTTAAAATAATGAAAAAAATCAGCCTATTATTATCAGGTATTGCTTTTATTGGGGTTCTAACGGTGGAAATTTCTCAGTTTTATAAAACAGATCAGCTTGCAACCCATGGACATTATCCGGCTCCTTCATATAGTGTTGGCGATCATGGTGGTGCACCACAACAAAATTAATATAAGTGTATGTAAAGACCCTCCATTTGGAGGGTCTTTACATATCAAAATATGTATTGTTCTTTTTGGCTACGCCAAACCAAAATTCTTCTCTCACCTATCACCCTGCACCTCTTAAGGTAGGAGAACTCTTCCGGAAAATCCGTTAAATAATAGAAATAGACTAACTATTATATCTACCAACTCTTCATATGCAATATTACATACAAAGAGTCTTTAATATTTTGTTATACTGTGTATGTGGATTTTTCATCCGAAAATCCTCTTAAACGCATATATATGTATATGCCACCCTAATTGATGGAAGTGAGAAGAATGTTTATCATTTTTCTCACTTTTTTTATTTAACTTGTGGGCTTGTACTTAATTCTTTAGTTATTTTAAATAATAAAACCTCAAAAAGAGAATTCGCTTTTCAAATTCAACCTATCGAATGAATTATTGTCTAATAATACCAAGTCATCTTTATCAACTCATTTTAGAATATTTAAACAATAATTCCATATACATTCTCTGCATAAATTATTCATTTTCTTTTATATATGACCTACTTTTTTAATTCTGATAAATTATTAAACATTGGATTATTATACACAACCCAAAAAACATGAGGTATTTTGTAGAGATTTGTCTATCAATATGTATGTACACCCTTTTGTAGTGGATATAGACTGTGAGGTGTAAGGAGATACCTTACAAAATAATGAAAAGGAGATTGTAAAATGAGTAGATTAACAAAATTCTCAAAGTTAGTATTTTCAACATTAATTATGGGAAGTAGTTTAAGCCTCTTTGTTTCGTCACACAATGTACAAGCTGACACCTTAGATCCTAATTACCAAGACACTCAAAAATTTATACCACCTTCTAGTGCTATAAAATCACTGAAACAAAAAAATACTATTGTTCCTGAATCAAAAATTATTAAAAATCATTATGTAAAGTACTCTAAAACACATTTCCAATCTAAAGAAAGTATACCAAAAGAAATTTATTATTCTTCAGAAGGTTTTAAGGGCTTTATACAGGCAAGTAACGTTTTAGATATGGGAGATCATTTCATAACGTTATATTCTGGAACTGTTATTCGATGTTAGATGTTTAATTCTACCTCTCCAAATGCTTATAACAATCAATAGCTCACTACCAATAATGTAATAGCTATTGTAAAAAAATAAACCACAAAATCTTTCGATTTCATGGTTTATCAAATATAAAGATAATGCTAAACGAATACTCTAACATTACCTTCCCCAAAGTTAATTATAGAGTATTTTCAAAAAAAAGACACTCTTGTAGTGTCTTTTTTATAATATGTTGATTTACTCTCATCTTACGTTTGTTAAACTCATATATGTAATAATACATATTTTTTTGATTGTATATTATGATATACTCTCATTGTGAGCTGATACATAATTTCTTTAGATTGGAAAACTAAAACCTCGTTTACCCAATTTGGGGGCGCCTTATGGCGTCTTTTTTTATGCTATTGAAGTAAAAAACAGGACCGTAATATCATTGTTTAAAAAATTGTATACTTTAACAAGAATTTCGCCTACTAACCCTTATTTTTGCGGCTAATTATTTGTTTCAACATAATAATTTTCCATCTCGTATATGCAATAAACAATGATAGCTAAACTCCAACTGGCACCATAATAATCATGTGTGTAGAAGTCATAACCTGCCTTAATACCTTTTTCTATTACAACCAACGTAAATCCTAATGCCATCCATTTGTTAATTTTCATCTTAATAAACGTTTTAGCTATAAGTATTAAAAATAAAATATTTGTAAGGCAGTTTATCATTAGCTCATATTTTGGAATGTATACTGCCATTATACAAGCAATGATATTAGTCGCAATGCCCAAAGCAACCATGGCTCCCCAAATCCTGTCCGAAAGTCCCACTCCTGATTCAGTCCCTTCCTTAATAAACATTCTTACCCTTATTTCGTTCCTACACCCTATTCAAGATATGCTGTATTATCCTTATCTGATGAATATTTAATTATCTTTTCATATAGAGCAAACAAAATTTTCACTCATAATTTTTTCTTTATCAGGCAAACTAGGTTTAAGCCGTTTGAACTAGCGGCTTCACTCTTCTGGTAATGGGGTAGCAATTTATAGGAATTGACTAACTCATTCAGTCCCTTGGCACCGGCAGGCGACAAAATTGTTGTCTGCCATTTTCATGTATACTTTTTCTGATTCCATTCCAAACTATATGTTTGCTGTACCGATTTTAAAAAGAGCGGGATTTGATTTTTGAATAAGTAAAAAAGATAAAGCTCAGTCCACTTTTGGTATAGGACTTTTTCTTTTTACATATACTATTTTTGAGCCTTTTTACCAATACGTGTCGTCCTATTGGTGTCTTAAATTCCTCCTAAAAAGGGCGGCAGCTACGACTGCATGCCCTTTTTTATTTATATTGCTGTTCTATATCCACAATAAGCTAAATGAAAACTAAAAATGCACTATTACATATTTTGTTCAGTCCAGATTATGTTAAAATTTCCTATGTTGTTTATTTCATAGTCGAATTATGGTTTCGTATCTAATTCAACAATATGTGAGCTGTATACCAAAAGAAAAGACACCCAAAAGGTGTCTTTTCTTCTTTTAATCTAAAAAACCATTTTTCTTTTTCAGGAAGATTAATTATCTCACTAACCTAAAACTCTAATTCAAATACCTTTTGATTACGGTACTCAAAAGGTTTCATCTATATTAACATGTAAATAGTTCACTTCCTAATCATATTTCCACCACTATATTTGATTTCTCAAAGATTTTCTGTCTTGTTCTTAATTTTGTCAAAATCCTCATATAGCTATACAAAAATTATATGCTATTATGTTTTTAAGAAACTATGTGTTCCCTTAACCCTGTATCCGACCCTGTATTTTTACAGGGTCTTTGTTTATTTTATTTACTTTCATTAGCTTATAAGAGTTAATACACACCAATTTCAATTAAAATCGTTTAAATGTTAGTGAGAATTTGAAATGATAAATCTATTAGCTTTTTTGACAATTGTAATCTAATACTAGATATCTCAATGTATACTACACTAAACACCAATTAACACTATAAGCATAGTGTTAACTATCTTAATTGAATATTAGTAATAGTAAGTATAAATATTATCAATTTACTATATCTTACATTTATGTAAAAATAGATGTATGTTAAGCTTTTTCAAAATCTTTCCCCTAATAAAGATTTGAAGTAGCATTTCATGATTCTCCTTACAGTTAATATGCCTTGAAAAAGAACCCTATAGGGTTCTTTTTCTTCTTATTACATCCACAGTAGTTACCTATTTAACATACAAAAAGGACTGACAATTACTTGCAGTCCTTTTTGTACCTAAATATACACTTATATTAAGTACTTAACTCTTTATTTTATTTGGCATGCATATGAACTACACATGTCATTATCATTTAGATACATAACACTTCCAAATTTAGAAGTACACAATAACAAATCTTTCCCAGCTTCCAGCTACATAACTATTAGCTGTTAATTCTCTACCGCCATTTGCTGATATAAATCTACCATTACTTAGCGCTTGTAATACATATATCCTATTATCTCCACCATTATACAAGATAAACTTTTCCCATGCCCCAATTGATGTACGATCTGCTACTACTCTACCATTTGGCTCAAACGAAACGTACTTGCCATTACTTTTCGCTTTTAAAGCATACGTATATAATTCCCCAGTCGGAATTAACTCGAATTTCTCCCATTCATTAACTGCATTACGATTTGCTACTACATTGCCCGATGGCTCAGCAGACACATATTGTAAATTTGCAGCTTGTATAGCAACAGTCCAGCTTCCATTAAATAGACTCACACCTTTTAGTGAACCCGTATTTGATTGGTCGGCTGCCAATGCATCATTCGATGGGGTTATCATCATTATCATTAGAACCATTGGTAACACCATTAAAACTAACTTTTTAAAGATCTTATTACCATTTGCATGAGCTATGAACCTCTTCATTCTCATTCCTCCCTTAATATACAGCACTCATATACATCATACCAAATATGTAAAATATTGTAATAAGAGAGCGTCTTTATCAACAAATACCTTATTATTCTGTTTCTTTTTTCTCAAATCTATAGCACCTAAACATCACTCAGTCCTCAAACATATTTTTAAAATTAATTTAACTTTATATTAAATAAAAGCCAAATAGCCGTTCATAATGAACGACTATTAAGCATCTAACTAAAAATTTGAATATTTTTCATGTTAATCTATTTTGTTTAATCCCGTTGAAGTAACTTGATAGATTCTTTTTTTGCCTATATATTCTTGTTTATTATTCTCAAGGTTAGTAAGTATAGCCCGAGCCTTTTCATTCACTGCTTCTCCTTCTATATGGGTAAACTCAATATAATCTCCCACTTTGACTGGCACAGTTTGGCTTTCAGCAGTTTGCTGTCTATTTCCCACTATTTCCTTATTGTACACAACACTACCGGATGAATTCTGTACTTTGATACTCGCATACGTATTATTAAAATAAGAATGTGGTACGCCTGCTTCTAAATTCACCTGTATTTTCTCTGTTACCCTATTATAATTTACTTTTGCAATTTCTCTATCACTATATCCTTTTAAAGACCAACTAAATTGATTTCCATCTAAAACTGTTGTTTCTGGCATTTTTTCTACTTTCTTCAGACCTTCTTTTGTAATTTCGTACATTGCTTTTTTTCCAAAGCTTTCTTGTTTACTATTATCTACATTTGTTAAAGTAGCTCTATGCACACCTTCTAGATGTGTTAACTCAATATAATCTCCTACTTTAAATGGAACTTTTTGCGATTCAGCATTTTGTTGTTTGTTTCCATAAATATCTTTATTGTATACTACTTTGCCTGATGCATTTTGCACTTTAATACTCGCATATGTTTCATTAAAATAATGATGCGGTACGCCTGCTTTTAAGTCCACTTGCATTTCTTCAGCCGACTTATTAAAATTGATTTTAGCAAACTCAAAATCACTTATTCCTTTTAGTGACCATGCAAATTGATTTCCATCTAAAATTGTTGCTTCTGGCATTTTTTCTACTTTTTTCAGGCCTTCTTTTGTAACTTCGTACATTGCTTTTTTTCCAAAGCTTTCTTGTTTACTATTATCTACATTTGTTAAAGTAGCTCTATGCACACCTTCTAGATGTGTTAACTCAATATAATCTCCTACTTTAACTGGAACTTTTTGCGATTCAGCATTTTGTTGTTTGTTTCCATAAATGTCTTTATTGTATACTACTTTGCCTGATGCATTTTGTACTTTAATACTCGCATATGTTTCATTAAAATAATGATGCGGTACGCCTGCTTTTAAGTCCACTTGCATTTCTTCAGCCGACTTATTGAAATTGATTTTAGCAAACTCGAAATCACTAATCCCTTTCATTGACCATGCAAACTGGCTTCCTTCTAAAATATTATTTGCATTAGGCACATCTGGTTTAATCGGATTAGAATCCGTCCCCTTCCAAATCTCTGCTGTTAAAATCGGATATCCTAATGCAGCCACTTTTTGAATGGTATCATTATTTGGACGTAATCCCCACTTCTCAAAGAAAGGCATCAAATTTTGTTTGGCTACTTTTGATGCTGAGATCATAAATAATTGTTTTTTATTTTCATCAGTTTGTGGAAGTTCATTAGAAGGCATATCTCTATACAATTGATGCAGTTTAGGATAGAAGTCTTCTCCATATGCTAATTGTAGTTGCCAAAGCATAACAAGCTTAACAAAAACATCACTAACTTCGTCATAATTTTTATTAGGTTGTTCTAAGTATTGAAATGCCTTAGTATACGCACCCTCTTGTTGCAATCTAAAAGGTTGATTAGATGTAAATGCTTTTTCTACAGAAAGGCTGTAAATATTATTTTGTACTTCTGTCATATTATAAAACTTCCATGGTGATTGCTGTCTCAAATGGCCTGCCTCATGCCAAGGACCCCAACCATCTTTTATAAATTTATTAATATCTAACACGTATTGAATTGCATCTCCTACATATGCAGTTCGATAAGAAGTCGCATACATATAATAATCTAGTGAATGATTTTCTTCTACGTAATGAATATAATGCTTGTCTGCTTGTTCTTCGGATAATCCAGCTACTTTGTCTTGAATTCGGGTAGCTTCATCCATCTTTTTTAAGAGTTGTACAGGATCTGTATTAGAACCTAGCAAATATTTCTTAACACGTGCAGGGCTGGCCGTAATTAATACACGTTCTCCTTTTAGCTCCACTGCATGTGCATTTGGATATTGGTTCAGCATGTCTATTAAATCTTGTTTTGTATGCTTGCCTAGTTCAAAGAGAGGAGTAGTCGTTCCACCAGTTGTGACCGTTGTTCGAATGGTACCACCTTGTTGTTTATTGTAAAAATAAATCATTCCTCCATTTTGCGATTGGATTGTGTTTATACCTGGTTTTAATGTAAATGATTTTATTTTAGAATCTTCTCTCCAAGAAGCATCATACGAATACGTTCCAATATATGCTTGAATATTTTGATTTCCTTCTACATTAATCGTTATTTGTTCATTTGGCTTTGCATATAAACCAGTCGGTTCATATGGACTAAATGCCATACTTTTTCTTTCCTGTTGTTTCAGTACCTCAACATCCCCTTTTCCTGGGACTGTATACGTTCTGTTTTCTGATTTAACTGAATTTTCATCTTGAAGTGATGTCGATATTTTATTTGGCTGCTGCGTTTCCTCTGCAATGATATCTGTTGTAGAAATCATTCCAGTTGCAAGCATAGTTACTGTAGCGGTGGCTGCAAGTATTTTTCTCGTTTTATGTTTTGAATTATTCCCCATATTTTCTCCCTCATTTTTCCTTAATGCACTTAAGGATTTTTGTTTTTTTATGTTTTTACAACCCAAGCTATTCATGCTATCTATGTTGTATCTTTTAATCTATTTTTTCTCATAATAATCTCCTTTTCTTTATTTATCATTGTATACAAATACTATTTGATGACACATTAAATAACAAATTTACGATAAACTCATCAATAACAAACTATTATGTTTTGATTCAATACCCTTAACTTCCATCTAATTGTATAAATGTATTCATTTGGCGAAATAAGTAAATAAATTTCAACATTTAAAGCTTATAATCTAGCGAAAAATTCATAAAAGTTTTTTAACTTCAAAGTTTTAAATAATTGCAACCATATTTATTTAAACTTCCTCAACTTTTTTCTAAGCTATTCTCTAAGAATCTTATTATTTATTGTAAATAAACCAAGTTGCTACTCTATATGTAAAAGAAAGGTGGAATATTTAATATGACTCCGCTTTTTTTGATATAAAAAGCATCTAATTCTATTTGAATTAGATGCTTACATTTAGTTCTTAAACCAATCATTCTAAACTACTTATGCCCCTGTAAATCTTTTTTTATTACATCCCATAGTGGATTATCTTGACGTATCGGTTTACCCTCTTCGTCCCATTTTATTTTTCCTGTTCCCAATTCATAATTCATTCCCGTCCATGTGTCTTCACGGAATGCATAGAATGATTTATGCCAACCTTTTTGGTTGAAGATAGAAATAAGATCTTGCATGTATTGGGTAGCTCCTGGAACGGTACGGTTAATTCCAAACTCCTCTGCGATAATTCGATTAGATGATACATGATTTTCCTTAGACCATTGTTGAATCGGCTTTAAAAATTTCTCTAATCCCTGTTTATTCCACATTACAGGTTTCTCTAAATCCCCTACTTTTACTAATCCTGGATATTGATATTCCTTGTTTTGTTTTTCACCTTGACTCGTTAATTCATATGGTTCATACATATGAAATGCGTAAAGTGTTTTTTTATCCTCTACTGGGCTTAAATATTTAAAGGCCCATGGAGTAGCATATAAACCTGAATCTAAAATAATCGGTGTTTCTTGGTCTACTTCACGGATAGAATTAATCACCTTTTCATAGAATTTATTTAAATCTGCTGTCGTTCCTTTCACTTTTGCATACCATTTCTCGTAATCTTCCGTCCAAAAATCATTATATCTATTATTTTTAGCTGTTTCTGGATGCGGTTCATTTATAATATTATAACCGACCACTGCAGGGTGATCTTTTAGTTCCAAAGCAAGGTCTTTCCAGAATTGACTTGCTTGTTCTTGATACTTCTCTTCTTCCCATATTCTGTCGTCATTCTTGTTATTATTAAATTGGCGCCACCGATCACCAGGAAAGGATAACATTGTAAGAACAACTTTCATTCCCTGTGATTGTGCGGCATCTAAATCCGCTTTTAATTTTTGTAGATCCTCCTTTACTAATCCCTGATAGTTATTCTGCACTACCTATCAGAAAATCCTTTCCAGAGGTATCCGGTTTACCCTCAAATAAAAAATCTTTATCCTTTGCCCATTTATCAGGTGCTAAACGAACATATTCAATATTAGCTTCTTTTGCACTTTTATAGTTCTCGGGTAACGACGTACTATTCATGAAATTAGTACCCTTCCTTTTCGAATCCCAAAAACTAATTTTTGAATCGCTCTTGTAATAGGTATCAGCTCTTATATTCATTTCCTGCACTCCAAAACTCATCATGCCTAACAACGCAACAATTGGTAAAATTTTTTCACAACTTTTCCTTCTTTCTCTTTATATTTTACACACATAACATACCTGTGTTTTGTTACAGGAATATGGCAATTTTCCAAAAATACCTTTTATGTTTATAAAACGGAAGGTCATTCACTCATAAATAAAAAAGAAATAATTAGGAAGTTGCTTCATTTTCTAAAAAACAAAAAAGGAATCCTTTATGGATTCCTTTTTGACTTGCACTCTTTTTCAAATAGTGCATTTTTGCACCTACTTTTAGTATACCTTACAATTCTTATAAAATAAATAAGATTAAATAAAATTCACTTCTATATTTTCATAAAACATCACACATACTCCCTTATAATTTTACAGATAAAATAGGGTATTTTAAAACTCATCTCTTGAACATTCCTTTAGTTGCTCCATAGCAATTTTACGCGCATGTTCCTCACTATCTATCAAAGTCAATCCTTGTGATATATAACTCCAAAATTCAGATCCACAATCCTCCATCCATCTATAAGCTTCTGTTGTGTATAGCCCATCTTTTCTTTTAATGATTTGAACCTTATAGTTTTTACTTGGAGAAAAAAACTCTTGTATAACCTGCTCCATTTATGAAACATCCTCCTTAAATCTATTATTTGAAATTATATTTTCACATAATCTCGTAATAGAAACTTCTTTTTACGATAAATTACTATCACTTTTTGAAAGGATAATATACCTTACATCCTCCCATCATTTTCTTCCTGTACTAACCAATATAAATGATACAGCTTATATCCTAGAAATTTCAATAACATTTGGCCGTTACTTCTCTCTGTCGTTCTACTTATTTCTACTACATATAATTAAATATTTTTTCAGAAACCACTTCATAAAAGAACATAAGTTCGTGTATAATAAGAACAAGAATAAGAACAAACGTTCTTGTTATTATTAGGAGGAGTTATAGTGTATGACTATTCAATTTTACCGAATAGAATCATTTTATGTGTTGATCTTCGTAGCTTTTATGCTTCTGTTAGTTGTATCAAAATGGGATTAGACCCACTTCATACAAAATTAGCTGTAGTCGGTGATGTGAATAGGAATGGGTCCATTGTTTTAGCCGCAACTCCACCTTTAAAAGCAATGGGAGTAAAGAAGTTGGCAAGGCTATACGAGATTCCTCGGCAAAAAGATATTCTTATTGTGAATCCAATTATGAGAACCTATATTAAGTGCTCCAATTACATAACGAAGTTAGCTCTACAATATGTTCCTATTGAAGACTTTCATCAATACAGCATCGATGAATTATTTATGGATATTACCGATAGCATCCATCTATTTGCTCGGAATCCAAATGAATTTGCATTACAGTTTAAACGTGTAATATATGAACACACACGAATTGAATGCACAATCGGGATTGCACCTAACCTATTGATGAGTAAGGTAGCTTTAGATATTGAAGCAAAGAAAAATAAAGACGGAGTCGCTTATTGGACATACGAAGATATACCTACAAAATTATGGAGCATACGACCGCTTAGTAAGTTTTGGGGAATTTCGCATAAAACAGAAACAAAATTAAATCAAAAAGGAATACATTCAATTGGTGATTTAGCTAATTATCCTCTTAAATATTTAAAACAAAGCTTCGGTGTGATTGGCGAAGAATTACACTTACATAGTAATGGGATTGATTTTAGTCGAATTTCAGAGAAATATGTTCCGGTTACAACTTCTATAGGAAAAAGCCAAATTTTAATGCGTGATTATACAATAGAAGAATTTCCGATTATCCTACTGGAACATACCGAAGAAGTTTGCTATCGATTAAGACAACAAAACAAACTTGCTCAAACCGTTCAATTTTCAATTGGATATAGTAAAAGTTATTCGGGTGGCTTTAGCAAAACACATACCTTAAGCCGTCCCACCAACTTAACCATGGACATTTATCAAGTTTGTCTATATTTTCTACATCAACAATATACTGGAGAACCAATTAGAAGTATTACTATTTCTCTAACAAAACTAATTGGTGAAGGAGAAGAACAAATTTCCCTTTTTGATAACATCATACAACGAGAAAAAGAAATAAAGCTAACGAAAGTAATGGATGAAATACGCACAAATTTTGGAAAAAATAGCATGTTAAGAGGAATTTCCTATACAAATAATGCAACAGCAAGATACAGAAACACACTGCTAGGGGGACACAAAGCATGAACAACGCTAATATGCCAAAAGGCAGAGGAATGGTAAAATGGACGCCGTTTGCAGCAATGCCAGAACAATTCGTCGGAATACGTGAAATGATCAAAGAGAAAACTAAAGTATCGCGTCCCACTTTAACCTCTGAAGAGAAAGAACTGATTGAGAACATGTTACTATGTTCGTTGCTATCTGAAGAAGAGATATTAATTACATATTATGAAGATGGTTATTTACTCACCAACTATATGACCGTTATCGATATAGATTCATTACATAGCTCTATCATATGTACTGATGCTTTCTATAATAAGATGACAATACAATTTCCGAATATAATAGACGTAAAATAGATTTAGGTGATTATCTTTGGAGTATTATAAAGGAGAATATAAAATGCAAGGGAATCAGATAAGAAAGAATACAGCGAGAACAATTACTCATAATGATATAAATAACTATCCCTATTTAAATATACCTATGATTATCAATGAGAAAAATGGAATAACTTACGAGGTTTTAAGCGCTGGTTTTCATAATAATGATGCAGTAGCGATGATAACGACAGACGGTTTCGCTACAACTAGGGTAAATACACCGATTGTAACAGTAAAAAACAATGATGGTAGTATCCAAGTATTCCGCTTACCTTTAGAATTGGAATATTGGGTACTTTCATGTATGTGTGCTGCTTCAACAGGGAGAAATCCGTTCCCATGTAAAGTTACTTTTGGAATCATTGATACTAAATTTCATGTAGAATTCAAGTGAAAAAGGAGCAAATTAATTTGCTCCTTTTATCTTTATAGGATTTTTAACTTCTATTCTTTAACATACTACCTAGTATTCTATCCTAGAATCTGAACTTATATCTTAAATCCACCAATTAATTCTTGAAGTTCTTCGGCCATCTGTGCTAATTGTATTGCTGAAGAATTTATCTCTTCCATGGAAGCATGTTGTTCTTCAGATGAACCGGCTATCGTTTGCATACTTGAAGAATTCTCTTTCACAGCCATAGATATTTGATTAATTGATGTATCGACTTCCATTACATCACTTGTCATTTTATTTGATAATTCCACCATACCATGTACTTTTGACACGATATCATTTGCAGATTTTGAGATTTCATAAAAACTTTGTTTTGTATCATTCGCAACCTGAATCCCTGACTGCACTTCAACTCCTACTTCATTCATAGCTTTTACAGTCTCATGTACATCTGCTTGTATTTCATTAATTAAACTTCCAATTTCCATTGAAGATTCGGATGATTGCTCCGCTAACTTCCTAACTTCGTCAGCAACAATTGCAAATCCACGCCCCTGTTCTCCTGCTCTAGCCGCTTCAATTGCTGCATTCAATGCTAATAAATTTGTTTGTGCTGCAATATTTTGAATTACTTCTAATATACTTCCGATTTGCTGCGATTTCTTATCTAATAATTTAATTACATTATCAGATTGAGAAACAGAATGATGGATTGACTGCATTTGTGTTACAGTTTGTTCTACTAATTGTTCACCCTCATTGGCTTTTTGTTTTGTGTATAAGGATGAAGCCGATACTTCAGAAGCATTATCAGCTACGCATTGAATGTTTCGTGTTACCTCACCAATTAATTTCGCTCCAGACGCCACTTCATTATTTTGAACTTCTGCACTATTCGATATTTCTTCCATTTCTTTTGTAATTTGTTCTGTCGCAACACTGGCTTGCTCTACGCTAGCGGTTAGTTCCTCAGATGAAGCAGCTACATGTCCTGCAGATGTGTTAATTTGAGAAATTATATTACGTAACGACTCTGCCATTGTATTGAAACTACCACCTAATTGACCAAGTTCATCCTGTGAACGAATATTTATTTTCTCAGTTAAATCTCCATGACTAATTCTTTGAGCTGAAATAACTAATTGTCTTAATGGATTAATAATAGATTTAAGAATGAAGAAAATTACAATTCCACCTAACAACAATGAAGCCCCTATTATAGTGAGTGTTTTATAAAAAATAGGATTGGTAGCTTCTTCAATTTCTTTAATAGGCATTACACCAGCTATTTTCCAACCTGTTTTTTTGTTTGTTTTAAAGCTTATGTTTCGATCCTCACCATTAAGGCTATAAGTAATTACTCCATCTTCTTTCTTGTATAGTTCATCTGCTAATGATTTCTCTAATTTCTCACCTGGCTTAAGTGTAGGATGAACAACTATAGTCTTATCTTGACTTACTATAGATACAAATCCTTGTTTTCCTATTTTTATCATTTTAGAAGTTTTTACAATATCATTAATATTCAAATCCACACCAATGACACCACTTTTATCAGCATTTTGCTTTGCAATTGCTATTACCATATTGCCTGTAGCCTTTGATTTATAGGGGGGCGAAACAATAATCTCTCCATTAGCTTTTACTGCATCCTTATACCAACTACTTTCTAATGGGTTAAATCCTTCAGGTATTTTTCCTACAGGTGCATGAATAAATTGATTATTACTGGATGTAGTATAAATTGTTTCTATCTCTGGATGTAACTGTATATATTGATCAAATTTACCTTGTACATTTTGCAATTGGTCAGCATTATAATCACCTTGTGTAAGTATCTTTGCAAAATGAGTTACATCTATATGTTTATTTTCTAATTCATCATCAACTATCTTATTTAAAATACTCACATTATCTTTCGCAGTTTGTAGAATTGTATCATTAAGGTCTGTTTTCGACTCATCATAAGATGTTATTCCCACAATAAGACTAGGTATAATTAATATTGCAATAAATGCCATAGACAACTTCGTTTTAAGCTTCATTTGTTCCAATCTTTCTTTTATTTTAAACACTCTCTACTTCTTCCTTTCATTCTTACAACTGATTTAGTTTATTTAATCGTTTGCTCCTTTATTTTTTCTACATTGATTTATGGTATTATTCAAAATGAAATTACCGTTGCATCCTTTTACGCGCATCTTCTCATATAGCGATTTATTTTTTACAATTGAAGTTGTATCTATCCCCCTTTCAACTATGTAATTTTTTATAGTAAGCAATGTTGAAACTACAAATTATTCTACATTAACTGTAGAAACATAGACTTCATTTAAAAGATGATTTTTGGCTTTGATTGAATCAAAAATTTAATTTAGAACGATTCACATTAGATGAAATCCTTACCATACTAAATTCCCTTTAACTTAACTAAGTGAATTTATTCTTTGAATAACTATACTTAACAGCCTTATCCTTTTCACCACTCTGACCGCTTCGCTTTATTTATTCATTTATCTATTTACTACAGCTACTTTTATTTTATCGGATACTAAACCATAAATTCTAAATAGGAGAATAAAATAAATTGGAGGACTTCATTGTAACACGTATGCATAAGTTTTAAATATTAAAATTAAAAAATATATTTTTCATTATATTATCTTCATGAATTACTAATAATAGATTGCGAGCTTTTTTGGGCTAGCATCTAAATCAGGGTATTACTAAGATTCAAATGAATAACAGCACCAATCCATATGTATTTTGTGAAATAAACTGTTTTGAACTACCTCACTGCTGAATTACACTTGGATGAACCTTTATAGATTTTGCACATCTCGTCGCTCTATCATTTCCATCTAAATATCTTCTTACTACCATTACTTTTTCCTCTCGTGAAAATTTAACCATAAAAAAGTACACCCCAATTGTTGTTCGTGTCTAACATTTGGGGGTGTACATCAATTAAGGACAACTTGAATATCATTTATATGGACAATTAATTAGTACCTTTCTTTATTCCTCCACCATGTTTCAAATGCGCCAATTACTCTCAGCAAGACGGAACGAGAATTAAGCGAATATAAAGCTATTTATATCATAAAAGATTATTTTTCACTTCTTTATCAATCTTTACAAAAGACACCTAAGAATTAACAAAGATATTGTTTCGTCTGTTTAATCTCTTACAGAAAAACGGACGAAAATCCCATAGGTATAAAAAGAAAACATTCATTGATATCTTAGGCATCGTATATAATTTTTCTATCTCCCACAATCAGGTAGCGTAATCAAAAAAATTGAAGCCCGATAGGGTTTATTTAGTATGCAATTTTTTAAAGAACTTACACTGGATCTTTAGAAAAAAGAAAAAATCTTACATGAAATTAAACTTGTATAATATTAGCTTGATGGGCATAGAGCACCACCCACATTTTAATTATTTTATAGACCAAGCAATTCTCAAAAAATGATAGCACAATTTTAATTATGATTTTGATTTTAATAATGCGTTCTGAGACACTACTCTTCTTCTAAAATAGCGTAATAATATTCATCCCACCATTCATTTCCATGAGGTATACACTTCTTGAAATAGCCTTCTCTCCTCATTCCAATTTTCTCCATCACTCGATATGATGGGGTATTTTCTGGCTGACATGTAGCTATAATTCTATGTAATTTCATTTCCTTAAACCCATATTTCAATGTAGCTTGTGCTGCTTCAGAAGCATATCCTTTATTGAAATATTTAGGATTGAATACCCAACCAATCTCATAAGTATGTTCACCAAAATATTTATGAAAAACAATATGACCAATCAGGATATTTTCATCTATTAGCATCACAGGAAAGTTCTTAGCATTTTCACCCATATTTTTATTTACAAAGTTTCTTGTATCTTCTTCAGTAAAAACCCCTTCAGGTATGTATTTCATAACATTGCTATCTGATGTATACTCATGAACAGCTTCCCAATCCTTGAATTCAAATTTCCGTATTAGTAATCTTTCTGCTTCTATAAACATTTACTTTTCTCCCCTCAAAAAATCGTTACTTTATTTCAGATTCACATTTAATCTTTTAAAAAAGAACTTGCAGGAATCTCTACAAGTTTTTTTATATCAGGTGAATATATAGGACAAACAAACTATCTTACCGATTCATCATAGAAACTACAGGGGTAGTACTTTGACAACTATATTATATAACAAATATTAACATCCGCAGATTTTATTTTTGAAAATTATGTTAATTAAGAATGAAAGTATCCTTTTCCTTAACTATCCTAACTTCTATTCACTTAAATAAACTACTCAGTTTGATTTTTTAAAACTTCTTGAGAATGCGTAACAACAATTACACAATTAACTTCTTTATGCGCGAGTTCCTGGAACACTCAATAATTTTATTTGCTGTTGGTTCATCAGCAATAAATAAAACAACATAGCAAGATAGTGCCTAGCAATTACTACACGTTGTCGGTGTTTGCCACTTAATTGAATTAAATTAAATGAACGTTGCTGAGTATAAAGAATATGTTTACTTTTATTCTAAAAATTCTCTTCTTTAACAAGTTTTTTTGATAAAAATACACAAAAACCCAAAATCATGGGACTTTTATTAAGTGAACTGCTCTATTTGAATTTTAGTTACATAAATTTGAAACTTTCGTGCATACTATGTTTACTCCTTAAATTCATAGATGTAATGTTCTTATGGCAGTTAGCTTTTGCTAACTGCTTTTTATTATTAAGTATGTTCCAAAATGATGAATTCCTAACTATTAGGTTAGCTCTTGCTATCTACAAAAGGAGTTTGACGTTTTACTTAAATACCCTAAAGATACTCTACTCATATATTTTCCAATAAAAAAGGAGAGATATATAATCTCCCCTTCTAATCCATAAACTATATAATTAGCGAGTGAATCCTCCACCAAGTTGTTGTTCAGCCATTGCCACTAGACGTTTTGTGATTTCACCACCAACAGATCGGTTTGAACGAGCTGTTGCGTCTGCACCAAGTTGTACACCAAACTCTTGTGCGATTTCATATTTCATTTGATTGATTGCACTTTCAGCACCACGAACTAATAATTCGTTACGGCTTCCACTATTATTGTTTGCCATCATTACGTATACTCGTTAATTTTCATGTCTATACTGTTTAGAGAAGGTATTCCATGCCATTCGGATTGACCTCCAGCACATGATAAGTTTATAACCGTTCCTATAATTAGGAACGGTCTTATTTCATTCAACTATCCTTTTTAATTACAGTAACTGTTTTTTTTGATAAGCATTACTACACAGTTTCTTCTGTTCAAGATACATTTTCACTAAAATCATTCAAATTCTCTTCACTATTTAATACATATGTTTCATATAATAGTCTTTAATATTCATTCATACGATTAAACCATAGTCTTTTATTTTTATAACTTTTACACTTAATTCTAATACGCCCTTATTTGCATGATTAGAACGTGCAGCTTCATGCTGTCCAAAATGGCTTGTATTCCGCTCCATCTAAATAAATTAAAAGTTATAGCATGTATTTTTAGCTAGGGATAACGATAACATTTCAGAAACCTCATGCTAAGCAAATTGGGATAAGAAAAGTGTCTCTGTTACACCCTGTACCAGAGACAAACTATTTACTTTTTCTTGATAAACAAACTTTTCACAAAGAAAGAATTTAAACAATTTATAGAACTAATACTTGAGAAAAAATAGGATCAGCCTATCGTGACAGACTCCTCCTGAAATACAACCCTTGTATACATATAGGAAATGAATTTATTTTACCAATAATGAATATTCACCATTTTTATCATCGAATTTATAAACATTCAAATAATATTTGCCTGGTTTCGCTTCGAATTTCCCCTTTATAGTATTTCCTTCATCTTCACCACAAGCTACGTAATTTTGCATGTCTGATTCATGATAAAGTACCCATGTCATCCCAATATTTTGTTCATTTACCACAGAAATATCTACTTCTTTTGAATCTGTAACATCAAACGTATAAACATCTGTTTGATCAGGAGTAACCAGATTTCCTTTTACAAGCGTATTAAACAGGAGTACCTTCTCCTCTTCATGGAATTCACCTGTTTGCGGATCTTGTTTTACAGTAACTTTTGTTTGTTCTTTGCTTTCTTTTCCTCTACGATCTTTCACAGTTAGTTCCACAGTGTATGTTCCTTTTTCTTCATATACATGGGTAGGATTTGCTTCTGTACTTGTTGTACCATCGCTATGATCTAGTCTGTTTAAGCTAGTATAAAAGTTATGCATATAATTAAAAAGACAAACTCTCCAAGATGAGGAGTTTGTCCAAAAACATGATCTCTTTAGTTCAACAATATAGAATTCAGTTCCGATAAGAATTTTTATTTTTTCCATATCCCACGTTTTTTACATCAGTACTAACAATAGTGAATTAGAATAATGACTTAATACTTGCTAGAACAGTAAGTATTCCTATAACAATTACAAATACATTGCTCATTTTCCCTCTGTATTTTGCTAGTACTGGTACTTTACGAATCGCATACATCGGTAATAGACATAAGATAGCAGCGACTAACGGACCGCTAAGGGCATCAATGATTCCTAGAATACTTGGATTTGTATAAGCAACATACCAGCATGTTAGTACAACAAAAGTAAGAATCATTGTCTTAACTGTTTTTTCTCCTATATCTTTCCCACGTTTTTTACCGGACTTGATAATCATGTCACGCATTACCTCATACGCTCCTATATAATGGCCAAGGAAAGACTTTGTAATAGCCACAAACGCAATAATAGGAGCCGCAATAGTGATTACTGGCGAATTAAGCTCATTAGCAAGATATGATAGGATTGACAAGTTCTGTTCTTTTGCCACCTTAAGATCATCTGGAGTCAAACTTAAAGTACTGCTCCACACAAAGAACATAACAACAACGAATGTCATGATATAACAAACTTTTTGTATTTGAGCACACTTGGCATCAGTAGCGTCTATTCCATACGTAGCTCTCTGTTTCATAACGAATGACGAAATCATAGGAGAATGATTAAACGAGAATACGATGATTGGTAGTATCATCCAAATCATTCCGAAATACCCTGTTCCAGTTGAAGAAGTAGAAATACTTGAAAAACTTAGCATTGAAGTATTCCATTGTGGAATTAAAGATATTGCAATAAAAAGTAGAGAAGCAATGAAAGGATATACTAGCATGCTCATTATCTTTACAGTAATATCCTGACCAAAATTTAGTATAGTGATAAGACCGATTACTAATACAAGTGATAAAATAGCCCTTGGAGGCTCCGGCATGTGCAATTGGTGTACAATAAAACTACTTGCAGTATTTGTAAGTGCAACCGAATACATCAGCACGATCGTATAAATTGAGACGAAATATACGATGTTAAAAATGATACTTGCTTTATTTCCGAAATATTCTCTTATTGTACCTGTAATCCCCTCGTCGGCAGAATTTGAAGCGTATATCATTTTAGCAAGCGCCCTATGTGAGTAATACATAACAGGATATGCCAGTATGGTAATTAACAGCAACGATAATAAACCACCTGAACCTGCATTAATAGGTAAGAAGAGTACTCCTGCTCCAATTGCTGTTCCAAATAGACTCAATGCCCAGGTAGTATCTTGTTTATGCCACTTTTTAGGGTCTAGATATTTCTTATTTTTTCCTGTAGTATTATCAGCTTGAAATTCTATGTTTTTTGCAGTATTCCCATTCATATAATAATTCCTCCTTGTTTCCTATTCTTACGTCTTTATTTAAGGTATAGGAATATAGACCGTTCTTTAAAAATGAATTTTTTATAAAGTGCGCCACATCGTATATCCTTCTTTTAAGTTGATCAAAATCAAAAAATTAACGAAACATCAACCTGACGAGTTTGTTACCACTTACAAAATGCTCCAATTATATAGTAGGATATATTATTGATAATTCCCCCAATATCCAGAAATCCTTAAGCGAACAATAGAGAATAGATTGTTAACTATTTCACAATATAGACGTTAACTGTTCATTGATTTGATTGTTTCTCCCCAAATATTTTATTTTTAATGGCAATCCCTGTAGATGTAGCCGCAATTCCACCTAAACCTGTCTCTCTTAATTCGCGAGGCATCTGTCTTCCAACTCTATACATCGCTTCAATAACTTCGTCAGCTTTGATGATATTGTTTACGCCGGCTAATGCGATGTCCGCTGCTGCTAAAGCATTTGCCGTTCCAATGGCGTTTCTCTTTACACAAGGAATTTCTACCAAACCAGCGACCGGATCACAAACTAAACCGAGTAAATTTTGTAATGCAATCGAAAAAGCTTCAGAAGATTGCTGTGGCGTTCCACCTGCAGCTTCTACCGCAGCTGCAGCCGCCATTGCTGAGGCACTGCCTACTTCAGCTTGACATCCTCCATACGCTCCTGAAATACAAGCGTTGTTTGCTACTATCGTTCCAAATAACGCTGATGTGAATAGAAAATGTATCATATCTTCATGACTTAACTGCAACGTATCTTTAATACTAAACAGGACTCCCGGAATCGTCCCACTCGCACCTGCTGTTGGAGTTGCACAAATAGCTCCTAATGCAGCATTTACTTCATTAACTCCGATAGCACTTTGAATCCCTAACACCATCAAATCTCCAGAAAGAGTTTTCCTATTTTCTCGATAGTTTTTAATTTTAACTGCATCACCTCCGGTTAAACCGGTAGGAGAAAATACACCGTCGCCCTCGATACTTTTATTTATAGCATTTTGCATAGTTGCTAAATTTCGTTCCATTTTACTCCAAACTTCTTCATAAGAAGCTTTAGTTTTTTCGATTTCCTGTTCAATTGCTAATTTATAAATTGGCTTTTGTCTTTTATTAGCTGCATCCACAATTTCATTTATGGCCATATACATATTTTTTCACTCCTTAATGTAACTAAAGAATAATAAGATTAGCTATATTGCTTAAATTCCCTAATTCCTCCTGAGCATTACCAGGCAATAGCGAATCCAAAGCGAATGCATATAAATATTTTGTTTTATCTTTCAAACTATGAAAGTTGTTAATTTCAACATCATATTGTTTAAAGATTCTGCGTAAGACAAATTCAAAGTCAGCTCTTTCTGAAATCGCAATAACAACTGGCAATGGACCCTGCAGTTCTAAGCTAAATCCGTCAATTTCAACATGTTTGACTTCAATCAATCCACCACCGACCGAAATACCCATCGTTCTAATACTTCGACTGTCATCCTCTAAATATACATCTGCCGTATTTGGATGACCGGCAGGACTATCACCTAATTTTTCAATAAAGGTAATATCAATTCCTTTAGATTCTGCTATTTTAATAGCATCTGGCACTTTGGTGTCATCGGCAGCAAAGCCTAATATACCAGCAATTATTGCAAAATCAGTTCCGTGACCTTTGTGGGTTTCAGCAAATGATTCATAATACTTTACCACAACTTTTTTTGGAAGACCTTGAAATAATTTATTAGCAACTGTTCCAATAGACAAAGCACCTGCAGTATGTGAACTTGAAGGACCTATCATTATGGGCCCAATCACATCAAAACAACTTTTGTATTTAACAACCTTTTTTTCTTTAATAGATGCTACATTTATGTTCATATAAGCACCCCCATAATTTATTATTTTTAATTGCTGTTGAATCTAAGTTATTAGAATGATCAATTCAAAATAAGATCCATTTGATAGCGCTTTCTTTCTTGAGTTGAATAAACTTTCCATTTGATCCACAACCCTTCAACTTACTGGCAAGTTCTTTAGAATTTTTGAACCAAAACGAGGTTTGATATTTTCCTAGAGGTTATAAATTATCTCTCGACGCCCTCATTATAACTTGTATATTTATGAGTTCAATCTTTTTTTATTTTTAGAAAGATTGAATAGACAGAATTTTGAATGGGTAATAAATTACACTTAGTATGTAACAATTATGTCCTTTTTTTGAAGCTGTATTAGTTAATAGAAAAGCAAAAATAACACAGAGTTACTTTCATTAACACATTGATTATATTGGAAAATCATTATAATAATACTTATATTGTCCTTTGTTGGAACATCTTATTTTGGACGTGAAAGCTGTTGTAATAAATGATTATTGAAGATAGAAAGTAATAAGTTAATAAAACATAAAAACATTTTGTTTAATAATAAAAAATCATGAATATATATACATTATTCAGAAAAAAAGAACTTTTCTTTATGAATCCTAAAGTACTACTTTAGAACTATCTACTACTATAAAACAAGATGTTAGCTCTTCTATATAGGTTATATATTATTTATCCCAAAACTCTAATGAAATTGGATATTTAGAAGTGTTTTCTTCATAAATAGAAATTTCACTTGCTGTTTTAATAGTTGAATAGATCATTACAATTCAACTACCTTATATATTATTCCCTCATTTATTAATTCTCTCCTCACCTATCGATTTTAGGTAAAATAAGGGGATTATATTTAAAAAATATCATCATCAACGTGCAATTTATAAAAGCAATCCAAAAAACAAATTCAAAACACCTTTCTTTAATGGTGAATGAAAGGTGTTTTGAATTTTAAAATATGATATAACGTTTAGAATGATAAACTAGTGAAAGAGATGCACTTACTTCTTCTGTGCCGGTAGATATCTCTTCTGTTAATGCAGAAACCTCTTGAATTTGACTTATTATTTTATCTATATCTCTCATAGTAGATGAGAATGTTTGATCCACTTTGTGGGCCGCTTCTTTTCCTTCTTCTACCGCAACTACTGCAAATGGTCCGCAAGGTTATTAAGTGCGAGTCGTTCAAACTTAATGAGTTACCTCTTTTAAAATAGTAGAAATACTATCCTCTAACAGTTCCAATCCTTTACTTAAACCTTCTAAGTCTATTGTTAAAGAAGGTAACAACTTAATAACTTCATCACTAGGTCCAGATGTTTCAATAATTAGACCATTTTCAAATGCAACTGAGCAAATCTTTTTAGCTATTCCAAAAGTATTACACGCTATTCCCTGCATAAAGCCTCTCCCTCGAACTTCTCCTTGAAGCTGGGGGTATTTCAAACAAATCCCATTAAGAAAGCTAGTGATTTTTTCACTTTTCCATTTTAATGCATTAATAAACTCTATATCTTGCCAATAATTCAATGCTTCTGTAGCTGCTAAAAATGCTAGATTATTCCCTCGAAACGTTCCATTATGTTCTCCTGGTTCCCACTTATCATATTCTGGTTTAATTAGTGTAATAGCCATCGGAAGGCCAATGCCACTTATAGATTTTGACAAACAAATTATGTCTGGTTTAATGTTCGCAGGTTCAAAGCTAAAAAATGTACCCGTACGTCCGCAACCTGCTTGAATATCATCAACAATCAATAATATATTATATTTTTTACACAGTCTGTCAATTCCCTTTAACCATTGGGAGCTAGCGGTATTTAAACCACCCTCACCTTGAACTGTTTCTAGAATAATTGCAGCAGGTAAATCCACTCCACTTCCACTATCGCCTAATACTTTTTCTAAATATGATAAAGAATTAAGAGAATCTAAATAATTTTCATACGGCATGATAATACTATTATTTAGTGGTACTCCAGCACCCTTTCTCTTAAAATGATTACTCGTTATCGAAAGTGATCCTAAACTCATTCCATGAAAAGCATTAGAAAAACTTATGATATTTGTTCGTCCAGTCACTTTTCGAGCAATTTTCAGTGCACTTTCAACAGAATTTGTACCTGTTGGACCAGGAAACATAATTTTATAGTCTAAATCACGTGGTTCCAAAATAATTTTGTTAAAGTGCTTTAAAAAATTCACTTTAGCACTTGTTCCCATATCAAGACTATGAATAATACCATCTTCTAAAAGATAATCTATTAATACCTGTTTCATTTTTTCATCATTATGTCCATAATTAAGAGCACCAGCACCTGAGAAAAAGTCAATATACTCTTTTCCATCTACATCCCATAATTTATACCCTTTAGACTTAGTAAAAATCGTTGGAAAGCTTCTACTATAACTTCGAACTTGGGATTCCAGTTCATTAAATATATCCATTTTTGAACTAACTACCATAAAAGAGCACCTCCTAATTTTTCTTTTTTGCTATACTCACAAAGAATAATGAAAAGTTATATAATTTCTATCCTAAATTTTATACTGAATGCGTATCTTTATAGCGATGAGCTGCTATTGCTGCTTGACCAAGAGAGATTCCCCCATCGTTGGTAGGTACTTGTTTGTGCGTGTAAACCTCGAATTTACAAGCCTTAAGTGACTTATAGGTTTCTACAAGTAAAAACTTATTTAAAAATACTCCCCCACTAAGAACTAGTTTATTAATCCCTGTTTCTTGACGAATTTGTTTACAGGTTTCTGTAATCATCTGAACCATTGTATAATGAAAACGATAGCTTAATTCACCCTTGGTATACTTATTTTTAAGTATCAAAGATACCAACTCTTTAAACATAGGTTTTATATCAATTTTTCTAATTCCATTCGAAGCAACTATTTCATAAGATAATAAAGGATTGGAAGAATTATTGATATCAATCGCTTGCTCCAACTCAATAGCAGCCTGCCCTTCATATTGGACTGTTTCACGGACACCCAATAGTGCTGAAACAGCATCAAAAAGCCTTCCCATACTTGAAGTAAGAGGAGAATTAATTCCTTTTTGAATCATTTTTATAAGTACATCTAGTTCAAAATTATTTCGCTCTGAAATTATCTTTATTGGTAATTCTTTGACTTGTTCACCATATATTTGCGTCAATATTCCTAAAGCAATTCTATACGGTTCTTTAACAGCTTTATCACCGCCTGGCAGCTGAAAGTAATCGATATATGCCGCTCTTTGATAATTAAGAAAATCACCGATTAAAAACTCTCCACCCCAAATATTCCCATCATCACCATAACCCGTACCATCTAAAATAACTCCTAAAACAGGACCATCTAATTGATTATCAACCATACAAGAAGCCATGTGGGCATGATGATGCTGAACCTGTATAACTGGTAAAACTTTTTGATCAAATGCATATTTTGTACTATAAAAATCAGGATGAAGATCACTTGCAATTACAGAAGGACTGATTTCAAAGATTTTTTGTAAGTGAGCTATAGTATTTTTAAACGATTCATAAATTTTATAGTTTTTTAAATCACCAATATGATGACTAATAAAAGCTTTTTCGTCTTTAGTTAAACAAATCGTATTCTTTAATTCTGCTCCTAAAGCAAGTACATTAGGTGATCCTTCTTTAAAATCAATAGGGTTTGGTACATAACCTCTAGCGCGACGAATTATGTGTAGTTTTGTTATTTCATCATCTAAATCAATTGCTCTAACAATAGAGTCATCTACTCTAGTAAATATCTCCCTATTGTGTACTAAATAATAATCTGCAATTCCTTTTAGCTGCTCAATTGCATCTCCATCTTTATATACAATTGGTTCATCAGAAACATTGGCGCTCGTAGCTATTAATGCAATAAAATTCCCTCTTAAAATGAGATGATGAAGTGGTGTATAGGCTAACATTACCCCATAGGTATTATTATTAGGTGCAACATCTGAAGAAATATACTCATTTTCCTTTTTGTTCAATAGCACAATTGGCCGTTCTTTAGATACTAATAAAGCTTCTTCATTTTTTGTTATTTCAGCAAAATTTTTCACATCATCTAATTGAGATGACATTAAAGCAAAAGGTTTTTCATCCCGTTTTTTTCTTTTTCTTAATTCTTTTACAACTTCATGATTCATTGGATCTACAACTAAGTGATATCCACCTAACCCTTTAATGGCTAGTATTTTCCCCTTTTTTAACAAATCAATAGTTTTCTCTATTGGATTATCAGTGGGGACATTTGTACCATCTGTTGTTTTCAATTGAACTTGTGGTCCACATTTCCAGCAAGCATTTGGTTGTGCATGGAATCTCCGATCCAATATGTCTTTGTATTCTTTATCACACTCTTTGCACATAGGAAATTTTGCCATTGTAGTATACGGTCTATCATAAGGAATATCTTTTATTATTGAATATCTAGGTCCACAATTTGTACAATTAATAAATGGATAACGAAACCTTCTATTCGTTGGATCAAATAATTCTTCTAAACATTCATTACATACATAAGTATCAGGAGATATTAAAGTTTGCCTACTGCTATGTTTTTGGCTACTCAAAATATCAAAAGAGCTATAACGATTATTGGATTCTTGTTCCTCTATCAATTTAACCTCTTGCACATAAGCCAATTCTGGGGAATTAAATTCTATGTCATGAATAAAATGCGTAATATTATTTTGTTCCCCTTCTACTTCTATAAGCACTCCATTTGAATCATTTAACACCCATCCGTTTAGATGATACTTTTTTGCTATTCTATATACGAAAGGTCTAAAACCAACACCTTGCACAATGCCTTTAACTTGATACTTTTTTATAAACACATTTATTACCTTTTTCATAAATTGTCTCCTAACATAATCGAGGTAATTCTGCCCCATATAATAACTCAATGAGTTTTAATTCACCTGATTTTGCTTCCATTAGCACTTGTCTTTCTTGTGTTTGAGTAACTTTACCAATTACCGCAGCTTCTTTACCATATTTAGTATTTTTTAGTACTCTCACGACTTCTTCACTTACCTCTGGAGACACAAACATACAAACATTACCCTCATTAGCTAGATACATAGGATTAACACCTAACATGTCGGCAGCCATAATAGTTTCTGCTAACATCGGAATATCTTTTTCTTGTATTTTTATTCCAGTATTAATTGTTTCTGAAACTTCATTTAAAACTGTACCTAACCCGCCTCTTGTAATATCTCGCATACAATGTATAGAATCACCAAAATGGTTTTTTAACTCTGAAATCATATGATTTAATGGTGCACAATCACTATTTATTCTCTGTTCAAACCCTAATCCTTCTCTTATGGAAAGGATATGTATACTATGGTTTCCTAGTTGTCCTGTTATAATGATATCGTCACCTTCTTGAATAGAGTTTACCGAAAATGGTGATACCTCTCCTTCAAAAACTCCAATTCCAGTTGTATTAATAAAAATTTTGTCTACTTCACCTTTTTTAACAACTTTTGTATCTCCAGCAACAATATACACTCCAGCTTCTTTCGCGGTCTCTCTTATAGAATCTAATATTTCTTCCAAATCTTTAATTGGAAACCCCTCTTCTAGTACTAACGCCAATGATAGATAAAGTGGTTTTGCACCACTAACCGCTAAATCATTAACCGTTCCACAAACTGCTACTTTACCTATATTCCCCTCACCAAAAAAGATAGGATCAATAACAAAAGAATCTGTTGTCATCGCTAATCTTCTACTACTTACCTCAAGGATGGCACTATCCTCCATTTTTCCAAGGTGAACATCTTCTAGTTTTGCAGTAATAATTGAACTAATTAAATCATGACTCAATAGTCCTCCTGTTCCATGATCTAAAATTATATTTTCTAAATCTTTAGTTAATTTCATGTGTTAAAACTCCTTTTCATTTTTATTTTTGAAAAATAATATCACTTGCTACATAGAACAAGTGATATTACAACGTATTTACTTACGGAATTGCAACTCCATCAAAAGAAATATCTTCATTTTTAGAAATCGAATTGCAGATTTCCTCGATACTCATAATCTTTGCACAATATGAACCTAACCATTTTAAAGCTCGTTCTTTATCTTCAGCCTTCGCTGAAACAACTGCATCTTCTGGTACGATTACATTATAACCACGGAAAAATCCATCCGCTGCAGTTGTTTGTACACAAATTTGAGTTTGCATACCCGTAATAATAATTGTATCTACTCCTAAATTTTTTAAGGTTTCATCAAGATTTGTCTCAAAAAAACCACTATCCTTATTTTTCTCCATAATAATATCTTTTTCATGAAGAAACTCAGGTAAGATTTCTGCACCTTTAGATCCCTTTGTGACTGGTAAAAAATCACCATATCGTTCAGCTTTCGGATCATCTTCTAAGTTAATTAACTGCAGGTGAATAATAGAAACATCATTTTCTCTCATAGTATCTAAGAAAGACACCATTTTAGGCGTAAACGCCTCCACAGCTGCAATTCTATCCTCATTTTTATTAACCAAATCGTACTGTAAGTCATTTGTGAGCACTGCATATTTCATAATAATCCTACCTCCAATTAACTAAGAATTTAATTTTTCTAAAATACAATGTTCATTATTCCACCAATAGTAAGAATATGTCAAATATTATTTTTTATCTAAATTTTCTAAATAATTTTCTGAAAATTAATACCTAATAGGACTCTATTTCCTATTAGGTATTAATTTAATGCTTTTTATTTTGAATAATCGCTCATATGTAATTAAAGTTTTTCACTCTCTGTAAAAAATGATTTATGTTCTACTGGAGAAGAAAGCACTATTAAGGTTGTAGGCTTTCCATACTCTAAGCACAAATTAATATAGTCTTCGAGTGTATGTACAGATTCCGTCACTACCTTTGTTAGATAACTATACATACCGGCAATACGGTGACATTCAACCACATCTGAATGTTCCATTGCAAACTTTTTATATTTGTTGCAATCCCTTGGTTCCATCAAAACAAACGCAGTAATATGTTTTTTTAATTCTTTCGGATTAACAATCGTGCGATAACTTATAATTACCCCTTGTTCTTCTAGTCTTCTAACTCGCTCTGTAACAGAAGGAGAACTCAAACCTACTAGTTTTCCTATTTCAACCATACTTAAACGTGCATTTTCCTGAAGATGAGAAAGAATCTTTAAATCTGTATCATCCATTGCTGGACCTCCCTTTGATTAATTAAGAAAACATTTAATAATTCTTAAATTTTTTAAGAAAATTATAATTAATACATAAATTATAGCATGTTATCTTTTTTTCAAACTTTATATAATTAATATCAATTAACGAAAGAGAGGCTGAGAATCTTGACACAACAATCATTGAAACGTTCAATTACTTGGATACAGGGGACCGCATTAACCATCGGAGCTGTGTTAGGCTGTGGAATCCTTATTTTACCTTCAATTACTGCAAATAGCGCTGGACCAGCTTCAATTTTATCTTGGATTATTATGTCTATTTTAGCTTTTCCAATTGTAGCAACTCTAGCGCGTCTTGCTAAAATGATTCCTAGTGCTGGAGGAATTACAGCTTATGTTCAGATGGCATTTAATGCAAATACGAGTGCAATCCTAGGGTGGATTATGTTAGGATCAATTCCTATTGGAGTACCGATTAT
The DNA here is from genome assembly GCF_054771475.1 of Bacillus sp. MN7755. NCBI lineage: Bacteria > Bacillati > Bacillota > Bacilli > Caryophanales > Bacillaceae > Bacillus > Bacillus sp. MN7755. The sequence continues at coordinate 123,232 of NZ_BTRL01000025.1, forward strand.
TGCTTTAACAGGTGCCCATTATATTGGATATGTTTTTCCAATAAGCAATCTTAGTGTTATAGGAATTGCAGCATTAATTTTAATTACCTCTTTACTCCTACATATAAAAGGGATAGAGCTATCATCAAAAGTTAGTGTGTTTGTAATTTGTATTATTTCACTCTTAATAGTTGTTGCTGTTATCGTTTCTATACCTTATGTAAAATTAAGCTCTTTTACACCATTTGTACCAAGCGGGTGGTCTTCCGTTGGCGCTTCTTCTGTAATTATCTTTTTCTCATTTGTAGGATGGGAAATGATTACCCCATTAGCTGAAGAATTTAAAAGACCCGCTAAAGATATTTCCATTAGTTTATTTTTAGGAGCAATTTGTATCTCCATTATGTACATTGCAATATCTTTTGTAACAATAGGGACCCACTCATATGGTGATAAGGACCAGATAGCTTCCCTTAGTATTCTAATATCAAAAGGATTAGGACCGATAGGTACATATATAACAACTATTTTAGCAATTTTCATTTCGTTTAGTGCTGTACATGCAAACATTGCAGGTTTTTCAAGGATGATTTACGCTCAAGCTAGAGAAGGACATTTCCCTTCCTTCTTTGCTAAGTTACATTCTCAATTTCAAACTCCAACTAGGGTATTACTAGTTTTAGGAGGAATTTTTAGTTGTATTTTAATTTTTTATGGTATGGCACAACCAAATTTAGAAATGCTTCTTAAAGGTCCTAGTGTAATATTTATTACCTCATATATTTTTACAATGCTAGCTGCTCTTAAATTATTAAAAGTGCGAGATATAGCTTGGTGGATGGCCTTCCTATCTCTAATTATATGTATTATTGTATACTCATTTAGTGGTTGGGCTATTTTCTATCCAGTTATCTTATCAATTATTGGTTGGATTTATATAGTTATGAATAAGAAGTATAGTACTATAACCAATCATCAAGTAAATACATCAAATGAAAATTAGTTTCTACTCCTATAAACTAATACCACAAATTATATACTGTTATTAACACTATCCAGGTTGGAATAAGTACAGTTTCAGCTAACTTATAATTAGATCAATGTAATTTAATAAAATATGAATGATTAATAGAAGTTATTTTTCATCTTTCAATTAACAACCCTTTTTTATAACGTACCTCTGCAAAGAAACGTTATAAAAAAGGGTGATTAATTATGCGCAGACCCTCTTTCCCCTTACTTCACATATACATAAGTTTCATTTGCAATTACAAAGTAGGTTTTAATCCTTACTGTTGTGTATTTTATATTGTAGCGAACCTGCACCAAAACAGTATAAATATAGGTTCTCGTGCAGTTTTTTTCAAACTATAATAAACTCCGGAAAACCAACTAAGGAGCATAATAGATGAGATATGTTAAAGAAAAGTAGTTTGAGAAAGATAATATGTCTGAAATTCTAAAGGAACGTGGTATTTCAATTTATCCAACGACCATTATGCACTAAATTCGTGAATACGAAATTTTATCCGTTATATTTGAAAAACAGCAAAGCAAAAATACATTTAGAAATGGATGAACTATATATAAATGTCAACTAATCTATGTAGAAAAACGTTCACTTAATTGTGCATAAAATTACTCAACTTCGAGAGCTAAGTGGTTCTTGAGGGATGACAAGAATACCTGTAGATGCTTCAAGGTAACTACATAATGGTGTGAGTTATATACTTACAATTTTTTGGTTAAACCATACACATAAAACAACTAACTCCTTTGCTCAATATTTCCTTGTGTTCTAGAGCACAAGGAAATATATATCGTTGCAATTTTCTACTTAACTTAATGTCTAGTTTAGTGTACCACCTCCAATTACTGCGTTACTTTTCGGGTTCAATTCATTATATTTTCTACTTTATCTTTATACTCAACATATTCTTTCCCCTCCATCACCGCTATCACCGCAAATTCATCATTTAAAACCATTCAACCCACATGTTTGCATTAACCACTCCACATATAGTGATATATTTTATGCTACCTAGCCTTATCTCCCCTTCATTACTTCCTCTTCAAGTTGATTTCTATATGTAAGCATAGCAATTATCTTTGTACGATTTTTTTCATCAGATTCAAATTGCTCACTTGTTACGTCACAACGAATGGTATCACCGCTAAAAACAGGACGTAAAAATTCAAAATCCATCTTGCGAGCTAATACGTTATAATCACCGCCTACTTTTGTAGGTAGTGTTGATGTTAACAGGCCCTGTACAACAAATCTCCCCTGCTCATCTGGTGTAACATGATGAACGCCTTCATCTTTCGATACTTCCGTAAATAACGCAACATCCTCTTTCGTAAAAGTTCGTTCAAAGGTGATTTTTTCGCCTACTTGCAATTTCATTAGTCCCCCTCCTCAAAAACTCTTTTAAAATAAGAAAAACCGAAACTAAAATCATTTCGGTTTTTCAAACTAATGAAGTCTATATTTATTTTAAAGAATGTACAAACAACCCACTGCGCAGTTTCGGTTCAAACCACGTTGATTTTGGCGGCATAACTTCTCCAGCGTCTGCGATTGCTAATAAAGATTCCATTGATGTCGGATATAACGAGAACGCCGCTTTATATGCACCGCTATTTACAAGACGTTCTAATTCTTCTAATCCACGGATTCCTCCGACAAAGTCGATGCGTGAATCAGATCGCGGATCATGTATTTCAAGCACTTGGCTTAATAAATGATCTTGCAAAATAGATACATCTAAACCTTTCACAAGATCGTTTGCATCGAACGTTTCCTCTTTCACTGTGAGCTTATACCACTTCTCATTTACATACATACCAAATGTTTTTGGCTCATTTGGTTTATACGGAGAAACAGATGCTTCTTCTACATAAAAATATTGTGCGATTTGTTTTAAAAACTGTTCTTCTGATAAGCCGTTTAAATCTTTTACAACTCGGTTATAGTCCCAAATTGATAATTCATCGTGAGGGAATAAAACTGATAGGAAGAAATTAAACTCCTCTTCTCCCGTGTAATTCGGATATTGTTCTCTTCGCATGAGCCCAACTTTTGCTGCAGATGCGGAGCGGTGATGTCCATCTGCAATATAAAGATTAGGAATATCTTCAAATACGTTTACTAAACTTGCAATTACTTCTTCATCAGTTATTTTCCAAGCAACATGTTCTACGCCATCTTCTGCTGTAAATGTATAGATTGGTGCATGTTCTTCTTTCCAGCTTGCGATGAAACGTTTCACTTCTTCTTTTGTACGATACGTTAAAAAGATAGGACCTGTATTTGCGTCACACACATCTACGTGGCGAATGCGATCTAGTTCTTTTTCATGACGCGTTCTTTCATGTTTTTTAATTGTATCATCTTCATACTCATCAATAGACGTACAAACGACAAGACCGGACTGCTTTCTACCTTGCATCGTCAGTTCATAAATGTATAGTGCTGGTTCTTCGTCTTGAATGAACACTTCTTCTCGTATAAAACGATCTAAATTTTCACCCGCTTTTTCATATACGCGATCATCGTACGGTGAAAGCGCTGGGTCTAAATCAATTTCTGCTTTATCAACGTGTAAGAAAGAAAATGAATTTCCTTTTACAACTTCTCTTGCTTCTTCACTATTTAAAACATCATACGGTAAAGCTGCAACTTGTGCTGCTTTTTCTTCTACTGGACGAATGGCCCGAAACGGTCGGATTTTTGCCAATTCCCTCTCTCCTTTACACAATCATTCGAACGGCTACAACACCTGTAATTTTGCTTATATTTTCCACAATATTCTCTTTTATTATATCATCAATTCCGTTATCGATATCAATCATCGTGTACGCCCAAGAATGTTTACTACGATTAATCATATCTGCAATATTAATATGATGTTCTGCTAAACATCCTGTAATTTGTCCTACCATGTTCGGAACGTTTTGATGCATGATTGTAATACGTTTCTTTCCGATATACGGCAGCTCAACATTTGGATAGTTTACTGAATTACGAATATTTCCTGTCTCTAAATATTCACGTAATTGGCGCGCTGCCATGACCGCACAATTTTCTTCCGATTCAGATGTAGATGCACCAAGGTGTGGCGTCGCTGTTACATTTTTCATCTTTATCACATTTTCATTCGGAAAGTCCGTTACGTAATGCGCAATAACCTCTTCTTCTAACGCTTTTTGAAGAACTTTTTCATCTACAAGTTCTCCTCTTGAGAAATTGAATAGACGCATACCTTTTTTCATCTTCTCTATAGCATGTTCACCAATAATCCCCTTCGTTTGATTCGTAAGAGGAATATGCAGTGTTATATAATCACATGTTGCAAAAATTTCATCTAAACTAAATGCTCTTTGCACATGTGTAGAAAGGCGCCAAGCTGTTTCAACTGAAATGTAAGGATCGTATCCGACAACATCCATTCCTAAAGCTAACGCATCGTTCGCAACTAAAGCACCAATTGCACCAAGACCAATAACACCTAAACGTTTCCCTGCAATTTCTGATCCAACAAATTGTTTTTTTCCTGTTTCAACAAGCTGCGGTACTTCTTCACCTTCTAAATTTTTCGTCCAGCTTACGCCATTAATAATGTTACGTGAAGACATAATAAGGCTGGCGATAATAAGTTCCTTTACTGCATTAGCATTTGCCCCTGGCGTATTAAATACGACAATCCCTTTTTCTGTACATCGCTCGACAGGAATATTATTTACACCGGCACCAGCTCTTGCAATCGCCTTTAAGTCTTTTGAAAATTCTTCTTGATGTAAAGAATAGCTGCGAAGTAAAATACCGTCTGGGTGGTCCATTCTCTCCCCTACTTCATAGCGCTCTCCGCCAAGCACTTGCAAACCTTTTTCTGCAATTTGATTTAACGTTTGAACACGAAACATATCCCCATCTCCCTATCTATTCTCAAGCTCAAATTCCTTCATATAATTTACTAATTGTTGCACACCTTCTACTGGCATCGCATTATAAATACTTGCGCGCATACCACCGACTGAGCGATGTCCTTTTAGCGTAACAAAACCACGCTCTTTCGCTTTTTGTAAAAATTGATTGTTAAGCTCTTCTGACGGCGTTGTAAACGGAATATTCATAAGTGATCGATACGCAGGATCAACTGGTGAAGTAAACAATTTTGATTCATCTAAGAAATTGTAAAGAAGTGAAGATTTCATTTTATTTTGTTCTTCAATCGCAGTTACTCCGCCTTGCTCTTTTAACCACTCTAATACAAGTTTTGTTACGTAAATACTAAAGGACGGCGGTGTATTATATAAGGAGTTATTTTTACTGTAAGTTTCATAGTTTAACATTGTAGGACAATAACGATTTGCTCCTCCAATTAAATCTCTTTTTATAATTGCAATGGTTAAGCCCGCTGGCCCTAGATTTTTTTGCGCTCCCGCATATATAAGACCAAACTTCGAAACATCATATCGTTCTGATAAAATATTTGAGGACATATCCGCAACGAGTGGTACTTTATCTACATATGGAATGTCCACATATTTCGTACCCTCAATTGTATTGTTCGTTGTTATATGTACATAATCTAGTTTTTCATCGCCTAGTAAACCATCCAGTTTAGGAATTGTAGTAAACTTCTCATTTTCAGAAGAAGCAATCACTTGTACTTCTCCTACTTTTTCAGCTTCTTGCAGTGCCTTTTTAGACCATGAGCCAGTCAATACGTACCCTGCTTTTTTATACGCATTCATTAAATTTAACGGTATCATAGAGAATTGTAATGACGCACCACCTTGTAAAAACAATACTTCATACTCATCAGTAATGTTCATTAATTCACGAAGTAAGCTACCCGCTTCATCTATAATACTTTGAAAATAAGAAGATCGATGACTCATTTCCATAATAGACATGCCTGTCCCGTTATAATTTACAAGCTCCTTTTGCACTTTTTCTAAAACTGGCAAAGGGAGTATTGATGGTCCAGCTGAAAAATTATACACTCTCTCCATCACCATGATAACCCCCCTATTTCTCATTTTTATTAATTTTTAAACTTTCTGAATTATAACCTAAAATATAATATACGGTCAATTTGTTTTCTAGTATTACGGCGTAAGAAGCAATGGAATCGCTTGCATATGCAAACTATTTTTATAAACATACAAAAAAGTGTTAAGTACATAATCGTACTTAACACTCTAGTAATAAAAGAATAATAGCTAATTGTCCGTAAAGAACCGATCAAAAATTTGATAAATTGCAGAAAGACCAATGAGCCAATAAATAGTGTCCACAAGCGCCGGCATAGAACCAAACCATTTCTCAACTACATTGTAATCTAACGCTACAAATAACCAATTCAAACCGCCAAGAATCACCAAAATTACTGTAAGGTAAGACAAAAATTTCATTATGATTGCCCCCTAGGTGATAAGATGGTGAAAGGCCTTTCACTAGAAATATATGTGGTAAACTTCAAAACTTACCTATTTTATAAAAATTATTTTCGGTACCAGCCGTTAATAACTGCCTCTGCTTCTTTACTATGTATTTGATACGCATGTGTACTATTATTAGAACCAATAAACCAAATTGAAAAACCTTTAAAATATGGTTTCGGTTCTAACACATCACGGTAAGCGCGCCATCCGTTTAATTGTACGTCTTTTGAAAACACATTAGAAACATCTGGATTCCACGGATTTTGTAGTCCAAGTTCACGTGCCGGAACGTTAAACCCACCAAAATAAACCGGTTTCCCTGTTGCTTTATGTAATTGTTCCAATTGCTGAACAACATTCTGCCCACGATTATACACTGTCGTCGCAAATAAACTTTGCTTCACTTCTTCAAATAATGGGTTTCTTTTTCCAGAAACTTCAAACCAACTATCGATACTAACAATATCTACCTTCTTTAAATACGGACGATTTATTTTCTCTACAAACTTCGCTTCATAAGAAGGATCCCAACTCGCTGTTAACCACCAATTCATTTGATACAAAACATTTCCTTTATACTGCTGACGGACGAAATCAATCGTATCGCTCCAATATCCTTCTGCATATTCCATATTTACGAAATTAGAAGCAATCTTGAGCCCGTACACATTGTATTTACTTGTAATCGAATTAAAAATATCTTGTAGAATAACCGTTTTCCAATTCCAGAAGAAATCATTAATATTACTTGGATTCCATTCCGTTTCCCCAACATTTCCTTGCTGAATATATGGGAACGGTTCCACAATAACTTGAATATTACGCTTTAATAATTCTTGAATTAAAATAATAGCCTGTTGCTTTTGCGCTTGATTAATTACCATGTTCGTAGAAGTCACGTTGGGAATATCTACCTGAATCGGTACATTTACTGTATTTAAATTCAAGCGTTCTACATCAGCTAACACTTTCGCCACATTTCCAACTTCCCATACCGTTACATTTCCTGATTTGATTTTTCCAGATTGAACAGTATTTACATCTGCCTGTACATTTCCTTGAAAACAAAAAGAAAACAGCATAATAAACACTCCTAAAAAACTTATTAAACTCTTATTTTTCTTCACAACTTTCCCCCTATAATTTTTGGCTTTCTTGATTATTTTATACAACGTTTCATATATATTCCACAAAAAATCCAATAAATTTTTATCGATAAAAATGCTATTCATCCTTTATTCACATCTTATTCATACTAACCTCCTAAAAATAGTGAGATAAATAAAAAAAGAGCGTATTTCCGCTCCTTTTTTATCTTTTTACGATTGAAGTTATTGAACTTTTTCTGATAACCTAACCACATCTATCTTTTCGTATAAATAAATTTTTATGCTCATAAATGTATCAAAAAATTTTTATCTATATTCGTTTTTTGTTTATATTACTTTTACATTTACTTCATTTGTATTACTTTCATGTCTTTGAATATTCATAATTGCACCTCCATTATATTTATATATAACACCTGCCTAATTATGGTATTTATGCATAAGTTAACTATATTTTTCTAATATTTTTAGGCGCATCTTATTTCGCCTTGTTATATTTCACTAATTGAATTTAAAACACATCCGTATGCTATTTAGTAAGATTTACTATTCGAGACGTAATTATTGCAGTAATTAAGATAATAATAGCGGTTATCAAGCCAGATTCTCCAATCCAAATCTCAGTTTGATATCCTGTACTTGCACGTGCGAAAGGTCCTTGAATAATGGCATTCCAAGTGGTATGGATAATAACCGAAGGCCAAACGCTACCTGTGATAAGTCGTAAATAAGCTGTAATATAGCTGAATGGCACAATACAAAAATAGATGCCAAGTACTGAAAGAAAGACAGATGTTCCCTCTACATATAGACCAGCAATAACAATTGGAACATGCCACGTTGCCCAAATCAATCCGCTAATAAGGATTGGGCGTGAAAAATCGGCATCGACTAGCCTTGTGAGCATATAACCTCGCCAACCCATTTCTTCTCCCAAAACTGGGATTAAGTTAAGCAAACTTCCTAAAACGCCGCTCAATACTACTATAGAAATGAAACTTAATGGTATCGGTAAATACTGAAGTCCAAGTATATTGTAGATTGGTTCTAACATACCACCTTGCGGGGGCTGAAACCTCGCAAATCCGCTCAACCAGGCAATAGAATAAGTAATTCCACAAATAACCATGGGTATGAACAGAGCAAAACCAATCCCCTTCCATATCTTTAAGTTACCGAGACTAAAAGATACATCTTTAAACCCTTCCTTCAGTATTATGCGAGTCAAAATAGAAGAAAATGCTGGAGTAAACATATATACCACAATAAGTGGCATACTTTTAGTAATCATTACTACTACATTTAGGATAATAGAAGTAATGAATAAGATACTTAGAAAGAGTTGAAGTCCTATTTTAGCACGTTGGATTTTATCTTTATTGTGGAATGATTCTGCGTGTAATATCATTGTAATCCGTCCTTCCTCTTTTATTCATTTGTTTATCGAATTTACTTCCTGTCATTTCAACAGCTACAACTTAGAATAAAAATATTTTGGCATACAGATTCATTCACCTTTAAAATCCCTCCCAAATTCATAATCTAGTCTTACTTGCGAGTCAACAATATAATTATTATTTATAAGTTGTCATAGCCGATAGTACAAAAGTGTAATGATTAGCCTATGACCTGTGTCAATTAACCTTATGACAATATGTAACTAGAAAATATGATATGGAATAAATAACAATTGAATTAAGGCAATTGATTCGTGCAAGTACATAAATCAATCTTGCTTTTGAAAATAATTCAATTGAGGTGGGCAAAAATGAATAAGAAAAGAATGATTGCAATGGTTAGTACAGCTTTATTAGTCACAGGATGTGTGGAAGTAGGAAACGCTCAAACGGCAGCAGTCGAAAATTCAGGTCAATCAATCCAAAAAAATATAGTTAAATCAATACAATCACAGGCTAATCCATTAAAAACGATAGAGCCGTCAAGACCATTTGAGGATTTAAAACCACTTAAGAAAATGATTGGGAGCGCACAATATGTAGGATTAGGAGAGAACACTCATGGAAGCTCTGAAATTTTCACTATGAAGTTTCGCCTTGTGAAATATTTGGTTACTGAGATGGGTTTTACGAATTTCGCAATGGAAGAAGATTGGGGAAACGGCTTAAAGCTAAATGAATATATCCAAACAGGAAAAGGAAATCCTAGGGAATTTTTAAACTTGTTATATCCTACTGATGAAATTATAGCCATGATTGAGTGGATGAAAGATTATAATGCTGATCCATCCAATAAAAAAAAGATCCAATTTATTGGGCTCGACTTAAAAGCATTGGACCAAGGTAGCTTTAATAAAGTAATTGATTATGTAAGGCTACATCGACCAGATTTGCTGGCAGAAGTAGAAGAAAATTATAAAGAATTGTCGTCTTTTACTGGAAGTATACAGGAATATATGAAACTTGCTCCTGAAATGAAAGAGAAGTTCAAAGCAAACGCTGAAAGAGTAGCCCAATTAGTAAAAGATGATAATGAGCAAGCCAACACAGAAATAGTTTCATCCGAGTACATCTGGGTGAAAGCAACGGCAAGTGCAATAGAGAAATTTACCACAATGCTACTTCCTAACGACTATCCAAGTATAATAAAACTACATGAGCAATACTTGGCCGATCATGCAATGTGGGCACAAGAGACATTTGGTGGTAAAACGATGGTTTGGGCACACAATATTCATATAGCTAAAGGAATTATCGATGAGGAATTATACCCTTATGTTGCGGGGCAGTTTTTAAAGGAACGTTTAGACAATAATTATGTCACAATTGGTAGTACAACTACGGAGGGGAATTTCACCTTATACAGCGAATATAATCCTTCCACCGGGGGGAAGCTTACAACGGATAGGATTCCACAAAATGTAAATAGTTTCAATTATACCCTCGGAAAAGTACCATATAATATGTTTTTATTGGATAACCGTCACCTTAAAGGACAAGCAGAGAAATGGGTTAAAGCAAAAAGACCATTACTAAGTATAGGGGGACAAATCCTCCCGAACAGTTCATTATACTTTGATACTTCATTGCTTGAGCAATTTGATATTATTTTTCATATTCGAAAAACAAGTCCATCTCATATTAAATAAAAGTACAAAACAATCCCGTTCTTGCATCTGCAAGAACGGGATTGTTTCGTGGAGGATTAATAAAAGCAGCTTTTTTTAACCAGGAGTAGGTTTCTCTCCCCTTTTTAGCATCATTTAGAAATGTCATATGACACTTTTACACTGGTGAGAATGACAAAAAAAGCAGTATGATTCGGTTATTACATAGATAGGAGCGATGAACTTTATGAAATCAAGATTCATCCAGAATGGTTATTTTTTATTGCTAACTTTCGTTACAGGATTGTTTTATTTTTGTTTTTATCTAATAGCTCTGCTATTTAGTTTAACCCTTTCATTTACTGTTGTTGGGATTCCATTACTTATGCGCGTACTACAGACTACCACACCCTTTATCCAATTCGAGCGCATACAAACGAAAATTTATACAGATATTTCAACAGACTCTTACGATAGAAGTATAACAATGGATACATCGAACTGGGCTCAGGTGAAATTAGTGCTTACAGATCGTCGCACTTGGTCTGCTGTCTATTGGTTAATGCAGAAATTTGCGGTTGGCATTATTAGTCTCATTAGTGCAACCATTTTTTATGTAATGCCACTTATGTTGCTGTTGGCGCCACTACTGTATCGATACATCGAAATGAACATTATATTCATACAGATAGATACTTTTACCAAGTCACTCTTTGTAATGTTTATGGGTATAGTATTTACCGCCATAAGTATTAGAATAGTAGATGGTTTGACAAAGAAAATTGGAGGCTATACACGTAGTATGATTCGGCAACTAAATCAATAAAAATTTGCAGTCTGTGAGTAGTATCGCAGTTTTAAAATAAAAAGTATAATAAGGCAGAAAGGATTAAATTATAATATAGGAAGTAAAAAGGTAGGTTATTTAGGGGGTAAATGACTTGTTTGATATGGTTAAATATTGGTTTTGGTATGATTGGATTATGTTAGGAATCCGTCTACTTGCTAGTGTGTCTATCATTCTAGCTACATTAAATTTTCAGGATGGTTTAACATTACCACTTTGGATTATTATTCTTTGGGAAATTATTTCCTTCTCTGTTCCATGGGTAGCCTTACTATTCAATTATAAATATTATTTATTCACAGAAATATTGCTTTATGGTGGACTATGTATATATTTAACCTCTTTATTTCCAGAGGCTTACAATATTTTTCTTATATCAGTGTTTCTTATCGCAGCAAATAGTAAGCATTTGTCCTATTATTGGACAGCTCCAACAACAATTTTTATAACAACTGGAATTTTCTATGCGGTTGCGCCAAGTAATAGCTATTGGGTTATGGTCATCTATTATGGATTCGCTTATGTAATGGGATTCGCCTTTCATTTATTAATCGTCAATCATAAGCAAAATGAAGCAATTCGTAAACAAAACGCAGTACTTGAGCAGTATATGTCTCAGATTGAACGCATTACACTGGCAGAGGAACGAAACAGACTGTCGAATGAGCTTCATGATACAGTTGGTTACGCTTATACTTCTATTATTATGGGAATGGAAACGTTGCGCACCGAACTTGCTACTGAAATGGGTATACAGAGGCTAGATTCTCTGCTGGAAATGGGACGTAAAAGCATCGAGGACGTGAGAGGTTACCTACATCAAATGGATTCTCCGTGTCAATCGCCTTCCTTGATTCAATCTCTACAAAATCTTGGAGCCGAATTTCAGGAGCACGCCCAGGTAAATGTAAGTTTTAGGACATTCGGAGAGGAATATCAATTGTCTCGGCAAGCGAAGATCGCATTCATTCGTTGCTTACAAGAGTCCCTTACGAATGCAGTACGTCATGGTCAAGGGACTGAAATTATAGTTTCATTGCAGTTTGAACAACAATATACGCGGTTAGAAGTTCAAGATAATGGAAAAGGAAATGTAGAATGGCAGGAAGGCTTTGGTATGAATGCGATGAAAGAGCGGGCAATGAATTTGCAAGGTCAATTGTCTGTATATACAAAGCCAGATGAAGGTATGCTTGTTACTTGTACCCTACCACGACAAGCTGAAATAAAAGATGGACTTATTCGTTTGTTAATTGTAGACGATCAGCCATTTGTTCGGGAAAGTTTGAGGACACTACTCGATAGATATGAAGATTTAAATGTAGTCGGTTTGGCTGAGGATGGCAATCAAGCCATCGATTTATGTGGGCGCCTTCAACCCCATGTTATACTTATGGATTTGGATATGCAGCACATGGATGGAGTCGAAGCAACCAAAAAGATTAAGCAACAATGGCCACATATCCGCGTATTGATTTTTACAACTTTTCAGGATACCGAACAGGCGTTGGAATCATTTCGCAACGGTGCGGATGGTTTTTTACTCAAATCTATTGAAACGTTGGAACTAGCTAATACGATTCGACTTATTCACAAAGGTGGGACACTGATTGATCAGGGAATGTCTCACAAAATATTTGAGAAGTTTGATGAGCAAAAAGAGACACCACAATCAAAAGCAATCGCTTATGAGCTAACAGCTAGGGAGATAGAAATATTGCAGCTAGTAGCAAAAGGACTTCGATACACTACCATAGCATCAAGGTTATATTTATCGAATGGTACGGTCAGAAATTATGCTTCCACAGCTTATACAAAGCTAGGAGTCCGTAACAAAGAAGAAGCTGTTCAAAAGGCTCTAGAAATTGGAATTATTGAATAACAAAATGTTTTGCGGTGTATAAAAATGAGTAACAAAGAAACAGAACACGTTGTGTGGTTTCCTTTGTAACAGAGTAAATAAGGCCCGTTATCGTATAAGTAAATGTTAAAACACTTACTGTTTTGTAATAATAAAATCATTGAATCTTATTCTCTAAAATACAAAAGCCTACTATCCACTTAACTGATAGTAGGCTTTTAAAATTATCTAAGGCGTGGGTTATGTTCTAATTTATAAGTTTTCATCAGTGGAAATATTATCACTTCGGCTGTAAAGTTAACACTTTCCCTTCTATTCCATCCGTATTCAATGAAGTCGTATGATACTCTCCATTTACCCAATCATCTATTTGATCATGATACCAATCGCTTCTAAAATGTCCTGATTGTCCTGGCCCTACGATATGATAACCGTTTGACATATCTTTCGTATCAATAACGAATCTCCAAGACACCCCGTGATTGACAATACCGTTATCTCCGTAACTCGCTGCTTGAACGGTAACTTGACTTCCGCCAATTGGAACTGGTTTCTCACGATTAAATGCAAGTAGCGCTAACATACTAGATGATTTTGAGATTGGATGTGTAAAAGCAAGTTGATGGTAATCGCCCCACTTCCACTCCGCAACATCAGGTCCATACTCCTTCTGTAATTTCTTCATTACATTCTCGTACGATGTATGCACAACTTTCGTGAAGCCTCCGTACTTCGTAAACCAAGCGCTATTTTCTCCTGCTACTTCTTTTCGAATCATTTCATCAACAACTTGTGATTTCCCTTCAAATAACTCCATCACATCTTTCGGTATTTCTTTTGAAAATAACGTATTTGAAATCTCTTTCATTAACAAATGGAATATTAATGGTGCCGCTTCATCTTTACTATCGTAATAATTCCACTTTGTTAATTGTTTTACGCCTTCTTTCTCTACTTCATTTAAAGATGCTTTATTTAATTCTTTTAAAAATATAGGAGTAAACTCTTTCCCGTATAAATTCTTTTGATCCATCTGTAACTCTTCTAAATCTTTCACCGTATACTTTTCCTTCTCTTGTAAAAACTCTTGAATACGCATTTGTCTATATGGCTGCGCCCACGTATTACTAATATGATACGGATAATTATCATCAACAATTTTATTATTCGCAGTTGAAATAAACCCTTGTTTTGGATTGATTACTTTTGGAAGTTGATCAAACGGGATATACCCTTCCCATTCATATTCATCTGTCCATCCTGGCACTGGTAAACTACCATCTCCTTTTTTACGTACTGGTATATTTCCATTCGCTTTATAAGCAATAGTGCCGTCGTTTGATGCAAATACAAAGTTTTGGGTCGGTATATGAAAATCTTGAAGAGCCGTTTCAAACTCATTCCAATCTTTCGCCTTATTCATATTTAATACAGCCTTTAATTCAGCGGAAGGCTCCAGAGCAGTCCATTTCAAAGCGAATACTGTTTTCGTTTTCTCTTTCCCTTTATCTGCAAACTCTGAAATGACTGGACCATGCCTCGTAACCGTAACATTATACGGTATTGTCTTTCCGCCTTTTACTCTAATAGATTCATCTACAACAGTAGCTTTTTCCCACTTATCGTTATACAGAAATTCATTTTCATTATTAGGATTTCGCTTCTCAATATATAAATCTTGCACATCAGGACCTGTATTCGTAACGCCCCATGCTATTTTGTCATTGTGTCCTAATATAACACCTGGCACTCCAGCGAAAATAACACCACTCACATTCAAATCTTTCATTTCAAGTTTCGATTGATACCAAATAGAAGGCGTCGCAAGAGATAAATGAGGGTCATCTGCTAAAATAGGCTTACCAGACGCACTCTTCTCACCGCTTATAACCCAGTTATTGCTACCATTAAACTCTGGTGGAATAATCGCTTTTGCAAAACTTTGTGCTACATCCACATTTGTATTTTTCAATTCAGCTAGCAATCTAGGCGCATCTTTCGGATATGTAGGAAATAGTTCATTTGCTTGCTCTTTCGGTAGATTTTTCAGCGCCCAATATCGAAACGCCTGTCCGTGCCAATGTCCGCCTAAATCAAACGCCATATACTTTCCAATCGTTAAAGTATCAACAATTGACCATTCAGCGGGCTCATAACCTAATATAATAAACTCGACCGGCAATTTCTTTTCCTCTTTCGCCTCACGTATAAAACCATTCACCCCATCAGCAAATGACTGCAGGGCATATTTTACTTCTCCATCATATTGACTAACAGATGCTTCGGCTGCTCGTCTTAAACCTAGCGTCCGAAACAACTTATCTCGATCAACAGCTGCTTCCCCTACAACTTCACTTAACATCCCAGAAGCTTGCCTTCTACTTAAATCCATTTGAAACAAACGATCTTGCGCTTGTACATACCCTTGCGAAAAATATAAATCATGTGCATTTTCCGCTTTAATATGCGGTACCCCTTTACTATCTCGCTTCACCATAACAGCATGTTGTAAATCCTCAAGCTTTATCGTTCCATCTATCTTTGGCACAGAACTCAGCGTATATATGTTCAAAAAAATCGCTGTACAAATAACTAACAAAAGAACGATACTACTAGACCAAATAAAAATTCTCTTACCCCTAGTTCGTTTCTTCTTTACGACGACTTCCATATAACCCCCTCCTTTCTCAAACTATTCGCTTCTATTTTGAAAGAACCTTTTAGAATAGGAAAAATCCATCTTTTCTTATGCTATGGATCATGTAAACAGACTTCTCCTTCCTTTCTTCCACTGAAATCTCCCCGTCCTTTCTTACACCAATTCCTCAAAATCCCCTTCACATAAGCAAACGTTCGCTTATTATGTTCAAACGCAATTTTAAGCGCCTCTAATACTTTCTCTCCTGAAAGTCTTTGTATCCAATTCTTCAATTCCTTCACGATATATGGGGATAAACTGCTAATATGTTGTTCATAAGACTTGTAAACTTCACTATATGGAACGGTCTCTTCTATACTTTCTACCTCTTCTTTCTCTTCAAAAACTACTTCCGAACTACTAGTATCCTCTTCTTCTGGCATACCAAAATGCTGCAATAACAATGGAATCTTCCATTCTTCTTCCAAACATTTACGTAAAAACATATGTATGAACTCTTTATTTTTTACAGTCTTTAGCTCACGCAACACACACTTTTCTACATTCGTGTTTACAATAGGGTTATAGTGTAGCCAATTTATGATGTATAACTCTTTCGTTTCCCCATCATATAAAATCTTCCCGTATTCCACAAATCTACTTAACAACTTCTCAACAGTCTCCATACTGTAGCCTGTTTCAAGCTCTGCCACTCGCATCGGTAATACGTAAATTCCACATTGCTTCGTTTTCGTACCAGTTAACAAATATATGTAAAAATAACGCTCCTCTGGCGTTAAATCTAATATGAATTCATCTTGCCAAAAGTTCACCTGCACATTACGGTACACCGCCATATATTTACCTCCCCTTGTATTCATATAAAGTCAGATTTCAACCCTTCAATATACATATAGGGATGAGGGCTTAGTTTTTGCATTTGAATTCTAATTTTTTTTAACTACTACAACGACGGTTTTATTTTTTCGCGCTTTTTGTTCTTGTAGTTGTTTTTGTTTTGTATTGTTTTTTCTTAGTAATTTATTACTTGGTAGGTGCTTATGAGGGGCTTGGAAGGGGCTTAATAGTGGCTAATATAAAAAGGAGCTGTTCCATTTGAATAGCTCCTTTAAAATCCTTATTACTTTTTCTTGTACCAGTACAAACTACTACATACAATTCATTTATTTCTGCATAGAGTCTAACATCTTCACTAAAAAGGCAGCTGCTTCACCACGAGTTGTTGTCCCTTTAGGATTAAACTCATTATTTCCAACACCTGTAACTACCTTTAAGCTATATAACCGCTGAACTGGCTGTTGGTATGTAATCAAATGTTGATCTGTAAATGGTAATGCGACTAATTTACCTGTAACACCTTTATACTGTAATGCGTTGTCAATCATGATAGATGCTTCTTCACGTGTGATAGATGCGTTAGGATCAAAAATCCCTCCGCCACGACCGTTAATAATTCCTGCACTTGCACTACGTTTAATACCGCTATGAAGTGATGGATGCGCTTTGTTAATATCTACAAATGACTTATTTCCTTCTGGTAGCTTTAGAGCATTTGAGATTAATGTCGCAAACTCAGCTCTCGTTACATTACGATAAGGCGCAAATACACCATTTCCTTCACCGTGCATAATTCCGAGGCTGTTCAGCTTACGAATATGCCCTTCAAACCATCCACCTGTAATATCATCTTTTGGTTTTTGCACTTCTTTATTTGGCACATTATAGTTTATCTTAATCCAACTTGGGTTATAGAAAATCCACTCATCATTACCTATTTTATACCAACCATTTTTAACTGCTAACACTTTGTAACGATCTCCGTTTGAAGCTTTACGAACAATATGATGCTCAAGTCCTACGCCACTACGTACGTTTATACCGTCACCATTCACTACAAGCTCCATATTAGGTTCAGCTGGATTATATTCATTTGAATCAAATAGCTCATTTCTTTCTTGTAAAGGCGAATCAATTTGTGCGTTAACATTTGCGTACCATTGAATACCTTGTACGAAGCCAGTCCAATTCCCACGAGAAATTAAAATATCAGGACAGTTTTTTCCACTCCATTGTTGATGCCTATAAATGTGATCCGCACTAATACCTTCTTTGTTCATTAAATAACCTGCAAGTCTCTTTGCATTCTCTAACGCTTTATTGTAATCTCCATCTTGGTTAACTGAAATTTCGATACCGATAGACTCTCTATTTCCTGAGCCATCACCATCTCCTGCATGCCAACCATTTTCATTTGTTGGTAAGTGCTGATAGATTTGTTTGTCGTCTACAGTAAAATGCCATGAAGCTGTTCGGAACGTACCTTCCGTTGCTTGTTTATACAAATATTTCGCATGATTTTCAGCATTCGCACCACGGGCTGTGTTTGCAGTCTCGTGAATTGTAATGTAGCGTGCTTTCATCGGATTAGCAGGGCGAATATCAGGATTTCCTGCTGGAACAATCCACTCTACAAATGGAGTACCTGCAAGTGTTCCATATTTCTTTGTAGTCATCGATGCACTATACTGAATAGCTCTTGGCTTTTCAACCGGCTTCATTTCACGAGTAGAGCCATCATTTCGACCGTCTACATGTTCAAATGCCTTTTCAATGTTTGAAATAGCTTCATCTTCTGCTACTTGACCTTTTTTAGCTTCTTTCATTTTATGTAACTCTTCTGTTTCATCATGTTTATGCTTATATTCTTCTAGAAGTATTTTCTCGTTTTCTGATACTTCTGCTTCGTTAATTTGCATGTGATCAGGAGTTTCTAGATTGAAATGAGAATAGCTTAATCCGTTTGTTCCATGTTCCCCTTGTGCGATACGAAGTTGATCAGTTTTACTCTCTTCTGCTGATATCGCTAAAGGCGCGCCACCTAATATTACTAAACTAGTTGATAACGCAATTACTCTTTTTTTTATTATTTTATTCATTGCTGTAATCGACACCCTACACTGTTCGTGTAAGTATCTCAACCTCCCTTTATTTTCTCATTAGTGAAAGACTATGAATCTACTATGTATAAAAATATGTTTATTCCGCCTTTTTATAAACACTTCATTTTATCCCCAGCAGGTGAATGATAGTTTCTATAAAATCCCTTAACAGACATTATTTTATAACCAATTGCAATCGCCGTCAAAAGCACTTATCCCCTTACACCCTACTACTTCTCAAAAAATAGATTAGGATACCTTTTACTGATTTTTTTCAATAAGAAGGAACTTTATGATGTTTCATAACTACTATGTATCTATTAATTAGATCCTGATTTAATGTAATTTCCCCATTTGAAAATACTAACTTTTTCAATTTTTTGCTATAATATAGTTTTTACATTGAAAGGAGTTTTTATATGGAAGAAATTGCTCATATTTTACTCACTAATATTGATACATTAAATGAAGAAGACCAAAAAATTGTAAAGAAACTAGTTAATAAGTTAAAATCTTTTGCTCATGCACCACTAAATAAAAATCACTGCTTACGTATGAAACCTTTTATTGAATCTGAAGGAATAACTAGACTCGTTGCCAATACAGTACACTCTTACCAATTAGATTTAATGCCAAACAATCAATTTGCTATGTATGATGTGATTGGCTATTACTACAGCATAGCATTATTAACATGTTGTGTAGTATTTGAAAAAGGCGATTTCAAACACATCTACTCTGTATTAGAAAATGAAGTTACAAAAGAAAACGAAAAGAATGTTCTAGTATCAGAGCGTGGCGGGGAAAATTACTACGTTATGGCACGCATACTTAAATTTTTCAAGAAAGATGCTAAAGACATAGAAAGTTTATTTTCACAATTAATTATTCTAGATTAATTAATTGTGAAATATCACTACATACGAAACAAGGAGGATGAGTATGAGTATGCTACAAATAGAAAATATGGAAGATGATGAAGTTTTCCAATTTCTAGCTGGCACTTTCCATCAAGATACTTTCTACGAAGAAGCACTTAAAGAATTATTAGAAGAGGCACACAAGGAATATTTACAAGACTCTATTGTTTTTCTATCTAAATTTCTAAAAAGTGATTATAGCATTGAAGAAAAGCAAGCGTACATTCGATATTCAGCAGATGGGATATATTTTGAAGGGCTAGAAATCACACCGGTAGAATGGCTTGAAAACATAGTTGAAATATTAAAACAAACCGTACAAGTTTATTAGATTATATATAAAAGGGGATGACCTAATTGTTAAATACGATCGTTTATGATAAAGCGAAGTACCATTATCAAGGTGATTTTCCTGAGGACTTACCAATTGATCAAGCTTTTGTACATACTGGTATGTTTTTAGGATGGATACTTGAACATAATTTATTTAGTGAAGAATTTGAAGAAGAATCTCAAGACGAAATTAATCAGTTTAAACTTAAACAAATGACTGGCACAGAAATTTATATGAACTGGGATGGCGTTTTAGCAGACGACATGTTAAATGATGAGGGCAACCAATTCGCAAAGTACTACTTTAACCATGACGAGGACTGGAAATATATAAATGATTACAGTGATGTTTTTATAGACGAAGGCGAAACTCTCTACCACGTGCAAGATACTTGGGAAAACTATTTCAAATTAAAAAACGTTATTGATAATAGCTATAATTTTTGGAAAGACAACTTACAAAATAAATAATTATAACAAGTCGATTTCTTATTTTAATAAGGAATCGACTTTCTTAATATCTAATTTGCTGATTAACACCTCACCCAAAGATCATTTTACTAACGATACTATTATCGATACCGAATTATCTATAACAGAACGTTCTGGGCGTGATTTCATTAATACTGATAATCCAATTAAGGAAGTGACTAATGTTTGCGCTACTGCTTTAGCGTTCAAATCACTTTGTAGTTCTCCTGATCGAATTCCTTTCATAATTAATTCTTGAAAAACAACTGCAAGATACATTTGATGTTCTCTAGTCAGTACTTCAAACTTTTCATTATGAGGAGCAAGTTCGACCATTGTGTTAATACAAAAACAGCCTTTACTGAACTCTTTTTTATATTCCTCTTCCACCATATTTTCAAAAAACGTCCGAATTGCTTCTTTTACGGATTGTTCGTTTTGAAGTTTTGTTCGTATATTAGCCGCATGTAAATTTGTGTATCTCCTTAATGTTGCTTCAAATAACCCCTCTTTATCACCAAAGGCTGAATATAAACTCGGCTTTTGTATTCCCATTTTAGCAGTTAAATCGCTTAATGAGGTAGCTGCGTATCCCTTCTCCCAAAAAAGTTGCATAGCAGCATCTAAAGCTTTCTCTTCATCAAATTCGCGTAGTCGTGCCATTTAAAACCATCTCCTTTCTACATCTAATTATTAAAACTACACATCACCTTTTATGTACCAATCAGTATATTATATATCGTATTAGATTATAAACGAAGTGTCAAAAAAATCGTATTAAAATCAAAATAAACTTGACATAAATATTTCTTCAAGATTATATTTTACTTATAAAATAACATACCGTTCGGTATGTTATTTTCAATGATACAAAAAGGAGCTGATTTTATGAATAGCAAAGAAAACATGATGAACACTCTAAAACAT
This sequence comes from Bacillus sp. MN7755, assembly GCF_054771475.1. Lineage (NCBI taxonomy): Bacteria > Bacillati > Bacillota > Bacilli > Caryophanales > Bacillaceae > Bacillus > Bacillus sp. MN7755. Next base: position 144,794 of record NZ_BTRL01000025.1, read on the forward strand.
AATCATACTCAGTTACATTCACCTGCTAGTGCAATCATGTCCCGCTATATGACTCTATTATTCTCCATTGCTTGCGGGATGGCTGTAGCAAACATATACTTTGCTCATCCACTACTTGATTCATTGTCAAATGAATTTAAGATTAGTCATTCAACTATCGGTATTGTGATTACTATCACTCAAGTTTGTTATGCACTCGGTTTACTTTTATTAGTTCCACTCGGTGATTTATTAAACCAAAAGAAAATAATAATTCTCCAAATGCTTTTATCTGTTTTCGCTTTAATTATAATCGGGGTCGCTCCCTCAAGCACCGTACTTTTTATAGGTATGGCCTTAGTAGGAATTCTTGCAACTGTTACGCAAACACTCGTCGCATATGCATCAATTTTAGCTAATCCAACTGAACGTGGACGCATAGTAGGTTTCGTTACAAGTGGCGTTGTACTAGGTATTCTCCTTGCCCGTACATTTGCAGGCACATTAACAGATTTAGCTGGATGGCGATCCGTTTATCTCACCTCCGCTATTCTTTTACTCTTCGTAACTGTTTTGTTACACCGGAACTTACCAACTCTTGAACATAAAAAAGTGACAACTATGTCTTACCGAAAGTTAATACACTCTGTTCTCTTATTATTTCTGGAAGAACGACTTTTACGCATTCGCGGCATATTAGCATTGCTTATTTTTACTTCATTCAGTATTTTATGGACTTCTTTAGTATTGCCTCTAAGTGCTACACCACATAACCTTTCGCATACAGCTATTGGCGCATTCGGCCTTGCTGGAGTTGCAGGTGCATTAGCTGCTACTAAAGCTGGACAATTAGCTGATAAAGGATTCGGACAAAGAACAACTGGCATAGCCTTATCATTATTAGTACTTTCATGGCTCCTAATTAAATCTATTAACCATTCTCTATTATTACTAATTTTCGGCATTATCCTTTTAGATTTAGCGGTGCAAGCTGTACATGTCACCAATCAAAGTATGCTTTTCACAGTGCGTCCTGAAGCGAGAAGTCGACTCACTGCCAGTTACATGATTTTTTACTCTATCGGTAGTGCAACAGGTGCAATTCTTTCAACAAATATGTATGCAAAATATGGTTGGGATGGAGTATGCATATTAGGTGTATCTGTTAGTGCTTGTGCTCTTTTATTTTGGATAATAACCTTACGGCGATCATAACAGCTAAAAGAAGAATAATTCATTTATGTTTCATACGTGTTTTTCTACAAGACTATAGAATAGCATTTACTTTTCAACACAAATCAACGGCATTTTCATATAAAAAATGCCGTTGATTCTAAATTTTCACATATGCGATTCATCATTTTATAATAATAAATCCTATACTAGCGAAGTACATCTATTACAAATTCCCTTTAACGTTTTCGACAATCTCGTTTATCGTATTCCGATCAAACTTATCACTAATTTCGTATGGCTCACGATCTCCTACTAATTGTACGCCTACAATATCATTGCGGTCTTTACCATATTGCACTTCAATAATAGACCCACGCTCTATTTGTTTCCAAACGAGACCTGCTTCATCTTTATTATCTAAAATAATACCAATTGGCATAACTGCAGTTAATACTACTCTAGTAATTTTCTTTATCATTTATAACCAACCTCACATGTTTAACTTTAAATTCCATTTATCCCCTTACCAAATAATAACATGATAATACCGAGAAAGAGCCAAAGGTAAAATATTATTTTCATCCCAACAATCTATGTAAAAAGCTATACTTCTGTATTTCCTTCCCGTCTACTTTCATATAGTACCCTTACAATTATAGATAGCTAGACTTTCAAAATCACTAACTGAATTATCGATAAATTATAGAAAGTAGACATCCTACTCACATAAGATTTAAAATTAGGAAGTATGGAAAACATGATAAAAAATTTAAACTAGATGATCGCAATTAAAATGATTTTTATATGAAGGAAGGAAGTGCACAGCTATGGATTTAAAAACAGTTATGCAAGAGCTTGAATCCCTCGGTAAGGAAAGAACGAAAAAAATATACATATCTAACGGTGCGCACGAGCCAGTTTTCGGCGTAGCTACAGGTGCTATGAAACCAATCGCTAAAAAAATAAAATTAAATCAAGAGTTAGCTGAAGAACTTTATGCGACAGGCAACTACGATGCTATGTACTTTGCAGGCATTATTGCGGATCCGAAAGCTATGAGTGAGTCTGATTTTGATCGCTGGATAGACGGAGCATATTTTTATATGTTGTCCGATTATGTGGTAGCAGTAACTTTATCAGAATCAAATATTGCACAAGATGTTGCTGATAAATGGATTGCAAGTGGAGACGAGCTACGAATGTCAGCGGGCTGGAGTTGCTACTGCTGGCTTTTAGGAAATCGCAAAGACAATGAGTTTTCTGAAAGCAAAATTTCCACTATGCTTGAAATGGTAAAAAATACGATCCATGATTCACCAGAACGAAGAAAATCCGCTATGAATAATTTTCTAAACACTGTAGCAATTTCATATGTGCCACTACACGAAAAGGCAGTCAAGATTGCAAAAGAAGTTGGTATAGTTGAAGTAAAACGTGATAATAAAAAAAGCAGTTTGCTAAATGCTTCCGAAAGTATTCAGAAAGAACTTGATAGAGGCAGACTTGGTTTCAAACGTAAGTATGTAAGATGTTAAAAAAGAAAAAGGTGGTATCAATCTTTCTTGATTGATACCACCTTTTTCTTTGACTACTGAACTCTCTTCTTAGAAAACATTCATTTACCTCTGGACAACTTATATGTTAGAAATTTCTTCTTTTAATTTATAAACCCTATCTCTTTTCTCATCACTTTTGACAAAAATAAGCTTTCCTTCTTTAACAAAATCTTCTAATACTAAGCATATTTGTCCATATGCTTTCGGCTTATTCGTTGTGAATCTTTCATCTGATATTTTGCCGGATCGTATTAATTGTTCACATAGCTCAAGTGCACTTATTTCTTCAGAATCCACTAATTCCAATATATCTTTTTGTAATGGCGATAAAGGTACTGGTATATCAGCTACCTCAACCTTTTCTGGTTTGTTTTCTTCTTCAAATAAATCTTCAAATGAAATTTGATTCATTACTTCTTTTCCTTTCTAACGATTGATTTGTATAACATGAACTGAATCCTAAAGCGTAGTTATTATTATGTAGTACTTACCTTATTTCATAAATATCAAACTCATGTACATCGTTTCATATAGTATACTTTGATTATACCAAATATACGTTCTGTTTTCTATCGCAGATTGGAAAACAGAACGTTTTACTGTATATACCATTATTAAATAGAGCTGAATATCCATTATCCAAATATTACATTTTAAGTTATATTATCAAAAATTTATCCATATTACGGAAATAAATGACAAATAATTATAATTTACATGTTATAATTACGATGCATGCATTTAGTTGTATTAAATGTGTAATACGTATATTTAATAAAGTTAATTTAAACTGGGGAGGCTTTCGCAAATGGGAAAGAAAACAAGCAAAGCTAAAAAATTTTTCGGATTCATAATCACCGCAGCATTAGCAACTACAACTATGGTAGGTACAGTAAATGCTCAAACAACTACGAATAGCTATAAGGTAGCTAGCAATGCGAATACTGTATTTACAGATGTACCAAAGGACCACTGGTCAAAAGATGCTATTGATTACTTAGCGGCAGCAGGGATTTATAAGGGGTATGGAAATGGGAAATTTGGTTTTGGGGACAACATCACTAGAGGACAGGTAGCTTCTTTAGTCAATCGACATTTAGGGTTAATCGCAGACGATAAACAAGGAAATATGTTTAGTGATATTACAAATCATATGTTTGAAAAAGATATTAAAGCCATTGCGCAAGCTGGAATTATGACAGGTGATGGAACAGGTACATTTCGTCCTGATGATGTATTAACTCGATATGAGATGGCAGTAATATTACAAAAAGCATTTCATTTAGAATCAAAAGAACAAGGAAAATTTAAAGACGTGCCAAAAGGTCATTGGGCTTATGAAGCTGTAAATACACTGCGTAGTAACCGTATAGCACAAGGTGACGAGGCAGGTAATTTTAACGGAAACACATTTGTGAAGCGTGAGCAATATGCACAATTCTTCTATAATGCAATAGCAAAAAATAGAGATTATAATTTCAACATCAATTCAAAAGAAGAAATGAAACAAATGTTAACAACAGCTTTAGAGAATGGGACGTTTGGTCCATTTAAATTAAATTCATTGGGTAAAGATATATCTGATGTAAAAAAAGAATATGGAGTGCCTGATGTTTTGAAAAAAGCACCATGTACAGAATGTGATGCACCTAATACAGCGGTATACGGAAATTATAATATTGACATGTACCCTTCGGACGCAAGACATATATGGGTAAAAATGGATATAACTATCAATGAATTAAAAGAGTGGTTTGGTGAACCAGATGAAATCGGAGGGGATATGACTAGCGAAGGCTTTATATATAATCGAGGAAGCTATTATCTTTATTTCAGCTTCTCTGATGGTTATATTCAACGCGCTGAAATATCTAATCATGAATATAATTAATAAGTTACAAACAATATAAATATATAAAGCATAAAAAATCCTTCAAGAACATGTCTTTTCTTGAAGGATTTTATTTGTCTCTATCTATTTAACATAATACAAAGCTATAAAACTCCTACTGATTAAACTTTATTTTTCTTGATGCTCCGCATCCCATTCACTTAAATACGTTGCATATTCTAATTCATCTGGATCATCATGTAACATAGAAATAAACTCTAATTTATTTCCATCACAATCTAGAAAATATACGCTTGCAGCTGGCATCCACCTTTGGACAATTGGTTCTCGATTTCCTTTTCCCTGACTCCCTACTACCTCTATTCCACGCTTCTCTAACCACAATTTAGCATTCTTTAAAAAATCTAAATCTACACGAAAAGCGAAGTGTTTCGTCTCAAACTCTTCATTAGTATGTACTTCCCATAATCCGAGCATTTGTTTTTTATTTTCTCCTACCCAAAAGAACACAACTCGTCTTTTTAATAGTTTCTTTGCTAATGTTAAACCTAACTTATTTTGATAGAAATCTATCGCCTTTTCTAAATTTCTTACATGTAAATGAGTTTCAAATATGCTTTGTATCATTATGTCTTCCCCCTCACCTATATTACGATTTTTCAAAAATATATTTTGTCTTTATACTACAAATAAATACATTTGAAATCATCCTACTTTTGTATAATTGTTCTTTCCTACAAAGGTATAAAGTGAAACTTTAATCAGTGGGGGTCTTACAACCCGCAAATAGCGGGATAAATATATAGCTTTATAATTTATATCCCACTGCCCAAGTTCTAGAAATTAAGTATTCTTCAATTACAAACGAAGACTACATTGCTTATTTTGTCATTGATTAGTTATAAAAAAAACAAGCCACCCAACTCAAATGAATTGGGTGGCTCTATACTATAAAGAAAATTTGCTATGTGTATTACTTCAATTTCCCCTCAAAAACAATCTTTCTACCGCACGGTTCAACTACTGTTTTGCCGTCTTTCTTCACTTCATGAAAGATTGGCTCTTCCATGCGACGAGACGGTGCATAGCCTTCTTGTTCCATACGTGCTAAGCAGTCTGTAATTGTTTCATTTTCGAGTACTTCAAATTTCTTTTTATTAGGTTGTTTTGTCATGCCCTAACCTACTTTCTATTTTTCTTGATGCGAATTGATTCTTCATGTAGATCATATATAACATTGCGAGAATGCCTATTATAATCATAACTGCAATGAAAAAGCTTGTATACTGTATTTTTTCTATAAATACGCCTCCTAATACAGGTCCCAGTATACTTCCTAAACTAAAGGCGATTCCAGATAATATATTACCTGCTGGTAATAAGTGTCTCGGTAATAAATCTGTCATAAATCCAAGCCCTAATGAGAAGCACGATCCAATGACCATACCCGCCAACAACATGCAGGCAAAGACGATCCAGTAATATTGATCAAATACGGCTGCCAGTAGAAAAATGCCCGTACTTATGCTGAACGTCCACGTTAATATACGGTCCCTTCCGTATTTGTCACTTAATATACCGAGCGGAATTTGTGTAATAATGCCCCCAACTGCAAATGCTGGTAATAAGAAGGATACTTCTGAAACAGACCATCCTTTTCGAAGCGCGTATACTGGTAAGTTACTGTTTAACATTGCTTCCAGTACGCCATATGCAAGTGGTCCAAGTAACGCAATCCATCCTAATCCAACAACTTGTTTATAACGAGAAAATGATGATTCACTCTTCACTTCTCTTTCATCTTGTGCTGGGAATGCATTTTTTGTTGGTAATAGTAACAGCCACCCTATTAGACAAAGTACAGTAGATATAATAAACGGCGTTGCAAGAGCGTACTGAACTGTGCTTGCTAAATACGGACCGACGGCAAAACCAATTCCGAAGAATACACCGTATATCGATACTTGTCTCCCTATTTTACTCGGGTCTGATGTTGTCGTGATCCATGTTTGTGTTCCGACATGAAGCATATGATCTCCGACTCCAACTAAAAATCTAAGGATAAACCATACCCAAAACGAAAATGTTTGTGTAAAAAAGAATAATGAAATAATAACGAGAAACCCACCAATAACGATAATTGGCTTCATTCCAAACTTTTGCATCGGTTTTTCAAGAAACGGTGAGATCACTAATATCCCAATGTATAGTGCCGTCGCATGAATACCGTTAATACTTGAACTAACCCCTTCTTGTTCAAAGATCATTGCAATGGCCGGTAAGAGCATACCTTGTGACAAACCCGAGATTGCTACAATCCCAACCATAATCCAAAAAGTAAAACGCATTGACATCCCTTTCCCTCTCCTTCTCACGCTTTCCACTTTTCATTATAAACTGTTTCTGCAAATGCGTGTACGAATATCCGCAATAAAAAAGAAGCTAAAAGAATGAATCTTTTAGCTTCCTATCCTTCCCAAACTTGTGCTTTCACATTGTAATGAAAGTGCTTGAAATATGGATTTTCATAAAATGATGGTCCATATAAGTGGTGATGTGCATGAGCTATTGATGGCTGCTGCATTTGTAAAGGAACTATAGCTCATGAAACTTGCATATACATCGGATCTATCATTATTTTTGTATATAAGTGATGATTATATGGCGAATGCGCAATTAAGAGCGGATGATGCACTGATAATCTCCCCTTTTACCTACAATGTTATAGTATATGCAACACCGTTCATTTCGGGGATTATTTCTGTTCTAACCAACCCTCTACATGTTTTATAAATACATCTAAACAATCAATAAACGGAGAATGACCGCAATCTTCTAACAATTTTAATTCTGCATTCGGCAAATGTTTTGCTAATTCTTCACCGACTACTTGCGGTACGACATAATCTCTATCACCTTGTATGATGAGTGTCGGAGCTTTAATACGATGAATTTGCTTATTTCCCTCTATAACCCCATTATGTTCATCCGAAATATTAAATGTAATGAGCGCATAATTCACATCTACGAAATTACGTTGCGTTAACATATCATCTAAATACTTTTCATAACGATCCGGTTCAGGTTGATTATGTGTATATATTAATAAATTCCATACTGTACGGTAATATAATTTATTCATATTTTTTATCGCATCTAGTACTGGTGCAATTTGTACTGGATCTTGCGCGATTTCTTCTTTTGTTTTTAATAGACTCGTTACGATCGGTTGCCCGTTAATATCTTTTTTAAAGATTGGATAGCCCTTCATTCCTACTGATTCTACTAAAATTAACTTTTCGACAAACGTTGGATGATTCGCTGTAAATTGCATCGCAACACCACCGCCCATTGACCAGCCCATTAATGAAAACTTCTCTAGTTTTAATTGATCGATAACTAGTTTTACATCTTCTACAAAGTCTTGTAATGAATCTATCGATTTATTATATGTTGATTGACCAAATCCTCTTAAATCAAGAGCGTAAATATGGTATTGATCTTGCAGCTTTTCAATAACTAAGTCCCAATGTTGTGACGATGTCATGTTCCCGTGAATGAGTACAAGAATTTCTGTATTTTGCCTTCCAACTTCCTGATACGCAATCGTTTCTCCGTTCGCTAGTGAAACAAACTCCATTGTTGCAGGCTTAATCATCACAAGTTCCCCCATTCTTTTCAATAGAAAGAAAATTCTTTACTTACTTAAAGAATAACATGCAGAATATATGTTCTCAACAAAAAAGCTATACGAATTTTTTACATAAATCAACATGTCTATTACTAGACAATTATTATAAAAAAGTATATAGTTAGCTAGGTAACTAATTTGAAAGGATCAAAATACATGGACGAAAAACAACATTTTTTTCACATTGTCAGCCAGACTTCTCGCAAGTTTACGAAGAAATTTAATGAACGTGTATCTCCCACTGGATTATTTAGTGCGCAATGGGCTGTTATTTTCCGCATTAATCAAACCGGTTCTTGTACGCAAACAGAATTGTGCCAGTATTTAAATGTTGAATCACCAACGATGACTCGTACGTTAACACGTATGGAAACGATGGGATGGATTATTCGTACAGAAGGAAAAGATCGCCGTGAGAAGCTCATTTCTTTATCAGAAACAGCGATAAAAATGATCCCGGTATGGCAAGAAGAAGTTGATACTTTCGAAGAAAAGACGCTAGAAGGTATTAGCGAAGATGATTTACATCAAGCATTTCAAGTGTTACAACAAATTATTAAAAACTTAGATTAAATTGGAGGGATGACGATGCAAAGTGAAAAACTTTGGACGAAGGATTTCCTCGGAACTTGTTTTAGTAGTCTATTTCTCTTTTTAACATTTTACATGCTTATGACTACTTTGCCTGTCTATGTAATAGACGGCCTAAAAGGAAAACCTGAGGAAATTGGTTTAGTTGCAACTGTTTTTCTTATTTCATCTGTTTTATGTAGACCATTCACAGGAAAATGGCTCGATGATTTAGGAAGAAAGAAAATATTATTTATTTCACTTTCACTATTTTTAGCCGCTACTGTTATGTATTTCGGTGCGCAAAGTTTATTTTTATTACTAGCCCTTCGCTTCTTACATGGTATTGGGTTTGGGATGGCGACGACAGCAACTGGTACGATTGTAACTGATGTTGCGCCAGCTCATAGACGGGGCGAAGCACTTGCCTATTTCGGCGTATTCATGAGTCTGCCGATGGTAATTGGTCCTTTTTTAGGTTTAACAATTATTTCTCATTTTTCGTTTACTGTATTATTTATCGTTTGTTCCGTATTTTCATTGCTTGCATTTTTATTAGGACTACTTGTAAATATTCCGCATGAAGCACCAGTAAGCAAACAAAAACGAGAAAAAATGAAATGGAAAGACTTAATTGAACCATCCTCTATTCCGATTGCTCTTACAGGATTTGTTTTAGCCTTTTCTTATAGTGGTATTTTATCCTTTATTCCTATCTATGCGAAAGAGCTCGGTTTAGCTGATATTGCAAGTTATTTCTTTATTGTATATGCACTTGTTGTTGTAATTTCTCGTCCATTTACAGGAAAGATTTTTGACCGCTACGGTGAAAACGTACTTGTTTATCCAGCTATTATTATTTTCACAATTGGGATGTTCGCATTAAGTCAAGCGCAAACTCCGTTTTGGTTCCTAAGCGCAGGTGTATTAATCGGTTTAGGTTATGGAACATTAATTCCAAGCTTCCAAACAATTGCAATTTCTGCCGCTCCAAACCACCGACGTGGTTCTGCAACAGCTACGTACTTCTCATTCTTTGATAGTGGTATTGGATTTGGTTCTTTCATTTTAGGTATCGTCGCAGCGAAATCAAGTTACCATAATATGTATTTTATCGCAGCTATTATCGTTGCGTTCACTTTACTTCTCTATTATGGATTACACGGACGAAAACAAAAATTCAAGAAACAACGTACAGACGGACAAATTTCCGCTTAACGTTAATAAGGAAAGTAAACTTCTCTGTTTACTTTCCTTATTTTGTATTTCTTTCAATAGAAGCGTATACTTATAATAGAAATAATAAGGAGGGACCCCTATGAAACTAAAAAAATCTCCCCTACTCTTACTCATAATCACATTCATATTTGTAATTACAGGGCTCGGTTTTACATACTTCAAACACAATAAAACAATCCCATCAAAAAATAACGTGACGAAAAAAAATTGGTTAGATGATCCTTACTTACGTTGGTCTTACACACATATGAAAGAATTCACTTTAATTAATGACGTAAAAAACAATCCTGACCAAATTGCTCACTTCCCTTCCGCATTGCAAAACTTAGACGATTTTGCTGTGGAGCGTAGATTTGGAAATACAACTCCTTTAAAAAAACTTTTAGACGATAACAAAACGGATGCTTTTGTCGTTGTACATAATGGGCAACTTGTTTATGAACAATATTTCAATGGATATAACGAGAATGAACCTCACGGCATGGCGTCATTAGCAAAGGTCTTTACGGGTGCAATGATACAATCTCTCGCTGAAGAAAATCGTATTGACTTAGAGAAAACAGCTAACACTTATATAAAAGAATTAAACAATACACCGTTCGGTAAAGCTACACTTCAGCAATTAATGGACATGCAAGTTTCTGTAGAATACCCTACTCACGGATATGAACATCCAGCGTTAGAAAATCAAGATGCACAACTATATTTAGCGAGCAATATTTTACCTCGAGGTAAAAACTACGACGGTCCAATGAAAATTTATGATATGTTACGAGAAGCGGAAGAAACCGCACCGCCCGGTTCCGGTTTTTCTTACGATAACGGATCTGCTGAAACGCTCGCTTGGGTTATTCGAACTATCACTGGTAAATCATTAGCGGAAAATGTTAGCGAACGAATATGGTCTCAAATTGGTATGGAAGAAAACGCATATTACGTAACAGATGAAACAAAAGTAGAACAAGCAAGTGCTGGTTTAAATGCAACTGCTAGAGATATGGCGAGATTCGGGCAATTACTATTAAATAACGGGGAATATAATGGAAAACAAATCCTCCCTTCCTCTATTACAGAAAGTATAAAAAATGTCCAAAAAGGTGAACTTGCAATTGGCACTGGTGCTTCTATTTCTTATCATAATCAATGGTGGATTCCGCATAATGAACAAGGTGCTTTCGAAGTGTTAGGTAGTTACGGACAAACACTTTACATCGATCCGCAAGCAAATATGGTAATTGTCCACTTCTCTTCTAACGCTACGCCAAGTAATGAAATACATTCAGTTTACGCCAATATGTATATTGATATTGCACATCATTTAGAGAAGCTTCCACAATAGTGGAAGCTTCTCTTATTGCGTTGTTTTATTTGAAACCACTACCCTTATTACGGTTATTCATAATGAAACTTTTTATTAGCAATCCAATAATACGTTACGAAGAGTGTCAATAAAATCCACACTATAGTTAGTAATCCATTAATTATTGCGTTTGAATTTACTACCCCCGTGACTAACGTTTCCATTGCATACTTACTCATACCGGCTGGATTAAGCTGATCTATTATTGGATTCAAACCGACGATTACTCTGCAGGCTAAAAGGAAAACAATTGAAATTAATGCAATAATACCTTGACTGTGAAAAATAGCACTTATCATTGTTGTGAAAGATACGATAAAAAGAACCCAAATTAGATAAAATAGTAATCCAGTAATTAGGTGTGCAAATGGAACGGCAGTAAAAAGAAAATTTACATATAGATAAGAAGCTACGTATCCAATTGTTACACTAAACGCTACCATTAAATAGTTTGACACTATTTTCCCACCTACATATGAAGTAACAGTAACGGGCCTTGTTAAAATAAAGGCCAACATACCATTAGCTTTATCTGTTTGAATTGCACCCATCATAGAAATCACTAGAATCATAAGTCCAAGCTGATCAAACTGGGATCCCAAAGTAGTCGCTAATACTTCGCCCCCTTTTTGCGCTGCCATACTCAGATCAATTGTAATTCCCTGGCCTCCACCTAACGCTTCTAGAATTGATGGCAAATAATGAGTTACTATCGGCTGTGTTGCACCTAAAAATATAAAAACAATTGGTAGCCAAATAATCTTAAAATCACGTAACATTTGAACATATTCTTTTTTTATCAATACCATTGAGTTATTCATTTTTACACCACCAATTTCAAGAAAATTTCTTCTAAAGTATCGTTGCTCATTTTAAATTTAACGATGTCCACTTTATGTTCGAGTGCATTTTGCAGTAACATATTTTTGTTTATTTCGATACTTTCAACCTTCACTTTGATTTTAAGCCCAACCACTTCTACATTCTTCACATACGGTAATTTCTTTACAACTTCAATCCAATTTTGATCTTTATCTGTTATTTCAATAATTAATTTATTTTCACGATTACGGTGTAAAAGCTCCGTAATCGTTGTGTCTTCTATTTTTGTTCCATCTTTTATAATGACAAATCGTTCACAGATTTCTTCTGCATCGCTTAAGATGTGGGTTGATAATAAAATGGTTGTATCTTTTTTTATTTCTTCAATCAGATTCAATACTTCCCGCCGGCCGATCGGATCTAATGCGGATACTGGTTCATCCATGACAATAAGCGAAGGTTTATGCAATAATGCTTGTGCAATACCAAGTCGTTGTTTCATTCCACCAGAAAATGTACTAACCTTTGCATTTTCTTCTTCCTTTAGTCCAACTTTCTCCAACATTTTTGGAATCGACTTTGACAATTCTTCTTTTTTCAACCCCGAAAGTTGGCCCATAAACGTAAGCGTTTCTCTCGCTGTCATCCAATGAAAAAAATTAGGATATTGAGGTAGATAACCAATTTCACTTTTCATTTTTGATATTTTTATCCCATTCAATAAAACTTCACCAGCAGTTGGATTAGTAATATCCGAAATTACTTTTATTAATGTGGATTTCCCTGCTCCGTTTGGTCCAATTAATCCGACGCATTCCCCCGCTTGCAGTTCCATCGAGAAATTATTGACAGCAATTTTTCCTTTAAATGATTTTGTTACATTTTTAATCTCTAATTTCATAATTTCTCACTGTCCTTTCTCCCTATAACAAAGTACAAGATAGGTCCCAATATATTAACGAAAAGAATAATTAACGTCCATACAAGTACATTTTTTCTTGTTTTCCTATGTCGATATAAATCAATGAATGCAATTAAAACTAAAAGTGCTCCCACTGCAATAACTGGCAATATAATGGGTAGAAAAGCCATAATATCAATGTCTTTAAGATCATTCAATCCATAATGTATTTTCATTGTCATCACTCCTTTTAAATCTCATTATCATTATTGATAATGATAAAATAAAAACGGATGGATTGCAATCATTATTCTCATTATTTATAATGAGAATAAAAAACAATACATAAGGTGATATAATGAGTAATAAAGTTGAAATTTTAATGCATCCGGTAAGAATGAAAATTTGCCAAGTGTTAATGAGAAATAAAGAAGATGGGCTAACACCATTAGAAATGGTAAAAATCATTAAAAATGTACCACAAGCAACACTATATAGACAGCTACAAACTATGGTTGATTCTGGTATCGTCCATGTAATTAAAGAAAAAAAGGTAAAATCTGTTTCTGAAAAATATTACGCAATCAATGAAGAAGATGCAAAAATTGAAGGAAGTGAATGGAAAAGATTATCTGATGATGAAAAGTTAAACTACATTTCCTATTATCAGTTATCACTTATGACACAATATCAAAGTTACCTTAAGAAATTAGAGGAACAAAACAGTCAAGAAGATAAGTCTACTTTTTCTGTAGTAGAATTAAAGCTAGGTAAGGAACACTTTGGAAAATTTCAAAACGAACTTAACGAATTAATGATTAAATACTACAATAGCCAAAGTAAAGATGACGAAATAGAGGCTCCGGTTCGGACCGTCGCTATTACAATTATTCCAGAAACGTGAACTCACTCAATATACATAATACAAGCCGATGCTTCCTTACCATAGGCATCATCGGCTACCTTCATTTCGAAAATTGTTTTGACTACTACTGTACGGCTAGCGAAAAAACTTATCTAGAAGCTGCAATGTTGTAGCATCTAGAATTAGAATGTGCTTAAAGGTCCTATCTTTCCTATATTACATGAATTCTTTTCTTTCTTTTCTCATGCTAGTCTCATACCATCCACACTCTCTCCAAACACTTTTTAAAAAGAAGCATGGATAGACTAATAAATATAAATTAGGGATCCACCAAGACATATCAAAATCTAAACGGATTGTCCAAAATGCTAGAGCTTGTAACCCTGAGCAAAAAGTTAAAATTAATGATAAAAACGCAAAGTGGCTCCAAATATGTTTTTGTTTAGAATACAAATACAAACTTAAAAATCCCGTTAACGAGATTAACAAATCCAAGGGTAAAAAAGACCAGTTCCATGCTACTAAAATTGGGTCTTCATAATCTTTAAACAAATATTCTTGCGGAATCATATGAAAAATTGTTATGAGCCAATATACAACAAATCCAAGATCAGTAATAAAGAAAAAATACTTTAATCGATTCAATGTATACGTTCCTCCACTATTTCTTTTTTCTTCGCTTCATGTGCTGCACTATTAAAATTTAAAATTACGACTCCAATTAAAATAAAAAGAATTGCTAGTATCTTAATTATATTGATACTTTCTCCAAAATAAATAAAACCAATTGTTGTAATCGTTACAATTCCCATACCTGACCAAACCGCATATGCAACGGACATTTCCATCCCTTTTAATGCAAATGAAAGAAATGCAAAACTTACTACATAAAATACAAAAATAAGAATGCTTGGTACTAGTTTCGTTAATCCATCAGATAATTTCATCGCAGTTGTACCCGCTACTTCAAATAAAATTGCTAAACTTAAATAAATCCACTGCACTATTCTCCCACCTTCTATTTCGAATTAGAAATTCCGTACAGTAACATGTCCATAATCGATTCAAGCATACTTCCCAATGTATAGTCACTCTTTTCAATAAACATAGGATCATATATGCGATTCAGTGCCCCTAAATATACTTCAATAAAAAACGGAATTTGAATTTTTCTTATGCTTCCTTCTCTCATTCCCTCTTCTATTAAACAGATTACAGTAGACCAACCTTCACGTAAAAACTGATCTAATTTTAACCATTGATTATAATGATGTTTTTTTAGTTCTACTAATAAACGTGCATCCATGAATTGAAATTGTTGTGGAATGCATATTAAAATGAGTCTTATTTTTTCAACTGTTTGTAACGTATCATCTTCAGCGATATTTTTTTCCTTTTCTTGAATACTTTCTATTACATTACGAATAACTTCATCTACTATTTCATCTTTTGAAGAGAAGTGCTCATAGATTGTCCTCTTACTCACAGCTAATTGTTTTGCTAAGTCACTAATTGTAAATGTAAACCCCTTCGTTTGAATTTGATGAATTGTTTCTGTTAATATTCTTTGCTTCATAATCCGCCCCTAAACCATTGGTACCAATTTGGTTTTTTTGGTACCATTTCGTTTTACAATATTTAACACAATATACACAATAAATATTTCTTAATTTTCTAACCCATAATTCAAAACAGGTAAAACGTAAGAGCAATGAGGATCATACCTGCATATTCAACAATAAAGTGAATGTATAGAAGAACACTGATACATGAAGCTTTAAATAAAGTTAAATGCAGCTCTATAAGGCTATGTTGGTATATGTTCTTTTTTAGCTTGATGGGTATGTATAGAAAATATTAGTCACTGGGCACTAATATTTTCTAATGAGTAACAAAAAAGGGTTACAAATTCAATTATAGCCCTTTTACCAAGTGTCTTTTGTTTCATATGATTCCTATAACAATTACAAAGCTGAATAATCATCGTTGAAGCTGCTTGCTTCTGCTAAAAAACTATAGAAAAAGACACCCTTATAGGAGTGTCTTTTCTACTCTCTTTAAAGAATTTATATCAACCTCATATGTATTCCCATATGGTCTAAGCGATGGAATCTCTTCCTTTGGCCCATAAAATAATAGTTTCAAATCATCATCTTTATACTGAACTACGAAGAAGTCATCGAATTGGTCGAATGTGTTTTGATTGATCGTAATAAAACCTTTTTCTTGGGCAGTTGTTTTAACACTTATTCTTCTCCCTTCTTTGATGACATCATATCCATGCTGATTCGTCACTTTGGATAGCTCACCATTCATATAAAGAACACAAAAAAATTCACCTAAACGACCTATAAGATGCCTTAATTCAGTCGCCTTACAACCAAGAACATTCATTTCAAATCGTAACATTTCAAAGTATGCCTCATATAATTTTTTAATTTGTGAGATTCCTATTTTATCCTTATCCTTATAAAAAAGAAGTTTCCCATTATCCCACTCACCTACAACATATTCACAATCTGTCCCTTTAGGTTTGTGAAAAACTAATCCTGTATAAGGATAATTTTCACCTACATATCTATAAGTTTTTTATTTATATATATAAATATATTTTTATTAACAGCTCTCCCTTTGTTATAACGGTTATAACAATAATCAGCAGGATTAATACTCCCCGGTTTTGTATTAAATTTTGTTATTAATCTGTCCTTTATTTCTGCAGATGTTACAGTATCGCCTATCTTTTCTTTAAGAGCCTCTATGAATTGCTCATAAATAGTCAATGTAATCCTCTCCTCGTGTTTATCAATATTTTTAGCCATAGTACAACCTTTACTCTATAATTTGACCCGATTGTAGAATAACGTAACCGATATTTTTAACTTCTATATAAATTTTACATTTAATTACTTAAATTTCATAGACTATTAGAGTAAAATATAAATTGGAGAATTTTATTAAATGCTCAAAATAAAGATAATACTCCATTAAGAGCTCGTTTATTTAGGAAACGTGTCTTTTTTTATTGGCTTTTTAAATAAGGTAAACGTGAAGAAGCATTATAAAAAGCAGGACAATAATATTAAATTAACTTCCATTCGAAGGAGTTTAAGCCTTGCATGAATGACTATAATGACTATTTGGTTGAGCAATCGATATGTTGTGCCGAAACGTCAATATATTAAAAAAGGATCTCTCTTGATAAAGAGAGATCCTTTTTTTACTTCTTCTTCTTTTCTGTCGGTTGGCTTTGTTTAGCGAAATTAGATGAATCATCGAAATTCGGTTGCTTTTTACCAGCATTATTACTTCTACCTTTTCCCATATGTAATGCACCTCCTCTCGTCCTTACTATTCCCAATAAAAAAATCATCTTGCATCCAAGAGGATTTTTTGTTGTGCTATTATTTACAATGCCCAACTGTTACCGCAGTACTTCCAACACGGTCCTATCCTAACTTTTAACCATGGTGTTGATCGTGGCCATCAAGCCTATGATTATCTATCCGTCTTGGGGTTTTCCTTTAAACGTACCCTAGTCTTCGATTGCTTGATAGGCCATAGTCCAGAAGTCTTGGATAAGATGCGATGGGGCCGGAGTGGACATCCCAACCTGGGTGAACAGAATTCCAATAAACTGTTTATCTGGATCAGCGTAAGCTGAAGTACCGGTTCCACCATCCCAGCCGAATTGACCAATAGACGCGTAGTCTCCAAGATAGGTACGCACCGCCATCCCAAAGCCCCAGCCACCTTGGATCCCTTGTCCGAACGACAAATGGACGTTATTTTTGGCCAAATCGTCTCGGTATACTTGTTGTTCCGGAGTAAGACGGTTGGTGGTCATCAGCTGGACTGCGGGCCTAGACAGGATCCGTTTAGTACCGTGCATCCCTTTATTCAAAAGCATCTGCAAATACGCGTGATAATCGTCGACGGTTCCAAGCAGTCCACCACCGCCTGCTTGGAATGCTGGAGGTTTGCTATAACGTCCATCCGCCCCCTCATCCCACACGATGAATTCACCTGTCTGCGGATTGGGGTTGAAGGCTGGTGGAAGCCGATCAATCTTGAGCTGAGGTACGTAGAATCCAGTATCCTTCATTCCTAGCGGATCGAATATGCGTTCGTGCAAGAACGACTCGAACGTCTGACCCGTGACCCTGGCAACAAGAACGCCGATTACTTCTATACTGATATGATACTGCCACCGCTCTCCGGGCTGATAGCTTAGCGGAAGTCCACCTAGGCGACGCATAAACTCATCTGGATCGGGCATATCCTGCCCTGGCGTGTCGAATATCCCACTCTCAAAGAACGCGTTCATGATTGGAGAACCCATCAACGTGAGATCCACTCCGAGCCCGAATGTGGAGGTCAACAAGTCTCGTACAGTGATAGGACGCCGTGCTGGGACGGTCTCTTCTAGCGGGCCATCGGGCTGTTTCAACACTTGCCGGTCGGCGAGTTCCGGTAGCCATTTGTCTACTGGGTCGTCTAAATGCAGTTTGCACTCATCGAGCAGAACCATTACTGGTGAAACTGCGATTGGCTTGCTAGTGGACGCCAATCGAAAAATCGTGTCCCGACGCATTGGTGCACCACCATCATGCCTCATTGTTCCAAGCGCTTCGACATGCGTCTCGCCGTTTCGGCTGACTAAGGCGACGAGCCCAGGAATCTTTCCAGAATCGACATGCTGCGCCAATATATTGCGCATTTTGCGCAATCCTGTTTCAGAAAAGCCCTTATTGTTTTGTCCCATTTTGTTCTCCTTTAGTTTAGATTGAGATTTCTAATACATATTGACAATCAATTATTAGTTCTTCAAATAGAAAAATTCCCCTTTTTAATAATTTCGACAAAATGCATTTATATACATGGAGGCACCATGCATCACTATCAACCTAAGATAGGCTACATTTATGGGGATTTAATAATGGGGAATGCAATCATTAATAACATTGATACAGCCATAAAAAAATATGATTACAAGATTTGCGAATTGATTATGATACATCTAAAAACACCGATATTCTTTCAAACAAGTAAAAAAGCGCCCTATAACCAGGGCGCTTTGCTCCAACCTAATGACTAATATTAGCAGTTGGGTATAATGTTGTTCCTCCAATTGAAACCTTTATTTCATTTGTTAACGGAACATTTTGTTCATTAATAATTGTTCTCCACCATTCCCATGCAAGACCTGTACATTCTCTTGCAACGATTTTTATATTTTTTGAATTTGGTGGAAGAGGGATAACTGTAGAGTAATGAGCCGTTTTGTCTTTGCCACTACCTTCCCATGTTTTATGTGTTAGTACTTCTTTTCCATTTTGATCAAATGTGAATTCATCCCAAGATACATCAAATTGAGCAACGTAAGCACCGTAATGATCAAGTATCATTTTAGCACTTGAATATTCTGTAGTTGTCGTTTCGATATAATCTGTATTGTTATGAACAGCAGCAGTTGCATTATCTTTTAAGAAAGTGCTTGTATATGAAATTGGGTATGCTGGATTTTTAAGACTTAATTCAGCATTATCTTTAATGATATTTCGGATTTCATTGAAATCTTTTGTAACAACCTTGTTATGCTCTTTTGCATCTCCGCCTAATACTACAGCAGTAAAGGTACTTTCTTCAAAAATATCTTTGTACTGTCCACTCGTTTCAACGCTGTTATTCTTAAGTAAAGCTTTAAAAGCAGCTTGTACATCTTTGCTCTTAGATGTTGTTTCTAATTTTACATAAACCGTTCTACCATAAGCTACATTTGAAACCATAACAGGTGGAGCCGAATTACTTACTCCTTTACGAGTTAACTCACCAAAAGTAACACTATTATCAAAGAGATCAGATGGATTGTTAGGTAGTTCAGCACTTACAGTATAAAATATTTGTTTATATGCGGCCACCATCACTTTCTTTTCTCCATTTGCAACCGCATTAAAGTCAATATTTAGACTGTTATCAAGATATTTAGCGTTAACATTAAGAGCACTTGCGATTTGTGATTTACTATAAACCATAGATTCTGTATACTGCATTCTTGCAGGTAACGTATGTGTTGTAGAATACTTTTCATTCCAAGTAGATACTAAATCGTCTACTGCTCCAGCCACATTACCATATGTCGGATTTTGGACAGTGATTGTATTTTCTTTTCTCATGCCAGGTAAGTCTATACTAATATTCAAAGGTTTTCTCTTAGCCACTAATAAACTCGGTTGATTGTCTGCAAAAGCTTTATTAGCAAGTTGTACAGCTCCTGGATACGTGCGATTTGCTACAGAATCAATAATTGAAATATCGACTGGTGATGTTGTAAGTGATTTTTTCTCGCGTTCCACTACTACAAATTTACCATTTGAATTGATACTTTCTTTCGGAACAAAACTCGCTATCTTATCACCATTTACAGCTAAAACCTCTTGATTATTATATTTAAGGCTTGCTATACCAGTATCAATGCTACTAGCATTTTTAGTTATATCAGTTGCATTACCCGCTTGTGTTTCTGCGAAAGAAATAGATGAATAATTAAGAGTGCATAGACTAACTAATAAACATGTAAGGAACTTTCTTCTCTTGGTATTTTTCTTAATGTTCAGAAAAATCACCCCATTCTTTTTTTAGTAAGATATAATAATGATGGATACATGATAGCTAACTAATAAACTTA
Source organism: Bacillus sp. MN7755 (assembly GCF_054771475.1). Lineage (NCBI taxonomy): Bacteria > Bacillati > Bacillota > Bacilli > Caryophanales > Bacillaceae > Bacillus > Bacillus sp. MN7755. Next base: position 165,493 of record NZ_BTRL01000025.1, read on the forward strand.
CATAAACGCTTTTAAAAGTTCTTGAACTAACGGAATTACTCCACCTAAAAATTTTAATACTGCCATTGCGATTTCCATATTACTTCCTCCTCTTTGCTGTATTAAGATGTGTTGTATATTTATGCTTTCATTATAATAAGCTTTTGCATTTGCATCAATTCATTTTTATATGCAATATTTCATATTGAGGAAAAGCAACTTTTTCTGTCAGATGATGATGGTACTACTCTTCTTGACAATATTTCAATCCCTCTAAAAATATCAGAATTTTCTAATTCTAAAAGGTTATGAACGAATCAACCTCGAATAATTGTAATAAATATACATAAGGAGGTTAATCTATTTTGTTTCGTTCTTTTACTAATGGTTGCGTCGCCTTAGTGCAACGTTTCTTGCCAGAGCCGTTTATTTTATCATGTTTATTAACTGTTTTTGTTATCTTCTTCGGCATGTTTGCAACGCATCAAACACCTGTGGAAATGATTAATCACTGGGGTAATGGCATTTGGGGACTTCTTGCCTTTTCTATGCAAATGGCACTTGTACTCGTGACAGGATCTGCTTTAGCAAACGCTCCTCTCATTAAAAAAGGATTAACGAAAGCGGCAAGACTACCAAAAACGAATGGACAAGGTATTATTGCCATTTCAATCGTAAGTTTACTAGGGGCATACATAAACTGGGGATTTGGTATTGTTGTATCTGTTTTATACGCAAAGGAAGTAGCGAGGCAGCTTGAAGGATTAGATTATAGACTAGCCATTGCTTCTTCTTACTCTGGATTTCTCATTTGGCATGCGGGGCTTTCTGCTTCTATTCCTCTTACGTTAGCAACAGGCGGCGAAACGTTAATCAAAACGACAGCTGGAAGTATTAAAGAAGCGATTCCTATAACTGAAACGTTATTCTCACCATACGCTCTCGTTCCAGTTATTATCTTTTTAGTTACGATGCCTCTCATTAATAAGGCGATGCATCCAGATGAAAAGCATACGATTACAGTGGATCCTAGCGTGTTCCATGAGGAAGCTGCGGCTCAAGAAGTAGAAAAAAATACGTTCGCTGAAAAAATGGAAAATAGTATCATTATTACACTTTGCGTTGGATTGTTAGGTCTCATTTATATTTTCAATTACTTTTATACGAAAGGTTTTAACCTTACTCTCGATATCGTGATTTTTATGTTATTAATTGCTGGTCTTATTTTTCACCGCACTCCAATTCAATATATTCGTGCTTTTTCAGATTCTACGAAAAGTGCTTCTGGCATTTTACTTCAGTTTCCGTTTTATGCAGGAATTATGGGGATGATGATTGGAGCAAATAGTGAAGGACTTTCACTTGGAGGAGCTATTTCTAATTTCTTTATTAGCATTTCAAACGAAACGACTTTCCCGCTCTTTACTTTTTTAAGTGCTGGCATCGTTAATATTTTCGTTCCATCAGGAGGCGGTCAATGGGCAGTGCAAGCACCAATTATGATTCCAGCTGGTGCTGAACTTGGTGTACCTGCTGCAAAAACAGCAATGGCAATTGCTTGGGGCGATGCTTGGACGAATTTAATTCAACCTTTCTGGGCATTACCGGCATTAGCGATAGCCAGTTTAGGCGCTCGTGATATTATGGGATTTTGCGTTGTCAACTTACTATATGCAGGATTTATCATAAGTCTATGTTTCCTATTTATTTAAACGAAAAGCTAGTTTTATACTAGCTTTTTTACATAATAAATTATTTATTTCCCATGCAATTTATAATACCTCTCCACTCTATATCCGTAAGAAGTAATGCCTCGCATGAAAAAAAATCTTCACATACTTTTTCAATCAGATGTGGATTTTCCCTCAAGAAATTCCACTGTAATACTTTAGGAAGAAAATGTATTTCATATTCCTTACTTCCCCGTACTACTTCATCAACTTCTCTTTCACAAATTCCCCTTATTAAATAATCATTTCTTAACTCTATTTGAATTTGCTGAAATATTGCGCTACATTTTTTCAATTGAAGTAAACACGTAATATACGTTCGTAAAAGTTCGTTATCATACCCACAACATTTTATAATACGTTCCATTTCATTCATAATGTACGAGCCTTTTCTTCTATTTGTAATAACCACTTTTCCCGCTTCTCTCGTTTACTCGTTTTCACAGATTGAAAAACTGACCGTTTTATATCGCGAATTCCGCAAAAACGTAAAACACCTCTCTTCATCATAATCCAATCTGCTGATCGATATAATAGTGCGACATACCATAACGGTGAGTCTAATGTATTAATTACCCACGCCTTCTTACCTTTCAATAACCCTTTCGGCAGAGCACCTTCATATTTATAAGCAAATCCAGCTACGAATATGCGATCAATAAACCCTTTTAAAATAGCCGGCATCCCCCACCACCATATTGGATAAATGAAGAGAAGAGTATCCGCTTCTTCCACTAACGTTCTGTACCGAGCTGTTTCTTCTTCATTTACTAAATCACGCCTTTTCTTCTCTTCATTAAAAACAAGGACTGGATCAAATTGTTCTTTGTATAAATCAAGTACAGTAACTGAATGATTTGTTTCCTGTAGTCCTTTTTGCACATGCTTTAAAATCGCCGCGTTAAAACTTGAAGGACTAGGATGAGCGTATACAATTAGTACATTCACTGCCAAACAACTCCCTCTATAAGTTAAAGTTTCCCCTTCTTTAACATCTTCTCTACAATTTGCACGTTTTTCGAACTTTGCAACAAACGATTTAATACTGTGATTAACTCTTCCTTTTCTAAATCTTTCAGTTTCTCTTTCACCTTACTCTCACCAGCATCTTGAATATCATAAACAACTGCCGCCATATGCTTGCAAAGATTCTCATACGGACACTCGCAGCTACTTTCTGTAAAATCTTCAAGATCAATAATCACTTCATAGTTTCCTGCATTTCCAGTAACGAAAGCAAATACTTTTTTGTCTTGTATTTCAACATCTTCTACATGTCCTTCTTCATAATATTCATAACCTTTATCCATAATGTATTTAGGAATCCATTTCGTTATATCATGTAATAAGTAAGCGTACATAATAGCACCGCTTCCTTTAATTCCCTTTTGACTTCCACAACCCCTGCATGTTATTCTAATAACTGTCAAATAGCAAGTCTATGTGACAAAACGACTGACACCTATTCGGCGAAGGTGTCTCTTTTCATTTGCAGCCGATATGAAGTGCCTCTTTCAGGCACATTCAATCTTTGACACTACACACTCAACACCATTCCCTGTATCAGGCTGCTTAAGCAGTCTTTTACTCTACATACTTCAAAAAAAAGAGAGCTTAGCTCCCTTTTCTCGCCTTATAAAATACCCCTTTTTCAGTATAGAGATATTCATCAGCTAATGTAATTTTCCCATCCAGTTTCAGTTCATCTAATAGCCTTGATAAATAAAATTGATGTAACATCTTTTTCGTGAATTTTCCTTCATGATGCGAAACGATATGTTCTTGAATATCTAACAATGATATCGGCTTATCTTGCTCTATCATATATTCATAAACTGTACTACGCAGTTTTACGTATTTTTCGAGTGTCACAGTAATGCGCAACCCCTTTCTTCTTAATATAAATTTTCGTAATCGGTTTTTTTGCAACAAAAAAACCTCTCCGATAAGAAGAAGTTACGTATATATCTTCGTCTTATCTCCCAGAACAAATATGTTCTGCTGGAATTAGCACCTGCATCGCGGTTGCTGGGTTTCATCGGGCCAGTCCCTCCACCTCTCTGGATAAGAAAATATTCACTTAAAACCTACTATACGTAATTTCACTTTAATTGTCAAACAAATATAACAAATTATATTTTTTTCCTTACTGTTCATACTATATATATATGAGTATTCAAGGAGGATTATGAAATGCATCAAAATGCTCGCGGATATGTACAAGATTCTTTTCAATCGTTACAAGAAGCAAAACATTGTTTAGAAGAAGCACTACAGACTGTTGAAAAAGATTTTAATCGCGCTCGTATTGAGCAATCCCTTTATGCGATCGAACAAGCTATTCAACGCTGCGATTACACCGTTCACATTTTAGAACAAGATTGAAAAAACTTCCCATCAATTGATGGGAAGCTTTTTCAAATGGCATACTTCATAATTATTGCCGTTATGATTAAAAAATATACAGAATTAACAATTTCTAAAATCCCTACTTTTATAATTGAAATTTTTTTGCCATACAATATAATTGCTCGAATGACACTTGGTATAAAAATAAGAGAACACCACGGATTGATAGCAAATACGATAATCGTTAACACGATATGATAACCCCAAGATATAAAACGATACTTCGGATTATTTTTCTCACGAATCATCGTTTTCACATAAAACGTACTTCCTAAAAAATATAAAAATGAAATAAGCGCAATAAATACTGCTGTTTTATCTAGAAGCTTCATTGAAAAATAATAACTAACTAAACCACCTATACAGAAAACAATAATTGCACTAATGTCATTTAGTAATGCTCTTTCATTCTTTTGACGAGCGTAATACATATTTACTATAAATAAGGGAATCATTACCGCTACGAATAAAAGAATGCGCCATTCATATAATAGAGAAATCATCCCAAATACGAAAGCGATGATAAAATATACAATCGAAGCATGTAAATACTCTTTTTTTCGTTTTTGTTTTATGTACATAAGAAATGGATACGTAGCTAAATAGATAAAGAACCAAGCTAAAAACAATGGGATATGATACATAGTAGGTTTCCCAAGAATAACACTTAATAGAAATGGTATAACAAGCATGGCCCATGCACCATGTTGCTTCGGAATAACTAACTTCATTAACTATACACCTCCCTTTTGAAAATAGTTCTCACCTATTATTATACAAATAATTTTATATAATAGCCGACGTATATTGAATCGATTTTTTGACAAATAAAAAATGCTCCTTACAATATGTAAGAAGCATGAAAGAGGCAAACGAATATGTAAGTCGCGACCCTACCTTATATGAGTATGCTTTTCTATGCCATGTTATGCTTATCTAATATGCCGTATTTCCTTTTAAATCTTGTAAGAATCGTAATCCAAGAAGTACTAAATAATAGTAAGAACACAACATTCGAAATCGCATGGCTCAAATCGAAATAAAAACTTGCTATATAATATGAAATGACAGCTTCCCACGTTGCTTCACGTATAAAACCGAGAAGCCCCCAGAAATTCATGATCCAGCCAAATAAAAAGCCCACGAAGAACCCATATAGTAGTCTCCCCCATAACTTTTTCATTAAAAATGTATTGCGAAGTAAGCCTGCTATAAAACCAATCATACCCCATGAAAACATTTGCCACGGTGTCCACGGACCTTGTCCTAAAAAAATGTTAGATACGATGGCCGCTGTTGCCCCGATCATAAATCCAGTTTCGCTTCCAAACACAATTGCAGAAACGATAATTACAAAAGAAGTCGGTTGTACACTTGGTAAAATAGAAAATGGTACGCGGCTAACTGCTGCAATTGCCGCTAATACGGCAACGAGAACAATTTCACGTGAAACAAATGCCTTCCTTTCAAAACGGATATAGAAAGGTAACATAATAACAACTAATAAAAACAAACTACTTAACAGGTAATAACCGTCCATGATAAGTGTAGTAAAGAGTAATGTGCCTATTATTACTGCAAAAATACATATTATGAATGCAACATATCGTTTGGACACGCTTCGTACACATCCTCCCACGTTAATGCATATGGCAATTTTTTTCGAATGAATCGGTTAATAGATGTTGTATAAAAGAAGTTACCACTAAAAAATTCTTTCGGTGCATCATTCATATTAACTGCTCCGTCAAATAACATCATACATTGATCCACGTATTTCGCTGCAAACTCAATATCATGCGTTGCCATTACAATTGTTGTCCCTTCTTTTTGCAATTTCCTAAATAGCTCTCCTACTCTTTCTTTCTTCCACGGATCTAATCCCTTTGTCGGTTCATCTAGTAATAATAAAGTTGGCTTTGATAATAATGTTGTACATAACGCGAGTAATTGTTGCTCTCCCCCGCTACAATCATGCGGATGGCGCTCTTTAAGCGAATACAACCAAAACTGTTTTAGCTTATCTTCTGCTATTTCTTTTCCTTGTTCTCCGTATAATTCACGCGCTCGTTCATAAACCTCATCCCACACTGTATCAAATGTAAAATGATAATACGGATGCTGTGATACATACCCGATCCTTTTAAATCGTTCTTTCGAATCAATTTTATGTATCACTTTCCCATTCCACTTTACTTTCCCTCTTCTCGCTTTTTGTAATCCAGCTAAAATCGTTAACAGTGTGGACTTACCCGTACCATTTTTCCCAACAAGAGCCACCCATTTCCCTTTTTCAATCGAAACTGTTAAATCTCGTAAAATAAGCGGACTGTTTTTTTCATATTGAAAAGAAATATGCTCTGCATGTAAAATGACTTCTTGCTTTTCACTTTGTGCTACTGGCTCGTTTACATATGACATCACTGAAAAATTATTCATTTTCATTTGTGCTTCTCGCACTGTAAACGGAATATCTTTCGCATTCCACTCTAAAAACAATCTTGGAATTTGCGGAATAAATGGACGGAACTTTTCTACTTCCCACATATTCGCTATAACCGCTTTAGGACTACCGTCATACACGATTTGACCATTATTCATACAAATAACACGCGTAGCAAGTGGTATCACCTCATCTAAACGATGTTCACTTAAAACAATCGTAATGCCAAGTTCTTCATTAATACGTTTTAACAACCCTAAAAATTCTTTCGCAGCAATTGGATCTAATTGCGCCGTTGGTTCATCTAGTAATAATAATTTCGGCTGCATAACTAATACCGCAGCTAAATTGACGAGCTGCTTTTGCCCGCCAGATAACGTATGAACAGATTGGTGCAATAAATCTTGAAATCCTAAGAAGCTAATAAGTTCAGCTATTCTCTTTTGAATAATATGTGATGGTAACCCGATATTTTCTAAAGAAAATGCTAATTCTTGAATGACCGTATCCATTACGAGCTGATTCTCTGGATTTTGAAATACCATACCAATTTCTTGGGCAGATAACAAATCCGGTACATTTTCTAATAAAGTACCATCATAATATGTATCTCCATTACGCTTACCGATTGGAAGTAATTCCTTTTTAAAATGTTTTAATAAAGTCGTCTTTCCAGATCCTGACCCTCCGGCAAGTGCAATAAACTCTCCTTTTTGAATAGAAAGAGAAATATGCTGTAACGCTTTTTCGTTTTCATCAGCATATACAAATGATAAATTGTTTATTTCTGCATGCGCCACCATATCCATTCCCTTCCTTCCATTATGATTGGTAAACTAATAAACATCGTAAATACGACAAACATCATCCCATCGTATTGCTGAAATAAAAAAGATTCGACTTTCGGATAAATGATTAACTTTCCTCCGCCATACGTACTACATATAATAGCAATTATAAATAGAATACTTAAATAGCTGAGCGTGTACCAATCGCGTCTTTCCATTCTATAACGAATATATGTCGTACGCTTCGTTACACCAAATCCACGAGCTTGCATAGAATCTGCCGTTTGCAGTGCATCCTCTAATGAACAAATTAATAATACTTGCAATAATTGCATACCACTTTTCACGCGTTCAACAATGGAACCTGCATCTACTTGTACACCTTTCGTTTTTTGGACGAGTGTTATTTTCTGTAATCGTCTCATAAACAAAGGAACAAATCTCACTGTAATCATCGTTAACAATGCTACTTTCGGTGAAATTCTAGAAAACAAATATAAAAATTTATGACTTGAAATAATATCATTATACGAAGCAAACGTAAACATAATCGCAACTAGTAATAACCCCATTACTAGTCCAAACATAATTGCCTCAAGTTTAATACGGCTATCACCTAACCAAAATAATGTAGTTCGGCCTCTATGCGTGAATAACGAATTAAATAAAATGACCATAAAAAAGAAAACGATTGTACTCGGTAACATCTTTCTTATCTTTTCGCTATTCCCTTGCATCACATTTAAAATAACAATTAATAGTATTGCCCCAATTAAAAAAAGAGGATGAAGACACATCATACATAGTATCATCACCCCGATATAATAGAAAAAATTCACAAAAGGATGTAAAGAAGAAAAACTTATTTTCATAGTCCTTTACCGAATGCCTTTCTTAATTTAGTATACATACACCCATTCGATTGTATCTCCTGGCTTCACTGTAACTACACCCGCACTATAGTTTGGAAACGAACCGTTCACACGATATTTCCAGCCACTCTTATCATTTACATCCATTTCATATAAATCATTAATCCCTTTTACATAAATATCACCTTTAGAGCCACTCGCATCCACATCTAATCCTGTACGTTGCAATACTTTATACACTGTATCGCCTTCTTGTACATCCATCTTTTTCGCACCTAATAAGTATCCTTTATTACCTTTTACTGAGATCGTAACTTGTTTTGCTTTAGGTACTGGTACTGGTACTGGTACTGGATCTGGTTTTGGTTTTGGTGGTTCTGGCTTTGGAACAGCCGGAGTCGGTATCGTTTTCTCCTCTTTATTTGGATCAACTTTTTGCTCCTGCTTCGGTGTTTCTTTCGGCTGATTCACAACCTTCGCTTCTTCTTTTACTTCTTGCGCTTTCGGTTGTTCCTGTTGCTTCTCTTCTTGTGCTTTTTGCTGTTCTGGTTGCTTATTTACAGCTGGTTGTTCTTTCGGTTGTTCCTGTTGTTTCTCTTCTTTCTTTACTTCTGGCTGCGCCTGCGGCTTTTCTTCTACTTTTTGTTCTTGTTTCTCTTTCTGCTCTTCTTGCTTATTTTGCTCTTGTTCAGCTTGTTTTTCTTCCGGTTTCGCTTCATCTTTTTTTTCTTCTTGTTTTGCTACTTCTTCTTGCTTTGGTTCTACTTTCTTCTCAGGCTTTACAGCTACCTCTTCACATCCGGCAAGTAGCCCAAGTGAAAGCATTAAAGAAATAAACCACTTCATCTTACTCATGTCGCCTCTCACCTTTCATAATAAAATTAGGAGCAAATGATTGCTCCTAATTTTTGTTAAGCTGCTTTACGTCTCCATAATACATATGCAGAAGCAATACATAATACACCCATACCTACTTCTGTAGCTGCACTATGAGAAGATGCTCCTGTTTTCGGTAGCATGCTACCGTTTCCAGACTTTTTATTTTTAACCGGTTCATTATCGACAACAACTTTTAAATTGTCATCTTTTGTTTCTTGTTGTACTTGTTTTTGTTCTTCCGGTTCTTCTGTAACTTCTTTATCTACTACATTATTCTCCGGTTCAACAATCTTTTCTGGCTGTTCAATTGGTTTCGGTTTAATTACTTCATCAATGACTACATTCGACCAATCATAAATAGATTTCCCAAGTTCTTTAAACTGAATTAAAGCTAATAATGCTTGCTCTGTCGCCATTCCGCTACCATTTTGATCACCTGGTAACCATTTAAATTCACCATTTGGAAGTTGATATGATAATAGATTTTGCACTGCCTTATGTAGACGGTTTTGATCTACATCTTTCACAAGTGATAATCCAATAATTGCTTGTGCAGCACTATTAGAATTTTCTTGTCCATCCGCAGAGAAACCACCATTTTCTAGTTGTTCATTATATAAGTATGCAACAGCTTTTTGCACAGCTGGTTTCACATCTGCTCGGTCTTGATAAGGAGCTAACGCTGATAAAACCATACCTGTTACATCAACACTACTAGCACTATCTTTACTGCTTGCACTATCGTAAGTCCAGCCGCCATCCGTATGTTGCGCGTTTATAAGTGCCTCTACTAAAGCAACTCGATTCCATTTTGAATTTACTGGAACTTCATATTTCTTCGTATCAAATGCAAGTAAAGCAAATGTATAACCTGTAACAGAATTTACTTTATCTGATTCGTACAATTTTTGAACTAAATTATGTTCGCCTACCATTTTTGGGTCTGCATTCATTGCATTCATCATAATAATCGTTCTAGCTAAATCTGTCGCTGAAAAACGATTAATGCGCTTTTCTACTTTTTCAGTTACTGCCTTAACATAATTTAATTTCGCCTCAATTGGCACATTCTTTCCAGAACGAGAAAGGCCTAATGCTACCCAATCACTTTCAATTCCATCTTGTAACATCTTTTCAGATGTCTTAGAGATTGCTTCATTTACTTGTGCTGCTGGCACTTGAATGTTCTCTTGTTTTGGTGGTTCTGGTTTTTCTTGTTTTGGATCATCCGTCTTTGGTTCTTCTGGCTTTTCTTGTTTTGGATCATCTGTTTTTGGTTCTTCTGGCTTTTCTTGTTTTGGATCATCTGTTTTTGGTTCTTCTGGCTTTTCTTGTTTTGGATCATCTGTTTTTGGTTCTTCTGGTTTTTCTTGTTTTGGATCATCTGTCTTTGGTTCTTCTACCGTTTTACAAGTACCAAATTTATCTAATGTTTGTTGTAATGTTTCTTGACTCATATTGCTCCAGTCTGAAACAAAGCGGAAAACAACAACATCTCCAGATTTTAATTTATAACTATCCGCTCCAACTTCTGCAGATTTATCATTTACATCATACAGCCAGCCACTTGTAGCCCCGGCCATTAGCCCATCAATGCCTTTTACATACGTTCCAAACGACATCGTTTCAGCTTCTACTTTGTCCCCCATGACTTTTTGCAGCAAACTTAAAGCTGTTTCCCCATCTTTAATTTGCTCTTCTTTCGGACATAACATAATGCCTTTTGGTGATTCACCAATAATTGCAAGTTTTGCTGTATTTCCTTCAGCAAACGTAATATGTACTGTATTCGCAAAAGAAACAAATACAAGTGTAACTACCATTAACGACGTAAGCAGCCATTTTTTAAAGATTGCCATCCCAAAATTTCCTCCCTTACTACTATTCACACAAAAAAAGGCCCTTCAAGGGCGTGCAATTGACACTCTTTTTTTGTAAGTGCCGAACAAACTGTGCAACACCTCCTACCCGCATCACTCGCGGCTATATTTGTATAAGAAAAATAATTTTGTTCATGAACGTATCATTGTGATAACATTCACTTTTCTAGGCACAACTTACTTCCATTTAAGTTATCGTAAAACGATAAACCTATACATTCTGTTAATTTTAAATTTCTGTATTATTTTACTATTGACAAAGAATTTTGTCCATGCTTTATCGGATTTATTTTCTAAGAATAGTAACTTGCTAACCTTTAACTATGCAAACCCTTTTCACTAATAATGATGCCATCTTCATCCACATACACATATTCATTCGGCTTCCATTCTACTCCTCCAAATTGCAATGAAATATCACGCTCTCCTTTTCCTTCTTTTACACTTCTATTTGGCATCGTCCCTAACGCTAAAATACCAATATTAATGTTTTTTAGTTCACTAGAGTCACGAACATACCCATTTACAATAATACCTGCTAGCTTTCTTTCCTCCGCAATAGCTGCCAAATTATCACCAAGTAACGCACAATTCGTAGATGCTCCGCCATCAACAACTAATACCGTTCCTTCTGGTAATGTTTGCAATCCTTCCTTCACTAGTACATTATCATCCTTCACTTTTACCGTTGCAATTTTCCCGTGGAATTGTTCTTTCTTCCCAAAAGACCGAAAAGACTGGCGACATATTTGTAATTCATTCTCAAACTCATCACATAGATCCGTAGTTTTCCACATCTTTTTTCCCTCTTTTCCTTTTACTTTCTATTTAACATATTCTTGGATTATTTTCGTTTCCCTGTCTAATGTTGCAATAATTTGTATGTGCGGGAATAGGACAGAAAAACTATTGCCATAGGGAGCCACCTTTATTATAATCTATTCCACAGATAAATTTCAGAATATTAAAAATTAACCGAGTGAAAAAGGAGGAGTTTTATGCAATTACAAACCGAGGCAAAAAAACAGCCTAGTAAACGAAAATTTAAAATGCCTGACGCGTACGTACTACTATTTTTTATTGCCTTACTTTGTGCAATAGCTACATATTTCGTTCCTGCTGGAGAATTTAAAAGAGTGACAAACGGGACTGTTACAACGACAATACCAGGAAGTTACCATTCTGTTCCGCAATCACCGGTAGGGTTTGTTTCTTTTTTTACCGCTATTGAAAAAGGAATGACACTTGCTGCTCCTATCATCTTCTTAATTTTATTTACAGGCGGTGCCATTGCAATTCTTGAAAAAACAGGTGCCCTTGACGGTCTAATCTATCATGTTATTAACAAATTTCGGAATCAGCAATTACTTTTCATTTGTATAGTCGCAGCCCTCTTTTCTATTCTCGGAACGACTGGCATTATCGTTAACTCAGTTATCGGCTTTATCCCGATTGGCATCATCGTTGCACGCACATTAAAATGGGACGCTATCGTTGGTGTAGCAATTATTTATTTAGGCACTTATGCTGGTTTTAATGCTACTATTTTATCTCCTTCACCTTTAGGTATTTCACAAAAAATCGCAGAACTTCCGATGTTTTCGGGGATTGGTTTACGCATGGCAATCTATATCTCTTTTGTACTTGCTACCATTCTATATATTAATTGGTATATAAAACGCTTAAAAAAATCGAATAAAGGAAGCATTCTCGGAGATAATTGGTTTCCAAGTAATGCTCTTTCAAGCGGGAAAGAAACAGAGAAAACAGAAGTTCCTTGGACAATACGTCATAAACTAATTTTACTCGTTTCAGCTTTATCTTTAATTGCATTTTTAATAGGCGCATTTCGTCTACATTGGACAGACGCAGAAATGACCGCTACTTTTATTTTCATAGCAATTACAGCGGGAATAATAGGTGGCATGAACGCAAACGATATCGCTTCTACTTTTCTAGCAGGCTGCCAAAATCTCATATACGGTGCTTTGATCGTCGGAATGGCTCGTTGTATTTCAGTCATTTTAGAACAAGGCAAATTACTTGATACAATCGTTAACCAACTCGCACAGTCTCTCGAAGGACAAAGCCCAGTATTTGGAGTTATCGGTATGTATGTAAGTAGTGCCGCATTACATTTCCTTATTTCATCCGGAACAGGTGAATCTGTTATTTTCATTCCGATATTAGCTCCATTAGCTGATTTCATGCACATTACACGCCAAGTTACAGTACAGGCTGTTATGCTCGGCGAAGGTGTAGTGAACTGCTTAAATCCAACTTCCGGTGTTTTAATGGGCGTTCTCGCAGCGAGCGGCATTTCTTACGGAAAATGGATTCGATTTATGGCTCCTCTTGCATTCGTCTGGTTTATCATTGGACTTATTTTTCTTATTGTTGGCGTGAATATTGAGTGGGGACCGTATTAAAAGACTCATATTATACTTAACTTGATAAAATATCTATCCTATCCTGTTCTCTTCTTCAATCCTATAAAAATCACTTATTCCAGTATAGATATAAAAAGGGATTGATCATAACGATCAATCCCTTCTATCCAAATAGAATGCCTTTAAAAATCTAGTTCCAAATTTTATTTACCCATTCCGGATGATCAATAAAAGGATTACGATTATGTTGATATTTCGTAAAAATCACTTCATTACGCTTTCGCTCTAAATCATCTACCGGGTCTTGCTCATTCCATTTTAGTAAAACGGATAGTTTGCCCATGTATGGGTCTTTATTGTTATTCACCTTTTCATTTAGTTCTAAATCTATTTCGCCGTTTTCTCCTTCGTAACGAACAGCGATGTAAAATAGCATTCTAGCGATATCTCCTTTTACACTATCACGAGGTTCCCAAGAATCACTATCGTATTTACATTCTGTCGCTTCAGAATGATTTACTCCACCATTATCAAAATCCAAATTTCCACGTGAGCTATTTACAGATACATCCGTCGCTCTTAAATGATGCAAATCTGTTCCAGGTCCTGCAGTCGTTCCAAAATCACCGTGAGATTTTGCCCAAACATGCTCTCGATTCCAGTTATTTACTCCTGATCCATTCGTAAGTTTCCCTTGCGAACGACCAGTATATAAGAGTATCACATTGTTTTTATTATTTGGATCTTCATCAGTATCTCTTAGCGCTTCCCAAACCGCACTGTATGATAACTTTGCATGATCATCAATAATATTATGAAGTTCCTTCTTTAATTCTAAACCCGTCTTTCCTATTGCATTATTATAATATGTATCGTCATAGCTTTTTACAGTAATCTCTTGTGGTGATGCAGAAGCTACTTCACTGTGTATGATATTTGTGAATGATAGAGATGCAGAACCTAAAATAAAAAATGAAGATAGTGTAACCATAGCAATCTTTGTATTTCGAAACTTCATATACCCATTTCCCCTTTAAAATATAATTTGAAGTCATTAACTAAAAAATGCTTTCTAACCCCCGAAAACTTTTAAAAGCCCATACCCCTTTTCTTTTTATTTAATACAAAACTCTATTGAGTCTGTATTATTTTCACACTTTTGGTTTATCTACTTTTCACAAGGAGTATTCCTCTCTAGTAAAGATTATGGAAATATTCTTTACAATTAAAAAGTAGTTTAATGTTAACTTATAAATTTCAATTTTTTTATGCAATAATGCATATTTGATAAATACTTCGAAAAACATTTTGAATAAAAAGCATTCAAAGAAAACCATGCAATAAAACAGATAGAGTATAAGACAGAAATAATAAAAATTAAGATGATAGCTCGACTTTTCCTTTTTCCATAACTGTCTTTATTTTTGTGTAAAACCTTTCTTTGTCTGAATAATACGTACAAAAATAGATTGGATGCCATGTAGGCACCAATCTATTTTAATTAAAGAAACTGTGTCAATTCTGAGTTCACAACACGTTGTGCAGTAATAATAACATTTTCAGCTGTTAGTCCATAAACACTATATAGTCCACCAGGTTGATTAGGAACAATTTGAACTTCATATTCAAATGCTTGTCCAAAAGCAGGATGAACTAAACTTAGAGTTGCAAAAGTAGAAGCATTAGAATTCACATTGAAGTTTACCTGTTCAATTAATACTAATGAACCGTCAAGTCTAAAAACTCTAGCTACTCCAGTAAGTGGGCCCGCAGTACGGTTAAGGATCTTCACCCTAACTTTATTTGCATTAGCAGGTTGATTTCCTACGTTTTCAATTGGTCCTGTAGTAAGAGCCATATAACATCACCTCCATTATATTATTATTATATTCAACGATACACATTGAAGTTATAGTTTAATTACCCAATTTTTTTAAAATAAAAAAGCTTGTTTCTTATATTTTTTATAAGAAACAAGCTTTTCTTTTTCAACTACCATTCCTAAGACAAGTTTATCCGTCTCGAAAAGATTTACAGTTACTTGACGTTTATGCTGGGACAGAACTACTACTATTTACTTTGCATTGCATCTATATATTTTTTAACTACTTCATATTCATCAAAGGTCATTATATTTATCCTCCCTCTAATCTGTTATATCCAATTTAAACTTCAAACTCGCTATTATATTTTTGTACTCTCTTACATCCTTCATCGGAACGAAAACTGGGTTCTCTGCAATATTTTGTAACATACTTTGCTTTATAATATCTTCACTTCTAACCGTTTTAGCACCGAGCGGAAATTCTGCAAACCATCCATCAATCACATCAAAATATGAATCACCGTGTAAATGTAGACTACTTACAGTGAAGCTAACCGCACAAACCGCTACATATTTCCGTAGCATTTCTAATGCACCTTCAAAATTTTCTTGTATGCAATATACTTGCGCAGCAGAATAGTATACTTTTAAAGTCATATTTGGATGTAATTTTTCTATTTCATAAATGTCGACTAACTTAAAGGCTCTGTTTAAAATTATCTTTACCTTTTCTGTATTTGAAGCATTTACTAATACATAATTCGGTATTGTCGCAACGAATTGTATTAAATGTTGGTACATACTAATTTGCATCATTTCATTCGCCTTTTCAGTATTTCCAAGCATTTGATACGCCTGTGCGATTAGATCTTCCTCTGGAAAGTTAGGACGTATCGTTTCGCCAAGCAATTGCAACACTTCATTCGGTTTACTGAGTAGAAGATAGCACGTCGATTTAAACGATACGGCCTCTTTCGCAAGCGATACATCATCACTTTCTTCCTGCACTCTGCTAAAGAGATGAATTGCCTCTTCTAAAATCTCAATTCTTCTATCCATATCCTCTGCTAACATGTGGTGGTTAATAAAGAGTAGTCCCATTTGAATTAATAATGGAAAACAAGAATAATATTTTTTGATTATTCCCCTGCACTCCATCATTACTTCATTAAACGGCTTTTCACTAAAAGCTTCTGCTAGTCTATGATATAAATTTTTAATATCTTCCTGTTCCATTTGTGGTGTGTAACTAATTAGTTCATCTATACTTATGTTAAAATACGATGCTAACAGTGGTAAAAATGTAATATCCGGATAACTTTGCCCCGTCTCCCATTTGGAAACAGATGCCTTCGTAATACCGATATACGCCGCTAACTCTTCCTGCGTAATTCCCTTTTCTTTTCTCTTATCCGCAATTATTTTATGAATGTTTATCTCCTTCACATCATCACCTCATACTTTTATTATATGCTTTTATTTCACACAAAATATGGATTTGAAGTCGACTTTCATTAACAAAATCAACTGTTAGGAAACATTCATCTAAAATAAAAAGAAGCTCCAAATTTTATTATATTTAGGTCATAGATATTAAACTTAATAAAATCAAAGACAGGAACATATTTGATATATACAAAATGTTCCTGCCTTTTTAATTTGGGTACTGCTACATAGCCATCTAGCTAAGATTTTGAAGTACTTCAAAATCAAATTTTTCCATCTCACCACAGTTTTCTACGAGAATCTAGTGAACAGCTTATTTACATAATTTTCGTTATCGGTACTGAAAAAAGGATCTTCGATGGAAGATCCTTTACCCTGACTTCTTAATAAAAATCTATAAAGAATGGATAGCTAAACTCTGTTCTACTTTGAATGATGAATTGGATTGGATGTTCTTTATTGCTTTTATCACTCAAATTTTCTCTCGTTGATTTTTTTCCTTCATACCAGATTTTACCTTCACTATTCTTTTCGATTGTTTCATCACCTTCAAAATATATCTCAAATTCATTGTTATTATAATGTTTGAATATTTCTTCCTCGCTTAGTTCAGATGAAAATTTCACGTATGCTGCAACAGTTGGATAACCTCCACTTCCCGAAGGTCCTCCACCGTATAGAACTCCATATTCAAAATCCTTTTCGATTACTTCTGTTTTTTCAGGTAATGGATAATCAAAAAGTTGATTTGCATATTTTTTTGCTGTATTATATATTCTTGACCAAATATATAATACAGCAATAAACCAATAACAGTTGAAATTAATAATAGAGTAATAAGTATTTTGTTTCTTTTTAGCATCAAATCCCCCTTAGTGCCTTTTGCTAATTGTATCAAGATATCGCAATATGGGACATTAATATTTAGAAAGATTAGTCAAAAATAAGGATAATTTGCTCAAAATCTAATCTTGCTTTCTTGTTTTAAAGTAAATTACTAACTCTAGTTGAATATGAACTCTAACCATGAATACTCTATACAAATCTAATTAACATAACGTCTCATTATCAGTAGCAATGAAAAAGGAGAACCTTGCTCTTACAAGGGAACCTTCTTTTTTAGTTCTATGACTCTATACATGTTGTATACATTCCTATCCTGGTACCGTTTTAGGGTTCTTGTTTGTTACTGGATTAGCAAAAAAACTGTATAAAATCTTGCATACTCTTAGCGGGGGGCAAAAATACTAGCATCCCCCAATATATGCTTTCTTATGGATATTTCTTGAACCCTCATTAAAACACTCTCCAGTCCTTTGTCTATCTTTTAGGATAAATCTGCTTGTTTATTTAAAGTCCTTGTAACGAGGCATTGTACTCCTCCTAAAGACAAACAAATGATTCAAATTACACATCACATTATACTGATTAACCTAAAAATTAAATCTCTTTACGTTTCATTCATTATGTAAATAAAAAGGATAATCCGCCCTCATAATGGACTAATTATCCTATAAATCTTTATCTAAATTTAATAAAACTAGAGTTTCTTTTTCTATTTATCATTATTTCGTTACCTCACCAAACTGCGCTCTCGTCACTTTCGCTAAGTCATCTACTTTAAGCTCAATTTGTATACCAATTTTCCCGCCGCTTACTATCATCGTTTCAAGTGATTGAGCACTTTCATCAATACATGTAGAAAATAATTTCTTCATTCCGACTGGTGAACAACCACCGCGAATATACCCTGACACTTTCGTAATATCTTTTACAGCAATCAGTTCAATTTTCTTTTCACCGACTACTTTTGCCGCTGCTTTTAAATTCAGTTCTTCATCTACCGGGATGATAAAAACATGATAATTTTTACTATTCCCTTGAGCAATTAACGTTTTATATACTTCTCTCACTTCTCGTCCAATTTTCTCGGCTACTGATACGCCATCAATTTTCCCATCGTCTGGATCATATGACATCATCGAATATTCAATTTTTTCTTTATCTAATATTCGCATCGCATTTGTTTTATCTTTTTTCATGAGCTTCTCCTTAAAAAGTTATTTCATAACATTAAGTTTTCTTTTATTATACACCCTTTTCTGTTTCTCCTGCATAACTTCACATTTTTGTAGATATATGTATGCATCATCCTACTAAGATTTTATTTCTCATTAAATTCAAACTCACATAAAGAAAACCGAAATGGAGCCTTCAAATGAAAGGCTCCATTTCGGTTTTCTATTTAACGTCCAAACTCTTTATTAAATATTTTATCCCTACCTGTAATGACCTCTGGACCTACTGCATTAATAGCTGTTACTAAAATATGTTCTCCTCCAATAGGTCCACCGATCCTCGTTTCAAATCCAAAAGTCCCACCAGCATGCCCCCAATACGATTGCCCGTCTGGTGTTTTCTCTTCATAAACTCCCAGTCCAACCTTACCTATAGGTGAATCTACTGTTGTGAACATCTGATTCATTAGCTCTTGATTTAAGAGCTTCCCACCCAACAGTGCACTGAAGAATGTAGTCAAATCTTTCACTGTTGAAACCATATCTCCAGCTGCATTTGCCCATGACTGATTAATTTCTGTCAAATCATATAAACGACCTGATCTATCCATATTATATCCATTAGCATGCTTACCCGGTATGTGCGAACTTGCTTCCATTACAAATGTCTCTTTTAATCCGAGCGGTTCAATGAATCTTTTTCTAATTTGCTCCGCATACGTATCTCCTGTTACCTTCCGAATAATTTCCCCGGCTATAACAGTATTTGTGTTCGAATAGTCCCAGCCCTCGCCCGGTGCAAATACAGGCGGCTTTGCAAGTGCTAAACTTATAAGCTCATCGGTACTATAATAACGAAATGGGTTTTGAGGCAATGTAATATCTCTCATATCTAAATCTGTATACGCTGCAATCCCACTTGTATGGTTTAATAACTGACGAATTGTAATTTTACTCCCATCATATCCGTTACCCTGCACAACTCCCGGCAACCATTTCTCAACTGTATCATCAAGGTTTAATTGTTTTTCTTCAGCCAATTGCAGTACAACAGAAGCAGTGAATGTCTTCGTTATGCTTCCTATACGGAACGAAAAATTCGGTTCTACAGGGCGTGGCATCTCGTAACTAGCTGTTCCGGTAGCGTACGACCAACGCTTTCCATCCTTTAATCCACCAGCTATAACACTTGGAATTTTTTTATTCGTTACTACTTGATCCATTACACTTTGCACTTCTTCTCGATGTTTACTTTTCTTTTCCTTATCAGTGGGTTCCTTTTTTGATTTTGCCGCAAATTCTGAAGCTAAAATATTATTAATCTGTTTCTCTGCCCCTAATACATTAATATTTATCGAAATAACATGTTGACCATCTTTCGTTCCACCAGCAAAGTTAGTAAAACCAGGAATACCACCACCATGTCCCCATACTTCAGTGCCATCTGGTAATTTTGTTGCGTGAATACCAAGCCCGTACTTTCCTAATGGGGTATCTACTGTGTTAGTCACCATCTCCTTCTGCATTTCCGGTGTCAGTAATTTCCCACCTAATAAGGCACGGAAAAACGTTGTCATATCTTCTCCTGTCGAAATCATTTCACCACTAGCATTAGCAAACGAGGGATTAAACAAAGTAATATCTACTAATTTATCTCCCGTATTTAAATAGCCACGTGCATTTTTTTTCGGAATATCCATTGAGCTTCCAGGAAGAACTGTTTCTTTTAAACTAAGAGGTTCCATAATTCGTTTCTTTATTTGCTCAGCATACGATTCTCCGGTTACCTTCTGAATAATTAATCCTATAATAACCATGTTTGTATTCGAGTATGACCAGCCTTTTACTGGTTCTAATTGTAGGGCACGAGAAATTAATTGTTCCGCTGTATAATTCTCGCTTGGATTCTCTATTAAATTCTCTTTAAGATCTGGAGTCAAGTAATCAGCAATTCCGCTTGTATGATTTAATAGTTGGCGAATCGTAATTTTGCTGCCATCATAGCCTTTCCCTTTTATAAGTCCCGGCAACCATTTCTCTACCGTATCATCAAGACTTAACTTCTTTTCACCCGCAAGCTGCAATACTACTGTAGCTACAAAGGTCTTCGTTGTGCTCCCAATTCTAAAAGCAGAATCAGCATCTACTTTATGATTTCTCTCAATATTACCTTCACCAGAAGCATACGCCCAACTTGCCTCTCCATTTTTCACAGTAACAATAACTCCCGGAACATTCTTTGCATCGGCAGCTTTATCGATAACTTGTTCAATTGATATCCTTTTGTTTACCGCATGTACGTTTTCGTAAGAAGGTATCGCTAACGCTCCAACCAATATTGCCCCTGTTAAAGTAAGGGCTGTTCCTTTTTTTAAGATAAATGACTTCATTATGCATCGCTCCTATTATTTTATATTTTTCTGTTGCCTCACTCCCTCACCTTAACTTCAATATCGTTAAATAACATAGTGACAAAACGCTTTAATTTACTTATTACGCTTTATGCAACTATGTCATATAAAACATGTGACAAACTGTCAACTGCTTCATATGACATACTTTGTTGACTGTCTTTCTATTGACGATTTCAGAGATATGTTACATGATGAATCTGAATCATTGATAATTAATCTTAAAATACAAGTAGGTGCTTAATTTATGTTCTCATTCACAAAAAAATGGATTTGGTATGACTGGATATTTGTGCTCATACGAACATTTTGGCTAACTGTTATCATCAGCGCTAATTTTATGTTTCCAACATCCATCCATACATCAAGTATGATTGTACTTTCTCTCACTTTTGTCGTTTACCTTGTACCATTAATTATTCGATATAAGAAAACACAATGGTACCCTGCATTCGATATTCTCACTGCAGGTTGTTTTTATCTTTACTTAGCATCCGTAGCTCCAAATTTACTTTGGTCTTTCATTTTACTCGTAATCATTATTGGACTATGTAGTAATCAAAAAAATTATATATGGAGCGGTATTTTTTGTGGATTTGTTTTTCCAATCTTGAATGCTTGGATTGCCAACCGACCGCCATATGAACTAATCGTTAGTTGTAGTCTCGGTTTTGCCATTGGCATTTCTTTTAATATATTAATTCAGTATCATAAGCAATCTCGAATCATTGAAGAGCAAAAACTACTATTAGAACAACATATTAAAAGGATTGAAGAGCTTACTTTAATAGAAGAGCGTAATCGACTGTCACATGAACTACATGACACAATTGGTCATACACTTACTTCTCTCATCGCTGGTGTCACATCACTAAGATCATCAGTACCTGATTCACAGTTTGAACGAATTGATTCGCTTATCAGCATTGCTCAGCACAGTCTAAATGACATTCGAAAGCATCTACACGAACTATCTCATAATCCACTTAGTAATTCATTAAGTGAATCACTACAACAATTAACAGAAGAATTTATGAAATCTACAGGTACAACCGTTACATTTCGTGTGATTGGAAACGAGACTCTTGTAATGCAAAAAGTGAATTTTTGCCTATATCGTTGTCTTCAAGAGTCGTTAACAAATGCTGTTCGGCACGGTAAAGCTATCAACATATCCGTTCAACTACATTTCGACGAACAACAACTTCGATTGCAAATTGAAGATAACGGTATTGGAATGAAAGAAATTCAATTTGGCTTTGGACTCAATGGAATGAAAGAGCGACTTGAACAAGTTCAGGGGACATTATCGCTTCATTCTAATGTTGAACAAGGAACATTCATTGCTTGTAATATTCCATTGCAAACAAAACTCATACATGACATAATTCGCTTATTGGTCGTTGATGATCAGGCTCTTATTACAAATAGTTTAGAGCAAATTTTAGAACACCAAACTGATTTTATTGTTGCTGGTAAGGCGTATGATGGATCTGAGGCATTAAAATTATGTGAACAATTACAACCTGACATTGTACTAATGGACATTCAGATGCCAGAAATGAATGGTATTGAGGCTTTACTAGAAATGAAGCGACGTTGGCCTAATATAAAGATTGTTCTTATGACAACATTTGAAGATTCCTTACAAGCAGCAACTGCACTCGAACATGGAGCTGAAGGTTACATGTTGAAGTCTATTCATCCACAAGAAATGAAGGAAGCCTTGAAACTTATTTATAACGGTGGAACTTGGATTGACCAATCGGTTGCTACACGTATTTTTGAAGAAATGAAACTTCAACGTGAGCAATTAGCGAAAATCAAATCAACTAAACAAACTTCTCCATATGGACTTACAAAACGGGAAATGGAAATTTTAGAACATCTATCAAACGGATTACGCTATAAATCCATTGCTGCTAAGCTATTTTTATCTGAAGGAACAATCCGTAATTACTGCTCAAATCTCTATTCAAAGCTAGGTGTTAACAATCGTGAAGAAGCGATAAAAAAAGCACGAACAGAAAACATCTTGTAGGCAATGTGAAATGAATACATTCCGCTTCAAAACTAAAAATATTGATAATTCAAAAATCATCTGATATAATTTGGAAAAACTTATTGTTAAGGAGAGATTTCTAATGCAAAATTTTAATACTTCTTTCCAACTTCATCATCATACGTAACGCCGTGTATCCGAAGAAAAATTTTTCTTCGTGGGTACAGGGCTTTTCCTGTTGACCCACGAAGCGTTCATAAAGCTATGTGGGTATTTTTATACCCGCATAGCTTTTTTTAATTTAAAAAGGAGTGATTACAATGGAAATGAAAAATGTAAAAGGAACGAAAGATTATTTACCAGAGGAACAAATGCTGCGAAATAAAATTAAAAGAGCTTGTGAAGACACATTTGAACGATACGGATGTAAACCGTTAGAAACACCAACGTTAAATATGTATGAACTTATGTCTTACAAGTACGGCGGCGGTGATGAAATTTTAAAAGAAATATATACGCTTCAAGATCAAGGAAAACGTGAGCTTGCGTTACGATATGATTTAACCATCCCATTCGCAAAAGTCGTGGCGATGAATCCGAATATTCGCCTCCCTTTTAAACGTTATGAAATCGGGAAAGTATTTCGAGATGGCCCTATTAAACAAGGGAGATTTCGTGAGTTTATTCAATGCGACGTTGATATAGTCGGTGTTGAGTCGGTCATGGCAGAAGCGGAACTTATGAGTATGGCGTTCGAACTGTTCCGAACGTTAAACTTAGAAGTAACGATCCAATATAATAACCGAAAATTATTAAACGGTATTCTCCAGTATATTAACATCCCTACTGAGTTAACGAGTGACGTAATTTTATCATTAGACAAAATCGAAAAGATTGGGATTGACGGTGTACGAAAAGATGTATTAGAGCGCGGTATTTCTGAAGAAATGGCTGATACGATATGTAATACCGTATTATCTTGTCTAAAGCTTACAATTGCTGACTTTAAAGAAGCTTTCAATAACCAACTCGTTGTCGACGGAGTAAATGAATTACAACAATTACAGCAATATTTAATCGCCCTTGGAATAAATGAAAATGCTATATTCAATCCATTTTTAGCGCGCGGACTTACAATGTATACAGGTACTGTATATGAAATCTTTTTAAAAGATGGCTCGATTACATCTAGCATCGGTAGCGGTGGTCGATACGATAACATTATCGGAGCATTCCGTGGTGATAATATGAACTATCCAACAGTCGGTATTTCATTCGGTTTAGACGTTATTTATACAGCACTCTCACAGAAAGAAACTATATCATCTACAGCGGATATATTTATCATCCCACTCGGGACCGAATTACAATGCTTACAAATTGCCCAGCAATTACGTTCTACCTCTTCCTTAAAAGTTGAACTTGAACTAGCAGGACGCAAATTAAAACGTGCTCTTAATTATGCCAATAAAGAAAATATCCCTTATGTGCTTATTATTGGTGAAGAGGAACTACGTACAGAAACAGTTGTGCTACGAAGTATGAAGGAAGGTAGTGAAGTGAAGGTTCCCCTTTCTTCTTTAAGTAGTTATTTATAATACGAACCACCCTCGTTTGGGTGGTTTTTCTATTTTATAGATAACGAAACAATTAGTTAACATAAAATAATTATATTCTACTAAAAATCACAAGTGTTTAATATCCAATTATCTATTATTTTTGGTAATATATAGATATGAATGATTTTAGGAGGATTAACTTTGAAAACCTACATACAAGCACTAAAGTGGACTACAGGGATCTATCATCTTTTATTACTTCCTTGTTATTATGTATTTCCAATTCTTGTTAACCTATATGGGATACCTTTACTACTATTGATTGCTTTACATATCATTACTATTTTATTAGCTAAAAAAGCAGGCATGAATACGTCCCCTCATTATATAGGTATTATCGTTACGCTAGTTGCCTTTTTCCCTTATATAGTTATCGTTCTACATATGATAGCAGCCGTTTTCCTTTTATTAGATGCGGCTTCTATGAATGCAAAAGAAGTGTATGATTCATAACAGGATAAAATAAAACTTTAATCAGTAGAGTTTTGAAGTCGGTTAGCAAATTGCAAAATTCACACACTAACTTTATTGTTAACACCCAAAAAGGATTTACTTTTTAAGTAAATCCTTTTTTAAATTACTTTCCCTACTCCAGACTAATAAAAGAATATTCTGTTTTATTTTTATAAAATTCTAAATATTTACAATACAACTTAATTATCATACATTTTAGTTATGTAAAAAACTAAGTTTAAAGGAGATGATTTCATGCTTAAAAAATTGATAGTAGGTGCAGTGGTAGCCATTTCATCATTAACTGGAGGATTGGGATCAGTATCAGCTAGTACCGAAAAGGATTATTCGATTACCTCTTTTGAATATGTAACTGTAGATGAAAAGACTGTAGATTCGTTTAACAAATTGGGTACTCCATCTAAGGAAAACATAAAAATAACTTTAGTTCTACCGAAACAAAATCAAAATGGAAACTGGTTATCTTATGGATTTTCGAGCAAAGAAAGTTTAGAGTCTTTTATTGAAAAAGATAAACAAAGATTGAATCATACAATCACTCCCCTTGGGGTTGGCGGGAGCGGACCTAATAGTACAGACTTCTATGAACATGCAAATAAAGGTGGCGAGTATTTTTCTCATAGCAGCGGTTTTAAAAATTTGCCTCCTAGTTGGCAAAATAGAATTTCTTCCGTAAGTACAGCATCCCCTACTGCTAGCTATTCGACAACGCTATGGGAACGTACTTCAACTGAAGGATATGGAAAAGGTGTTGTTTTTAAACACGCTGATTGGTATGGTAAAACTGTAAACTTGAATGACTTCGCAATTTCAGCAGTTGATATTAAAAAGTAAAAAACATGGAAATAAAAGGTGTCTTCACATATGGAAAACACCTTTTATTTCTACAACTCTTAACTATTATTTTTCGTATTCCTACTCTCCAAAACTTTCTCCATATTATGAGATGCCCATTCCATCATTAATAAAATCATTGGACGAAGTGATTCACCAAGCTCCGTTAACGAATATTCTACTTTCGGGGGCACTTCACGATATACTTCACGATGTATGATGCCATCTGCTTCAAGTTCTCTCAGCTGCAATGTTAACATTCTTTGTGTGATATTTGGTTTTAACCTTTTTAATTCATTAAACCGCTTTGTACCATCTAATAAATGATATAAAATTACCCCTTTCCATTTCCCACCAATGACCTCGACCATAGCTTCAACTGGACAAGAATATTTATTTAAAAATGGGTAATTTACATTATTTTCGTTTGAACAATCCATAGTAAATCCCTTCCCTTAACATTAGTATCTTTTTTGATACTATACCACATAAATGTGCGTACTTGTTTCTATGTTACTTTAAAAATATAATTTGGTTACAAAATAAATTAATGAAAAGAGGAACTTTTATGACAAATACAAAACAAATTACAAAAGAAAACATTATGGAGGCTTTTCATTTCAGACACGCATGTAAAGAATTCGATCCTATGCACAAAATTTCAGAAAAGGATTTTACATTCATTTTAGAAACAGGCAGATTATCTCCTTCTTCTTTTGGATATGAACCTTGGAAATTTATTGTCGTACAAAATAAAGAAGTAAGAGAAAAACTACAACCGTATTCATGGGGCGCTGGTGGGCAACTGGCAACAGCAAGTCACTTTGTCATTGTTCTTTCAAGAAACATTAAAGATATGCATTATGATGCAGAGTATATTAAATATATGATGAACGATATTGTTGGATTACCTGAAGACACGCAAAAAATTAGATATGAATTCTTCAAAAAGTTTCAGGAATCAGATTTCAACTTGTTACAATCCGATCGTGCTGTATTTGATTGGGCATCAAAGCAAACCTATATTGCTTTAGGTAATATGATGACGAGTGCAGCTCAAATTGGCATTGATTCTTGTCCAATAGAAGGATTCGATAAAGAGAAAGTAGATTCTTTACTTCGTCAAGAAGGCATTATAAAAGACGATAATCTTGAAGTGTCTGTTATGGTTGCCTTTGGTTACCGTAAAGAAGATCCAAAGCGTGATAAAACAAGACAGACTATGGATACAATTGTTGAATGGATTTATTAAGATAACACGCGCTCCTTATACCTGTATACTCATACGAAAGAAGTAGAATTTGATTTTTCTTATGTATGAAATTGATTTTTCATGGAAAGATATATTAGTATGTATGCAGTTTAAATACTCTATTTATTAGAGTCGAACAGGAGGAGAATGAATATGTCTGATATTGAAGTTGGCGAAGTGTTTACTCTTAGCGATGAGAATAATGAGGATCAGGAAGTAGAAGTACTTGGAGCGATGGATGTCGAAGGCGCTGAATATATTGCGGTTGCCTTTGTAGAAGACATTCAAACAGAATCTGAGGATGACATTGATATTTTCTTTTTAAAAGTAGAAGAAGATAATGAGTTTTCATACATTGAAAACGATGAAGAATTTGATAAAGTATCTGCTGCTTTTGATAAAATTTTAGATGAGCAAGAGCAAGAATAATATGAATGAAAAACACGAGGGCGGATGCATATCCGCCCTCTTTTTATTCATTACTCATCCAGAGATTCATGCAGTAATTGCAGTACATCTTTCATCGCAAAAGGACCGTCTTTTTTCACATGCTCAGCAAATTCAGCAACGAGACGTAATGTTCTTACACTTTCAATCGGATGCTCTCCTGACGCACTTTCAGCAGAAAGCATAACAGCATTTGTCCCGTCTAGTACAGCTTGAAACACATCCGTCACCTCAGCCCTTGTTGGAATAGAATGATCTACCATAGATTGCAGCATTTGTGTCGCAGTAATTACATATGTATTCGTTCGATTACATTCCTGAATCATCATTTTCTGCAAGAGCGGAATAAATTGAAACGGCAACTCTACTCCTAAATCCCCTCTTGCAATCATAATTCCATCTACTTCTTTACATATATCTTGAAAATTCTCGATTGCTTCCATCGTTTCTATTTTTGCAATTACATTAGGGGAAGTTTCTTTATACTGTTGTATATAATCTCGTATTTCTTTTATATGGCTAGGTTTTCTTACGAAAGAACATGCAATAAAATCAACATCCTCTTCTAAAAGAAACTGAATATCTTTTTTATCTTTCTCTGTAATAGCTGGTAAACTAACGATTGCCCCTGGTAAGTTCACCCCTTTATGAGATGAGATATTACCACCTGTTTTCACCTTTGTTTCTATTTTATCCGTACTTACCTTTTCAACGATTAACTCAACTTCTCCATCATTCATTAAAATTCTACTACCAACTTTCACATCATTCGTGATTCCTGCATAATCAACACTTGCTTCCTTATTACTCCCTGTAACTGGTTGCGTATGCAAAATAAAAGAATCTCCCGCCTGAAGTGTAATTTGTTCTCCTTTTATTTCACCTAACCTTATTTTAGGACCTTGTACATCCCCTAAAATTTTAATAGAATCATCTATCGATTTGACTAAACGAATGATGTCTTTATGACTTTCATGCGTGCCATGTGATAAATTCAACCGCACTATTTTCATACCATTATTTATTAACTGCGCTAACGTTTCTTTCTTATTACTTGCTGGCCCAATTGTACAAACTCGATCGATTGTCATTTTTATCACCATCCTTTTTCATTAGGATTCCCATAAACTTTAATTACACTCTCAACATAAAAAAGCCTACTCCCACAAGTAGGCTTTTGAAACTACGAAAGTTTCGTTAATAACTGATTTAAATCTTTTTTCGTTTTCGTCGTTAATGACTTCATTTTAGTAATATCTATCTTTTCTTTCTCCGCTCCTACAATTAATGGATACATACTTTGTCCAATTGTTTTATATTCAGCTGGGTGTGATGTTTCTAACTCTTTCTCGATTACATCCCACTTTGCATTAATTTGTTTTCCAAGTTTATTTACTGTTTCTAATTTCGGATTAGCAGCTAACTGCTTATCTAAGCTATCAACTAATGCAGCAACTTCTTTAACACTCGTTTTCACAGCTACACTTTTCTTCGGATCTTTCGTTGTTTTTCCGTCTGAGTTTGTACTTGTACTTTGATCTGTTGTTTTCCCGCTAGTCGTTTGATCATTTGTTTTTCCTGTCGTCTCTTTTTCTTTTGTTTTTACATTCTCGTTTTGAGTTGACGTTTTACCGTTACTTTCTGTTCCTGATGATTCTTTCGTACTTTTTGCATCTTTATCTGTTTTTTCGTTTGAAGAAGTATTTGTTTCTTTGTCATTATCTTTCGTTGTTTTTGACGCTTCATCTGCACTTGTCGTTTTTGATTCTCCTTCATTTTGCACTGTTACTTGCTCCTTCTTTTCTGTCTCTTTATCTGCTGAAGGACTACAAGCTGCCATAGTAAGCATTGTACCAATTGTTATCGAAGCGATAGCGACCTTTTTCATTTTCATATAAATCCCCCTATGTTTATATAATTTATCCTCCCCTTTACGATTCGATTTCCCCTTAAAAAATCCCTTTTCATACGAATTACCATCTTTCCGACAGTAATCTTCATAATAATACGTACAAAAACTGATAAACCAATTTGAATATTCGAGTTTCTTCTACTTCATTTTTCTTCTCTGTAGTAAAAGAAAAAGAGTATATTGTCACATGAAGAATTACGATCTTCATATGACGATATACTCTCCTATCAAATTTTTATCTTTCTTGACATTTTATTTATACAAAAAAATAAAATTTTCTTTCATTTTTTGTTTCTCAACATTTGTTAACATAATATATTTATGAGTAACCACCATTCGAATGAATGACTTGCCCAGTAATCCATTTTGCCTCTTCACTTACTAAAAAAGATATTAAGCGCGCTGCATCCACTGGTTCTCCTACTTTACCTTGCGGGAACTTCCATACTAAGTGATGCTTCATCTCCTCTGTAATCCATCCTGTATTCGTCGGTCCTGGATCAACAGCATTCACTGTAATCCCCTTCTCCATCGCAACTGGTGCTACTGATTTTGTAAATGCTTCAATTGCTCCTTTCGTTGCTGCGTATGCTAGTTCATCAGGCATTGGCCCTAGTGACTGTCCTGAAGTAAGGTTAATAATACTTCCATTCATCTTGCTTGCATAATGTTTTATAAATAATGAACTTAATAACATAGTAGCGCGTACATTTACTGTATAATGTTTATCTAACTGTTCTATATTTAATTCCTCAATTCTCGTATGAGTAGCATACGCTGCATTATTAATTAAAATAGATGGATCACCTAACCGTTCTGATACCATATAAAACAAACGATTTGGCGAATACGACTGCGATAAGTTGATTTCTGCCATTTCACATCGAACACCGTAACTTTCAATCTCCTCTTTCAACAAAAAGGGCTCTTTGTCATGCATTCCCCACGGCATCGCTTTATCATACTGAGACCAGTACGTGAAAAAAATGTCTATCCCTTTTTGAGCAAGCACCTTGCATACAGCTGCACCAATTCCATTCAGACGAGTTGCCCCTGTTACAATTGCTATTTTCTTCACCTTTTCTCCTCCATCTATGGATAAATCCTCTGCACGAATACAGAGGATCTATCTTTTTATTCAATATTTGACAATATACGTTCTGCACCTAATTTTAAAATTTTAATAAAGATATAATTTACAATCGTAAACATTACAAATAAAACGATAAACATAACCCACAGTCCTACTTGAAGGAAGAAGTATAATAGACTTACTCCCGCTACAATAATTAAAGCTATTAAAATATTAGCTAAAAAATTCCACAAAGTTGTATAACGGCTCTTAAATAATTTCTGCTCTGTATCCCAATGAATATCTGCAGTTTGTGCATCCCAGCGTGTGCCAATTAAATTAATTAGCAATAAACCGTTCGCACTTAATAAGAACCAAAGAACCATAAATACTGGAGAAATCCCCGCTACAACTGCCATCGTAATACCGAATACTGCTAAAATGATCACATTAATTAACCAAGCAGTTATCGCTTTCGCAAAAAAGATATCTGAAGCTTTTACTGGTAAATAACGATTCACAAACCATGAACTTCCATCACGTGAAAATGACGTTGTTGCAATAACGTTACTTCCCATTAAAAATAGAGATGCACAAAAGCCTACACCAATTGCAAGCCCTGCTGATTTTGGGTTATCAATATATCCCGTGATCCATTTTAAATTCCCATCTTGCACGAATAAAACAAAGAACAACATAATCGGCATAACAAAAGTTTGTACAATGCAATTTAAGAAAAATTGTGGTGTACGGAATAACGTTTTAAATTCTTTTTTCACATACGCTTTTAAATGTGAACTTTGTACCGTA
This sequence comes from Bacillus sp. MN7755, assembly GCF_054771475.1. NCBI lineage: Bacteria > Bacillati > Bacillota > Bacilli > Caryophanales > Bacillaceae > Bacillus > Bacillus sp. MN7755. Next base: position 196,985 of record NZ_BTRL01000025.1, read on the forward strand.
GATTTCTGTAAGCCTTCTGCTGAAATGACCTCTTTTTTTGCTGTACTCGTTGAAAGTCCAATAACCCCTTTTAAATATGTACGCTCTGCAATGTAATAAAACAACACAAAAAATACAAATGAAATAAGTGCAAAGATTATTACGTATAAAGGTCCCTTCCAATTTGCACTTTCTACTAACGCCACTGCTCCAAAATATGTAGTTGGAAAATAATTCGTCATTTGTACTAAAAGAGAGGATTGATTATTCGCAAGATAACTCGCAATTGCATCTTCAGAAAACGCACTTTTATTTTTCCACTGCATAAATACGTTAATTCCTACAATAAATAGTATACTTACGATTCCGATAAATATATTGCCTCGATCTTTATTTTTCGCTATATTTGTATATCTCATGATTACTGTCATAAGTAACGAAGCTAATACTAACGGCACAATCGGGAAGAGTAAGTAAATCAAAATCATGTATATGTAATATGTAATAAATGCGCCACTTTTTAACCCGTACGTAATAAAGATTGGTAATAAAATGAATGAACTCATTACGTATTGTGTAATTAATACTGTTAAAAATTTTGCCGAAATAATTTGCGCTGGTTTTAATGGTAATGGTAGTAACATTTCAATGTCATTACTGTAATAAAATACAGTTAAAATGTTCGTAATACTCATTAAAAACACCCATATACTCGCAATCGCAAGTCCCATTGCGATAATCATTCCTGGGTCTTGCCCTAATTGTTTCGTTCCCTCATACATTGCGTGCGTTATAGAACCAAACATTAAAAAGCCAACAAATAAAATAGCTGCAAATGAAAATACATACGCCCATCGCTTCTTCTTATCTGTTATGAAATCTGCATAATTTAATTTCAATAATACTTTCGTTAACGTCCAAATTTTACTCATTGCCCGTCATCTCCAAGAACATTTTTTCAAGTGATTCATTGGATTTAAAATGATCTCTCATTTCATCTAAATTCCCTTTAAACTGAAGATTCCCCCTATTAATGATTGCAACGCGGTCACATATTTTTTCCGCCACTTCTAATACGTGTGTAGAGAAAAATACAATCTTCCCTTTATCTGCATGTTCTCTCATCATTTCTTTTAAAATATATGCCGATTTCGGATCAAGCCCTGTTAACGGTTCATCTAAAATCCATACATCTGGCTCATGCACTAGCACACCAATAATAACAATCTTTTGTCTCATACCGTGTGAATAACTTTGAATTTGATCAGATAACGCATTATAAAGATCAAATTTCTTTGCTAAAGACTCGATTCGTTCTTGGCGTACTTCTTTCGGCACTTCATACATATCTGCCATAAAGTTTAAATATTCAATTCCCTTTAATCGTAAAAACATATCTGGGCTATCTGGAACATAACCAAACGTCTTCTTCGCTTCCATCGGATTTTTCATAATATCTTTACCGTTAATTGTAATCGTCCCTTTATCCACCCCATGAATACCAGTAATCATCTTAATTGTCGTTGATTTACCGGCACCATTCGGTCCTAAAAATCCAAAGATTTCTCCGCTGGGCACAGATAAACTTAAATCTTTTACTGCATAGGTAGACCCATTATAACTTTTTGACACATTCGTAATTTCAATCATTCCATCCAATCCTTTCCTTAATTACCAAATAACTATATTGATATTATAGCATACTTCTATTTTTAGATTTTTGTATTTTTCAGTTTTTTAACCTTTAAAATAAATATACAAGCCTAACCCAACGATTAAAACGACAGCTAGTAGAATATAAATCATTGTAAGGCGTTTAATATTTCCCTTTGTCGCTTTACTATAATTTGCATCACCATTTCTTCCAATTAATACCGTCGCAACTACAGTAATCACTACAAGTAATACAACAATCATGATCCAAGTTAGCATCTCTTCCTCCCCCTCCTTACAACCATTTTACAATATTATCCTCTTTATTTCGCAGCATATTTCCTCTTTTTACTATTATTATGAAAAGAATTGGAAAACTATTATTACTATACATTTCCACATGTGATATATTTATAACATAACGTGATTTATTTCTAACATCGAAAGGAGAATCTATCGTGAAAACAACTTGGATAAAATATTTAGGATTTCTCGGTTTCTTCGGTTTCCTCGGATTTTTTTATGAAAAAGGATTGTTTACTCTGTTCTGTTTCTTCTCCTTTTTCACAACGTATAGAACGGTTCAACACGATGAACTATTTGAACAAATCGTCAATAAATCGTGCCGTAATGCCTTTATCGTTACATTACTAACTACCGCTATTATTATGTTTATTGAAATGTTAATTCCAAACCTGACGCTACAAGAGATTGATATCGCTCTTATTTTCGGCACACTCATTCTTACGTTCGGCTTCTCTATGTTCTTTTACGATAAACCTGTTGATGAAATGGAAGATGCGCCATGGCGTTCGTAACGAGAATAAAAGAATACCGCGCCAAATTGAACATGACCCAAGAAGATTTAGCAAAGAGCGTTGGTGTACGTCGTGAAACAATTAGCCACCTCGAAAAAGGAAAATATAACCCTTCCTTACAACTCGCTCACGATATAGCGAAAGCACTTCATAGTACGATTGATGAGATTTTTATTTTTGAGGATTAATTGAGGACACAAAATCACCAGAACCACATAAAAAATACCGGCACTCTTCCCGTGAAGAATACCGGTATTTTTCATTTATCACCCATACAAAACCGCATGAAATACGCTTAACAGTAAGTATTGATCCTCTATATAATCCTCATCATACACATTCATCTCGATATCATACATATCTTCCTCAAGACGAATATTCCAATCTGCAATTACATAGCCTTTTCGTAATAACTTTCCCATTCCAAAAGAAGTTTTGTGAACAACATATTCTTCTCTCTTATATGTAAAGGTAAATAAGAAATTTGCATCCAATAACTTTCCGTCACATACAAGTATTTCATGCTCTGCATCATTATTATCTTTGTACGTTACTAAAATCCTTCTTTGACGCTGCCTACTTACATCCTTTGCAATGACGCGAATATTGTCCTTACTATCCTTTATTTCATAAATAATATTACTACCAACTTTTGGAATGAAATCTAGCACTCTCATCAACGTATTTTTATAATAGCCCCGTACTGCGCCTACTTGTTTGCTTTCATTATAAACCTCTATCGATGTCGTATCCGCTTTACTATCACACAGTCGTTTATAAGAAAGCTGCATCATCCGCTCTCCTCTTAAGTACTGATCAAACGTCACAGGATATTCTATCGCACGCAGTTCCTTATTTAGCTCATATAAATGGCGTTGAACGCTCTCTACTAATGTTGTAGTAGAGATACTCTCCTGAAGTTCAAATTGTTTCCAACTGGAATAAATCTTCCACTGATCGTCTTCTTCATAAAAGAAACCAAGAATTACCTCATCACGGTCAGTCGTTTCATAATTCAGCTGTACGTTCTGTCCATGTTGAACTTGTTCCATCCACTGTCCTAAATAAATGCCGAGTTCTGCGACCTTCATGCATGATTTCTGTAAAAGTACTCTGTCACCCACACAAATCGTTACATCTCCTTCGATAAAGCCCTTTGAATAAGCATCATACCGTGGCTCATCCTTCTTCGGGAGACTTTTGTCTAACTCAAATAAAAATGTTAACATCCTTTATTCACCTCTAGTTGTTACACAGCTCTTTCCTATATTGACCGGAGCAATTTAAAATATATCAACGATTTTTCAAATATATCTATCGTAACTCAAATTATATCAACGATTTTTTCGATATATCGACGATTCGACAAAGAATATCGACTTATCAACAAATCTCGACAACACTACTATACGGTCACCTTTTCTCGTGCTTCTTCCACAATCTCCATAATACGAAGCAGACTCTCCACTTCATAAGTCGGCTTAACACTCGTCATGTTCTCTTTCAAACTCGGATTATACCAACACGTATCAATACCGTAATCTTCTCCGCCTTTCATATCAGAAGTTAGCGAATCTCCAACCATTAGTACACTTGATTTATCCGTAATCCCAAACTTTTCAAATGCATACTCAAAAATCTCTCGCGCTGGTTTTTGGTGGCCGACTTCTTCTGAAATAATAATATGATCAAAGAAGTTGCTTAAAGGTGAATTTCCGATTCTAGATTGTTGCACCTTCGTATATCCATTCGTAATAATACCTAGCTTGCAATCTTGTAGATTCTCACATAATTGCACTGCACCTTCAATAAGATGTACTTCTTTCCCTAAGTTTTCAAGGTATACATCACTAAATTGCTGCGCATCTACTTCTATATTATGAAGTGCAAATAATTGTCTAAATCTATCTACCGCTAATTCACTTAGCGTAATCATTTTATTTTCTAAATCTCTCCATAGGCCATTACTAATCTTTTTATAACTTGCAAGATAATCATTATACCCTGTCGGCATACCAAACTGTACAAACGCGTTATGTAATGCGTTTCTTTCCGTTTCAGGAAAATCTAATAATGTATCATCTACGTCAAATAATATAACTTTATATTTCATTATGCTCTCCTCAACTAGTACGTTATTTACAACTTTTAGTTTCTCATTAATTGTCCCTCAAGTCGAACGTTTTGTTTTTACGAACAGCAATCTTATATTTGTTTAAGACGCACGAGTCATGTTATTCAAAAATAATTAATTGTGAAAATACTATAAATTTGAGATAATTTGGATAATGGGTTCAAACTTTAAACAGGCAATACAGGAATTGTATTACTACAGTTACTTTAGAAGGAGGCTGAAAAATATAGTAAATTCATGGGAAAGACCTAAAATAAAAATCCCAAAAACTAAAAGCGAATGGGTTGGAGATATTATTGGATATTCATTGTTCTTTGGATCAATCATTTTTTTGATTATCATTTGGGGAAGATTACCTGAGGAAGTGCCCGCACATTATAACGCATATGGAGCTGTAGATCGCTGGGGATCAAAGTGGGAACTTTTACTTCTACCAGGAATTGGGGCATTCATACTCCTTCTCATGCAAACTTTAGAAAAGTTTCCAGAAGTTCATAACTACCCAAAAAGATTTAACGAATCGAATGCGAAGCAGTTTTATTTAAATAGCAGAAAAATGCTTAATCAATTAAAAAATGTCTGTTTACTTATATTTGCTTTCATCCAATTCGAAACAGTTTCAATAGCTTTAGATTGGAGCGGCGGTTTTGGAAAATTATTTTTACCGATATTATTAATTGGGACAGCTATTCCCATTATTATAGGCATAATAATGCAACGAAAAATTTCATAATGCGGACAACGATATTCGGTTATCCATCATTTTATGGAATAACATGATATCAACAATAAGAAAAGGAGGCTAATCCACATCAGCCTCCCTCCCCATTATTTATCCTCTAACAATAACTCTTTCATTTCCTCTAACGACTCTTTCGTAAAGCCTAAAGCTTTTTCAGCATACGCTTCAACTGAACCGTATTGCTTTTTAACTTCATCAATCGCAGCTTGCAAATATTCAGCGCGTGCTTCAAACATTGCACCTAATATTGCTCTGCTCTCATCGTTTTGTAGTTTTGCACCTAAAAAGGCCATCATTTTCTCATTTAACTTTTCACGGAAACCGTTACTTAGTAAATAATCTTCCATTACTGTTTTCTCTGGTACACCTAGTAAAAGTAATAATAATGCTGACCCAAATCCAGTACGGTCTTTTCCAGCTGTACAGTGGTTTACTAACGGTAAGTTTTCCGGGTTTTGCGCCAGTTTTAAGAAGCTCACGAATGCTTCATTACCACTTACGAAATCTTGATTCATTTTCACAAGGTATTCGCCTGGTTTCCCTAACATAGAAAGGTCACCAACTTGGAAAAACTCATTTATGTTCAAGTCTTTCGCTAATTCTTGCATAACTGGTAAACAGACTTGACGAGCACCTGTAATCTCCGGGTTCGGCTTATGTTTCACTTCAAAGTCTGTACGATAGTCGCAAATTAACTTTAAGCCAGACTTTTGTAAATACTCAATATCCCACTCTGTTAATCCTGCTAGCTCTTCTGAACGATACAATTTTCCCCATTTCACTTTACGGCCTTCTGTCGTTTCATACCCTCCCATATCACGGAAGTTAAACGCACCTTGTAATGGCAATCTACGCTCAGCTACTGTCACTGCTTGTCCATTACTACCTACTAGTCTAAAATATGGACGCTCAGTTTCACTTAAATTTTCAATTGTATATGATGATTCTCCATCTACTGTTGCAAGTAATTCTCCATTTTCTTCAATATGATCTGGTGAAGTACTCCAATAAATGCGAACTTCTTCTATATTATTTTCCCACTTTATATGTAACGTATTATTTTCATTTCTTTCTACAGTTGCTTGTAGCCAATGTCTTTGCTGCTCCATTCTTTCACCAACGCTTTCTTCGTATAGTCTAATCCTTCTCTATTGTATTATAGGAAAGCATACTTTGTCGTTTCGATTTTTCTTTTTATCTTACAAACAAGCAAAAAGTTCTTTTACTTGTTCAAAATTTGTACACGGATTTCCTCGAAATGAGTTCAAGAGAGTACCTTATTCATCCTTTAAAACTTTCTTACATACCGCTCAGTTGAACTAAGCAACTTACATCCATTCTTATCAAAAACATCCTTCATCCACTCATTTTGTACATTTGCCTCACCGATATAATAAGAGGCACCTATTTCCTTTAAGACAAACATTGCACCTGTAAAGAATGCTGTTTCATACCCTTTATTTCGCATATTTGGAGCGACTGCGAAATACATTAGTTTTCCTTCTTCTAACGTCCCCTTTTCAATATGCGGGATTACAATTCCTATCGGCTCTTCATCGATACTCGCTGTTAAACAATGTTCTTTCCATTGCTCACCAATTTCTTGTAGCATCATATTTACAAATTGATCGTAAGTGACTTGTTCTTCCGTCATTTCACTCCAAAGAGAATAAAAAGTATCTTCTCCTACTTCTTCAATCAGTTTAAAATCAATATCACTTTCTACATCTTCTACTTCGTATATATCCTTAAATACGATTATGTTTTCAGTAACATATTCAAAAGAATACGTTTCGAAGCATTTTTTATACATATCATAATTTGGGCTTTTTGAAGAAATCTCAAAATGCAAGTTTTCTATCCCCTCTTTTTCAGCCTCAGCAACGCAATATTGCACCATTTCCTTTAATTGCTCTTCTGTAAAAATCTCTGCATTATTTTCTTTTATCATGATAGAAGAAGCATTTCTTCTAATTTTAAAATGTTTTTCTAACTGTTCTATAGTCATCATATACTTCCCTCATCTATGTCTTACTCGAATTTCTACTTGTTCTCCTTGCATGAGCAGGATTGTCCTTGAATATATAGAATACTAGAAAACATCGCATCTTTAAAGTGCGGAGGAGGTTCTCCATTGGATATTACAGCGCTGCAACAACAGTTAGAGCTTATACAACAAAATGACTATACGCAACTGCAACATATAGATATAAATGAGTTAACGCTCCATATGCTTCAGTTTATCGGAACGACTGATAGTTACGTTCGTTACCAACTTATATATAAATGTTTTGCACATTTCATTCATCATGAATTCCTTATGGATGATCAACTAAAATTACTGTTGCAAACTTGTTTAAGTGATGAGTATTTATATTGTGACATTTACTCCCCACATACAGATGGGGTTTTCACACGTTCTTACACTATTTCGTTAATTGCGTTAATACTCCAATTCGCTAATTCGCACTACTTTTTTACAGAGGAGGATATCGAAGAAATAAAAAACAAACTCATTACATACACAAACTTAGAAACAGATTTTCGAGGCTATATTGAAAATAAAGGATGGGCTCATTGTCTTGCCCACGTATCTGATGCATTTACTGAAATTGTTCATAATTCTTATACGACCTTTGAATGGTATGAAGAATTAATTCATTGCTTATTAAATAAAATCTTCATTCCATCTGACCTTTTTCATAATAACGAAGATGAACGAATTGTTACGCCATTACTAGCAATGCTGTATCATGACTTCCCGCAAGATGAGTTAATTTCTATTATTTATAAAAAAATAAAAAGGCTTCCTCAAATTAGAAAACGCCTTTCGTTAAATGAATATTGTATTTTATGCGCCAACATTAAAACCTTTTTACGCACATTATTTTTTAGGACGAAAGATGATCATAACTTAGCTTATGCAGCACGTAAAACAGAAAGAATGTTAAAGGAACTCCCCAATTATTATTAAATGTAAGGAGAAAAATATGGGTTATATCGAAGACATGAGAAATTTAGTAGGAAATCATCCACTTATTTTAATAGGTTCACACGCCATTATATTAAATGAGAAAAATGAAATATTACTGCAGCTCCGCACAGACTTTAACCGCTGGGGTATTATTGGCGGCGCCTTAGAATATAACGAAACGTTAGAAGACGCGTTACAGCGAGAAGTATATGAAGAAACTGGACTTATTATTAAAAATCCAGAACTATTCCGCACATACTCAGGACCAGATTACTTTCAAATCTATCCAAACGGCGATCAAGTACATGGTGTACTCGTTATTTATATTTGCCGTGAATTTCATGGTGAACTTAAATGTGATCAAGCTGAGTCAAAAGAATTGCGCTTCTTCCCGCTTGATAAATTGCCTATTACTCTTCATCCAGTTATTAAGCGTATTATTAAGGAGTTTCAGCAATCCAATTAACAAATGTTACATATTTTATATAGAAATAAAACAACCTCATTTCCCGTCATGATAACGCGAAATGAGGTTGTTATCGTTCACCGTAAATCCCTATTTCCCCAAATTGATATTAACGTTCTCTTTCTACAACTTTATATCCCTTTATAAAAAGTATAGTTATATAAGAAATAATGAATGAAAAAATAGTATACATGCCCACCCAAAAGAAAAATGATGGATCGTACAATGTAACACTTAACATAAGAAAAATAAGAAATGTTACCATTGGCATCACGTAAAATGTACCTACTTTATATGTCACAGCTATTGAAAAAATACAAATAAGCAATGGATATATACAGAAAATCAAAATTGACTCACTCAATGGTATGTCCCCCTTTCTGAAGAAATAATAGATTTCTTATAATCGTTTTGGGGAACAACAAAGTTTTATAGTTTTATTCGTTATTAGTAAATAAAATGTTAGATCGTTATCTCAATCTGATTTCCTTCAGGATCACTTACTACACTTTCATAGTAACCATCCCCTGTAGTACGCGGGCCGTTTAACAGGGGGTATCCTGCTTCTCTTAATGTATTAGTTAATTCGTTCACTTTTTCTTTACTACCTACAGAAAAAGCAATATGCGCATATCCTATTGTTTGTATTTGTACTTTCTCGTCTATCCCTACCTGCTTCATAAGTTCTAGACGCGCACCGCCTTCAAAAGTTATAAAATAAGATTCAAACTGCTTTTTCGGATTGTGATATAAGCTATTTTCTTCACCATTAAAGTACTGTTTATAGAAATCACGCATTCCTTCTAAATCATTCACCCAAATTGCTACATGTTCAATTTTCATAATCGACACCTTTTCTTTTATGTTATTCAACTGACAATTGGATGCTTCATTGCCAGCACATTTAATTTTCTTTATTTGTTGTCGTAATCATAAGATCAAGTCCAAGACTTTTTAATCCGTATAAATAATCTTCTTTCCAATTACTCGCTGTTATTTTCGGAATATGTTCTGCCGGAATGTACTTCGGACAACTTTTTACAATTTGATCTATTACAAATTGGTTCACTTCATCATCACAGAAGATGAATCCATGAGGGTTAATAATCGCTATACATGTAGCTATTAAACGAGTAATAGCATCTATATTATATTCCTCTGGATTATTAGAATTTTCAACTTCGTCTCCACTTCTCAAAGCTTGCAAGAAATTTTTATTATCATATTGCGGAACAAAAGATATCTCTCCTGAGAAAAACGTACTTCCGCGTACAACATCTCCATTTACCATAATCCCCGCACCTGGGCCATTTTGACCTGAATACAAATATACAAGTGAGGAATTTTCATTGTTTCCAGTATTTTTATGATAGCCGAGTACTGCAGCATTCATATCGTTTTCTATTACTACTGGTATAGAAAACAGTTCCTCCAAGTGACTTTTCAAATTAAAATTTTGGAACTTTTCATATCCAGGAATATAAAAAATACGACCATTATCGACCGAACCAGGCACACCAATTGATATAGAACTTATTTTCGGGAATGTAGCGATAAGACCTTCAATATGTTTAGATAATAGATTTACTCCCGTATCAATTAACATACTTGAAGTACTTCCTTGTTCTTTTACTTCCCCTAAACAGTTAAAAATTGTATAGTTTGTCTCATTCTTTTCTAAAAATATCGCTAAACCTAACATATATTCTGGATTATATTCATATCGTTTCGCTCTTCTTCCACCACTTGAATCATCTAAACCAGCTAAAGTGACTTCACCATCTTGTTTCATTTTTTCTATAAATTTACTTATCGTTGGAAAACTGATTTCTAATGTATTACTAAGTTCAACTTTCGTTGCACTACCTCGCTCCAGAAGAACTGTACGAATGCCGCGAAGGATTGTCTCTTTAATCGATTTTTGAGTAACAAATTGTTCACTCAAATCGCTCACCACCTTAGTCAACATACTTATTAAACACTTTTAATAAGTTGCGTTGACAATATATCATACATCATTTTCTAAAGCAATAGAGATGATATATTTCTACTAGCGGCACTCCGTATTTAACTCGATGTATTCTCTCTCGTAACAGGCGATACAATTCCAGACAAGATAACAAATAATAAAACAGCTAGCAAAGCATTACGTATTCCGAATGCTTCTCCAAGTATCCCTAAAAATGGTGGTCCGACTAAAAACGCTGTAAAACCGATTATAGAAACTGTCGCAACATTAGAAGTCGCATTTTCGCCGCCATCTCCAGCAGCAGAAAGACCAATTGGGAAACCTAGCGCGGCACCAATCCCCCACAGTACTACACCAAGTGCTAGAAAATATGAGTTACTCCAAAATATGACAATTGTCATTCCTATAATAGCCATCATAATAGTAGCACGTACAACAGCGACACGACCAAATCGATCAAGGAAATAACTACTACACATACGTGCTAACGTCATTGCCAATACAAAAATGGTGTACATAATAGAACCTGTCACAACACTTTGCTGATGTCCATCTACTATCACGATAGGTAGCCAATCATTCGCACTTCCTTCTGCAAATGCCATTCCAAGCACGAAAAGACCAAGTAAAAGCACCTTTTTTTCCATACGTAAGGACGTAAGTTTCGCTCGTTTTTTGTTCCGTGATTTCTCTTTCTTTCCTGTTCCATGCGGAAGAAAACGATATACCATACATACAAGTAATACAAACACGACCGAAATCGCAAGAAACTGATACAAAATTGGAATGTGAAGCGTGGCGGCGACAGAGCCACTGAGCGCACCTACTAAAGTTCCTACACTAAAAAAGCCATGGAACTTCGGAAGAAGAGTTGTTCCTAATTTTTGCTCAATAGAAGAACCCTCTACATTCAATGCAACTTCTGCTAATCCATATCCTACTCCAAATACTAGTAAGCTACCAAAAGCCCCCATACTAGAAGCAAAATAAATATTAATACCTAAACAAAGTAATCCAACGATCATAAAAAACATACTACCTATAATAACGTCTCTAGCTCCCTTACCGTCAATAAAATGACTTGCACTCAGTAAACCAATTATTGAACCGACAGATAATCCGAACAAAATCCAGCCCATTTCTGCATTTGACACTGCTAAAATATCTCGAGTAGCTGCTGTTCTTGAAATCCATGTAGCAAATGCCACACCTGGCAAAGCAAATAAGAGAAACAGAGCGTTTCGAGAGGCCAGTAATGTCTTTGTATGATTATCCGCACTATTTTTCTCCATATGAAACACCTTTCATATTGTCTATACGATACGACACCAGTTTATTCATGTATCCGTAAAAAGCGATTTCTATAAGTCTATCGTTTTAATAACTTTAGCTGGATTACCACCAACTACTACATTATTAGGTACATCTTTTGTCACAACTGCCCCTGAAGCAATTACAGCGTTGTCTCCAATTGAAATACCAGGGTTAATAATAGCTCCCCCGCCAACCCAAACGTTGTTACCTATCTTTACCGGCTTTCCATATTCTTTGCCAGAATTCCTCTCTACCGGATGTAACGGATGCGTAGCAGTGTAAATGTGAACACCAGGTGCAAACATACAATTATCACCGATTCGCACTTCACAAACGTCTAAAATCACACAATTGAAATTTGCGAAAAAGCTCTTTCCAACATGGATATTGTAGCCGTAATCACAACGAAAATCAGGATTAATTTGGGCTTTCCCATCAGCTGAAGAACCTAAAAGCTGATTTAATAACGTAAAACGTTGTTCATCCCCTGTCTCCATCGCATCGTTATAAAGGCGTGTTAAACGTTTTGCCTCCACCCTATCAGCCACTAATTCTTCGTCATCCGCAATATACATTTCTCCTACCAACATCTTTTCTTTCTCTGTTCTCATACATTCATCTCCTTCGTTATCGAATGGATTCCACTTATTAAACGACTTTAATAAGTGGAATTAATTATACTTATTAAACACGTTTAATAAGTATCCCTATATTAACATACTTTTTAAAATGTGCAATTAATAAACTTCGAAAAAAGATGCGAATTCCTCATTTTACAAGTGGATATAACGAATAAAATAATTAAAATTCATATAGAAAAAACAAGGGAACACTTAACGTCCCCTCTCAAATCCAATCCGTTTTTTAATTTCCGCTAAATTTACCTTCGCGATTTCTCTTGCTCGTTCAGCACCTTTTTCTAGCGCTTCATATAATAAATTTGGCTCCTGTATATACATTGCATATTTCTCCCGAGGTGCTGCTAACTCACGATCTACAACGCGGAATAACTCTTTTTTCACATCGCCCCATCCGATTCCAGTCTCATATTTTTCACGTAATGACTGAATTTCATCTTCTGTTGCAAATTCTTTATATATCGTAAATAACGTTTCTAGTTCTTTCGGTTCATTTGGAAGTGATGAATCTGTTTTGATTTTAAATATTAATTTCCGTAGTTTTTCTTGCTCTGCAAATAATGGGATCACATTCCCATAACTTTTACTCATCTTTCTTCCATCAAGACCAGGTAATATTGCTCCTTCTTCTTGTATGACATACTCTGGAAGTGTAAATGTCATGCCGAATGTATGGTTAAAATACGTGGCAATATCACGCGCAATTTCAATATGCTGAATTTGGTCTTTCCCGACTGGCACATGAGTAGCTTGAAATAGTAATATGTCAGCCGCCATTAGAATCGGATACGTATATAACCCCATATTCACTCCAGCATCGACCTCTAACCCTGCCTCTTTATTTTGCTCTACTTTCGCTTTATACGCATGAGCACGGTTCATAAGCCCTTTCGGAGTTAGGCACGCTAATATCCAAGCCAATTCTAAAATCTCCGGCACTTCTGTTTGTCGGTAAAAAATAACATCTTCTCCAAGTCCAAGCGATAACCAAGTAGCAGCTACCTCTTTCGTATAACTACTAAACTGACTTGGATCATGCACAGCATTTAACGCATGATAATCAGCTATAAAGTACAATGCTTTTCCTTTATTATTTTTTGACATTTGCAATGCCGGTTTAATCGCACCAATATAATTTCCTAAATGCGGATAACCTGTCGGCTTAATCCCTGTTAACATTATTTTTTCACTCATTCTAACTCCTCCTTTCTCAAAATAAAAGGAGCCCCTCATCCTTAAAAAAGGACGAGAGACTCCCGCGGTACCACCTTAATTAGCTATCATTATAGCTCACTTCAACTTCTTAACGTGAAGCAACCGTCTTTACCTACTCATTTCAGTTAGAAGCTCCAGAGCCCATTCCATATTCATCCCTTACTGATTTCCACCACACATCAGCTCTCTGAAAAGTTTCGAATATGTACTCTTCTCTTTCATTGCTTTTGCTTATTTTTTACAGTTTATCACATTTCACTTCCAAACAAACCCGAATTTTCTATTTTATATAGCAGGAATTTCCACTTCAATTGTCTAATAATATATAGGTTTGCAGAAATACTCGAAACAACTTTGGAGGTTTTTTCATGGTAAAATATATATCCATTTTAGGTTCAACAGGATCCATCGGCACATCTGCATTAGATGTTGTTTCAACTCATCCTGAACATTTTAAAATCATCGGTTTAACCGCAAATTATAATATCGATCTTCTTGAGCAACAAATCAAAACGTTTCAACCTCGTATTGTAAGCGTCGCGACAAAAGAATTAGCAGACATGCTTCGTACGCGTATTTCAACCAACACAAAAATCACATATGGAACGGACGGCTTAATTGCGGTAGCTACTCATCCTGATTCAAATCTTGTATTAAGTTCTGTTGTCGGTGTTTCCGGACTACTTCCAACGATTGAAGCATTAAAGGCGAAGAAAGATATTGCCATCGCTAATAAAGAAACGTTAGTTGCAGCTGGACATATCGTAACTGAACTGGCGAAACAAAACGGATGTCGTTTAATTCCAGTCGATAGTGAGCATTCAGCTATTTTCCAATGTTTAAACGGAGAAAATAATAAAGAAATAGACAAATTAATTGTTACAGCTTCTGGCGGTGCATTCCGTGATAAAACACGTGAAGAAATGAAAACTTTACAAGCAAAAGATGCTTTAAAACATCCAAACTGGTTAATGGGGGCAAAACTAACGATTGATTCTGCCACATTAATGAATAAAGGATTCGAAGTAATGGAAGCAAGATGGCTATTTGATATTCCTTATGAAAAAATTGATGTAATGATTCATAAAGAAAGTATTATTCATTCTTTAGTAGAGTTTATTGATGGATCAGTTATGGCACAGCTCGGTGCTCCTGATATGAGGATGCCGATTCAATATGCGTTTCACTACCCTAATCGGCTACCTTCTTCTTATGAAAAATTAAATTTATTAGAAATTGGTAGTTTGCATTTTGAAAAACCAAATTTAGAGAAGTTCCCCTGTCTACAATACGCATTTGAATGTGGCAAAATTGGCGGTACAACTCCAGCCGTATTAAATGCAGCGAACGAAATTGCAAATGCACTATTTCTTAAAAATGAAATTGCATTTTTCGATATCGAAAAAACAATTTACAATACAGTTGAAGCTCATCATAACGTAAACGACCCTTCTCTAGATGCTATATTAGAAGCGGATCAATGGGCACGCCAATATGCACATCAATTGTTAATAAAAAAGAGCTAAAACAGATAATACTGTTTTAGCTCTTTTTTCACGTATTCAACTTAACAAATCTATAACCATGCGTAACTAACACTTTTAATATCGCATATCCTGGGATCGCTAAAATAATCCCCATAATTCCAAATAAATTTCCGGCAGTTAAAATAATAAATATGATTGTAATCGGATGAATATCTAGCTTTTTCCCCATGACTTGCGGAGAAATAAATTTACCTTCTGCTAATTGTACAACCATCATTACAATAATTACCTTTAAAACCATCCCTGGCGAATCAATAAATGCGATAATTAACGCTGGTGTAATTGCAATGATTGGTCCTACATACGGAACGATATTTACAATCATCGCTAAAATAGCAAGCAGTACTGCATATTTAATACCGATAATAAGGTAACCAATTAATAACATAATACCGATAAACAAACTAACGATAATTTGTCCTCTAATATACGAACTAATCGCATAATGCATATCATCTAGTATTCTCATTGCTGCCGGTTGTCTTTGCTCTGAAATGAACTTTAAGAAATGATTCGGCAATTGCTCACCATCTTTTAAAAGATAGAACAATATAAACGGAACCATTACAAACGTTAAAACCACTTCTGTAACAGTGCTTAAAAATCCAGTTACATTTCCTGTTACTGATGATAATGACTTCGTAAAATCAACTGTGTAGTCTTTTACCATACTCGCTACATCAATATTTAAATTCTCCTGAATTTTGCTCAGTAAATTACTTTCTCCAAATCTACGTGCTGCTCGTTCGATTTCATGACCGAAATACGGTAAGTTATCTATTAATGCATCAATTTGATCTTTAATAATAGGAATAACCGTTAAAACTAAGAACACAAATAATCCAATTACGATTAAGTATATCGAGGCTATCGATACGATTCTTGAAACACCTTTCTTTTCAAGGAGTGAAACGAATGGATGCAAAATATAAAATAGTACGCCCGCTAATAATACCGGGAAGAAAATTGTTTTTAAAAAGACGATAAACGGAGTAAACACAAAAGAAATTTTTGTTAGCAATAAAATATTAATGAACAATAATGCAAATCCAAGTAGCACTGCTAAATAATTGTGTTCTCTAAAAAACTGTTTCAGCTTGTCCCTTTTTCTTATATTTATTTTCTCCAACTAAACCACCTCTTCGAATGATGAAAAGCCCTTATTCAGGGCTTTTCATCATAATCTATATTTATTTCCTTGCAGCTTTCACTACAAATGATACAATAAAAATTAACACGATTGCTCCTAATAATGCTGGCACAACATGAATCCCACCAAATGATGGCCCAAAAGATCCAAATAATCTACTGCCTAACGAAGCACCTAATAAACCTGCGATAATATTTCCAAATATACCACCCGGAAAATTTTTACCCGTTATAGAACTAGCAATTGCACCTATAATAGCACCAACTATTAATGTGATAATCCATCCCATCTTTAGTCCTCCATTTCTATTATAGTCTGTATGCTCAAATACAAGAGTAGCAAAACTCTTATTTAAGATTACAAATTCATTTACACTAACCATATTCTACTATAGAAAGAAACGGAAGAGTAATATATGTAAGGAGATACATATATTATATGCAAAAAAGAAAATCATTGTCAAACTTACCCAAAAATCAATTATATTAATATACCATATTCAAAGGAGGCTTCATTATCTATGATTCTTAAGTTAAATGCCACTTCTTGTGAAGTAGCAGCATCTATTTTACAAGTTCAAATTCCGGCTTATAAAATTGAAGCAAACTATTTAAACAGTACTGCAATCCCCCGTTTATATGATACTGTAAACGATATTCAAAATTGCGGTGAAACATTCTATGGATATTTTTCTGAAAACAAACTTGTCGGCTTTATTTCTTTTATGCAAGAAGAACAGCTCATTGATATCCACAGATTAGTTGTATCGCCCGATTTTTTTCAAAAAGGAATCGCAACGAAACTCCTAATTTATATTTTTAACATGTTTCCTTCTTCCACGACATATATTGTACAAACAGGTAAAGCAAATACCCCTGCTATTGCATTATATAAAAAACACGGCTTCCTTGAAGTAACCGATATAAAAATTACCGATCGTATGATTCTTACACAATTAAAAAGACAGAAAACATGAAATAGTTTGACTCATTGATTTATTTATGTTATCTTTTACTTTATAATACCTTTTGCTGAGTCCAAATTTTGGAGCGGGGGAACCACTTTTGTAGCTATGCTACTTGGGGCGAATCTTTTTTAAGTAGGGAACTCTCACTTCCCGAGTCCGACAGCTAACCTCGTAAGCGTAATGGGAGAGGAAGGTGCTTTTTGCCTATGCTACACATTTTGCCTCCTTAGTTATAAATATGGGAACGATACCAAATAGTCACCTATATTTATAGAAAAGGAGATATGTATTATGTTACGTTTATCTGATCACGCAATCAAAATGATGGAGCAAAGACTTCGACTCGAGCAACACCGCACATATCAAGCAAATAAAATTGTAGATAACTTACATCATAAATACTTCTTTCAACATATTTTTCAGCCGAAAAGATAAGTACTAACCTTTAACAAAATACAGCGTACGCCGAAAAAAGCGTACGCTGTATTTTTCATTTCCTTGCCTTCACAATAAAAGTAGTCGGCACCATTCTAGCTTTATATAAAGAATAATACTTCGTAGAAGGCTCCGCTAATTCTTCAGCAAATGAGCTAGCTGGTTCAGGCTCTTCAATCCTCTCAATTGTAAAACCAACTCTATGTAACTCATTTATGTATGTACTCATTTTTCTTTTATATAACGTTGCTTGTACATTTTCCCCTTTAAATGTTTCAAACGTAATAGGCGTTTCCTCATGATAAGAAGACTTTATAGTAACTTCTTCTGTACCATACTGTAAGTTTGAATATACGGGATGCTCCCAGCTAAAAATAAAACTTCCTCCTGGCTTTACATACGAATAAATCAATTCCAACGTTTTTCTTAAATCCGAAGTCCAACCTAATGCATAAATGGAATATACAATATCAAAATACCCTTTCGGAATATCTCCTTCCTCTTCCATTGCTCCGCATACTAACTTTGGATTCCAACACTTTAACGTTTCATTCGCTGTTTTAATTTGTTCACTTGAAAGATCAAGACCCCATACTTCCTCTGCCCCATGTTCTGCCATATATTGCAACGAATGACCACTTCCACACCCTATATCAAGAACCTTTTTATTTCTGATTGAATCGAACAAATGAATCTCATCTTCAGACGCTGTATACGGACCATATTTCGGTAAACAATCCACTTGAAAAAATAAGGTGCAACTGTATCCCAACACTTTTTATTTAAAGCTAACATTTGTGTACTTTCCATACCCTTCATTCCCCCATCCTATTTTCTTCCCCTAATATTAATTACACATCATAACCCGATCTCCCTTTTCTCTTCGCTCGGTAGTTTTTTACTTTTGCAATTGTACCGCACGCTCTTCCTCCTTCTTCTCCAGCATACATACCGCACCATCTTTTACTTCCATTACGCGAATGATCATAAAATACCCAGCGACAATCTGGACATGCTTTTAACCTTCCCCACCAATTTTCTTGAATCGAGATAAACACAATGCTTAATATTTTTGTATACACATTCTCTTCGTATACTGGTTCATATGTAATACCTTTCATATGTTCCTTTATATGTACATGAAATGGGTATTTCTCTAACCATTTTTGCAACGATCCTTCACCTTCAATCGTCATCCGAATATCTTCTCGAAAACTTTTTAATTCCTCTATCGTATGAAAAGGGAACTCTTCATGAAAATATTTTTTCATAAATTTCTTTATATCCCCTTCTGTTTGTATCAAATCAATTGGCTCTCTCGTATCGTTTGGTATTTTCCATGTATTTAAAAATTCCCGAATATATTCTAATTCATGTGGTGCGTTCTGATTCAATTCCATTCACCTTCTTCTTAAAATTTACTTTTTTCTGACTTTATGTATAATTATAATATAAAATCGTTAACCATCAATTAATTTTACCGGTTACAAAATTAGGAGGAGTTCTATGAAAAGTTTCTCAATACCGATACGTTTCATGCTTATTTCTTCATTTTTTATGTCTTTTGGGTATTTTGCAGTATACGCATTTTTAGCTATTTATCTATTAACCTTTCTCCATTTTTCAGCTATTCAAGTAGGAACAGTGTTGACGGTTATGACAATCACATCACGAGTTATCCCTTTATTCTCAGGATTAATTGCTGACAAAATAGGCTATATCATTATGATGATAGCCGGATTATTTTTAAGAGGAATCGGATTTATCGCTTTAGGAATATGTTCTGATTTCTATACAATTTCTATTTCCTCTGCACTTATTGGCTTCGGAACTGCATTTTACGAACCTGCTGCTCGCGCCATATTCGGCTCACAACCAGCTCATATGAGAAAAAATTTATTTACATATTTAAACCTTAGTTTTAATTGCGGTGCAATAATTGGACCAATTGCAGGAGGGTTCTTACTTTTACTTGATCCAATCTATGCTTTCTCTCTAACAGGATCTCTTATGCTGTTATTCGCTTTTATCTTTTACTTACTTAAAAATCACTTCCAGGTCACTACTGAACACACGTCTATTACATTAGGAATACAGGCTATCTTACAAAACAAGTCTTTCATTCTGTTTTCATTTATCATGATCTTCTTCTATATTATGTTTACTCAGCTTACTGTCGCACTTCCACTTCATATGAAAAACATTAGTAATAGCAATCAGCTTGCTACACTAGTTATTACGATAAATGCAATAACAGGCGTCGTATTTATGGTATTATTCCGAAAACTATTTCACAAATACAACACACTTTCCATTATTAAATACGGCGTTTTATTAATGAGTATTTCCTTTTTACTCATTCCTTTATTTCAACACCCATATTGGCTATTTATTTGTGTAATTTTATTTACAATCGGTGAAACACTCGTATTGCCTAACGCTGATATCGCTATTGCAAATTACAGTAACGAATCATATACAGCTACTTACTTCGGATTTTATCAACTATCACTCGCATTTGGTTTTATCATCGGTAATTATACCGGTACATCTTTTACATCCAACCTAAACGGAATGTATACACCATGGCTTATTTTCGGTGGAATAGGACTTATTGGTTTTATTTCACTACATATTTTAAATATTAAAAAAGGGTCCTCTAAAGAGGATATATACCTATGTAATACAAGCGACCTATAACGAAAAAGATTCGACCATCATATTTGACAGTCGAATCTTTTTATTTTTCATATTCAAGATGCTTATGTCTTTTACAACCAAATAAATAGCAAGCCCCTATATAATCAGTTTCAAATTCTAACCCTGGAACATATCCAGATTTGATACGTTCTATCATTGTTTTATAACAATTATTCTCTTCTGTATATTCCTCAATTAACTCTTTCTTATCGTTTTCTGTCCAGTTCTCTTCTACTTCTTCATTCTGAACATCTTCTATTTCTGATGTTTTCGCTTCGATAGATTCCCGTATAACTTCATTTATACGCAAGAAAAATTCCGAAGCTTCTTCCAGCTCTCCAAGATTATAATGAGCTACAGCAATACAGCAACATTGTGATATGCTTCATTGGATGGTTGAATCGAAATAGATTTTTTTAATGCTTCTTTCGCTTCTTCCCACTTTTTTTGTTTCATGTAAATTTCCCCTAAGATGTTATAAGGAAAGTATGAAGAAGGATTCAACTTAACAACTTCTCTTATTAATTCAAGAGCTTTATCATCATTCTCTTCCCCGTCAACTACCCCCACTGAGATGAAACATTTCAGTGGGGGCTTGAGTTTGAACGCTAGGTCTTTTCGTCTATCGCTAGACAGGTTGACGCTCTAGCATTCATGCCACCTTATGGTAACACCCCAAGTATGTTTTTGGTTGGTACTGGCAACGAACTATCGTTTTCCCACTTGCACCACCCTTTCGAAAAAGAGCAATTCTTCCTTGTAGAAGAAGCCACCCCTCAGATGAATCCGGCGTGTGCTACAAGCCCCGACAAGTCGAGTACACATGGATGGTTGACACACCCACTAAGCTATGCACGAAGCAACAGCCTTACGTTTTTGCACTTCTAATAGAATTGGCGTTTTCACTGTGAGATTGTCATCCAATTCTACAACTCTTGATTTTTGCAATGTATTCAATGCACCATTAATATCAGCATGGATACATGTTCCTGCTTTACTTTGGTACAGACCACGCGTGAGTCGTTTTCCACTAAAGCAATAATGAGTTTTACCATCCTTAGACCAAACTGGAACCGGATCTTTATCAAGAAAACTAGCTTTTGAAGTATAGCTTTCTTCTTGTTTTAAAAATCGGATGCCTTCTTTTACACATTTATTCTCAATTGCTGCAATCAGTTTATGAAATGGGATTTGAACAAACTTTTGATTATTCTTTTTTCCCATATCAGATTTTTGTTTCCAACCTGTGTTATACCCTACAACAATAGTATCTATATCGAATTCTTTCACTTTTTTAAACAACAGGCCTACTGTTTGTGAAATGTAACCGTTTATTTGTTGTTCTCGTTTATGCCAAAGTGCAGCCATTTTATTCGTTACAACGCGTTTTGAAAGTCCATTTTCTATATTTTTCTGTTGTAGATTACGTATCATTTTGTTGAAGTATTGGTTAATGGATTTTAGTTTTTTCCCATCAATTAAAAATGCATCACCTGTATTGGTTGCGCAACTTACTAATCTGTCTACACCTAAATCGCAACTCAAAGCGTTACTAGTAGTCGTGAATTGTTTCTTCATTTGAGAAACGTGCATTTCATATGTATAATGCACCTCAAAGAACCGACCTTTTTGCTTCGGTACAATCTCAATGTAGGAGATTTTTTTATTTCTCAAGTTTTTAGGCATACGTATTTGAATGGAACCGAATTTTTTCCTGAATGCCACATTCATCGGAAT
>NZ_BTRL01000026.1:0-193071 GCF_054771475.1 Bacillus sp. MN7755
ATCATGGATAACAATCAACCACCGAATATGATGCCATATCAAATGCCATACCAACAGCCTATGATGCCGCCGAATCCCTATTATCAACAACAAAATCCATATCAAATGCCGTATCAGCAAGGGGCGCCGTTTGGACCGCAATATACGTCTATGCCAAATCCAAATATGATGCCAATGGATAATAATATGCCGCCGCTCGTGCAAGGAGAGGAAGATTGTGGGTGCGGGGGAGAGAGTAGGCTATATAGTCCGCAACCTGGAGGGCCACAATACGCGAATCCTTTATATTATCAACCAACTCAATCCGCATATGCACCACAGCCTGGAACGATGTATTATCAACCAGATCCGCCAAATGTATTTGGGGAGCCAGTTTCAGAAGAAGAGGATGAAGAAGAAGTCTAAAAAAGGTGGGATTATTCCCACCTTTTTTGTATGTAGATTCGTTCTGAAAACGGAAGATTTACACCAAATGTTAGAAAATCCCCAGTGAAATATTAACAGTGTAAAAACCTTCTCTGTTACTCATCATAAGAGGGAGCTTTTCAGAAGAGAAGCTCATTCTAACAGAGGGGGTTTTTGTATTGAATACGAAAGTAAAAGTGATTGCTGCTTCTTTGTTAGTTACCAGTGCATTAGCTGCATGTGGTACACCAAAAGATAATAATGCAATGGATGGACGTAACTACAATTACGAACGTACATCTTATAATGATACACACCAGTATCGTGATAATGTAACGCGTAACGATCGTTATACAGATTATGTAACATATAGAAATGGTCGTAACGATACAGGATATAACAATTATTACCGTGATGTAAATTACAACGGTCAAATTGCGAATCCGCATCCAACTCGTAATATTACAATGAACAATTCATACATTAACAATGATGGTAAGACAGCAGAAAGAATTACAAATCGTGTGAAACGTATGAATAACGTAGACCGCGTATCTACAGTTGTATATGGAAACGATGTGGCGATTGCAGTAAAACCGCGTAATCCAGTATCGAATGAAACGGCACTTGCAAACGAAGTTCGTCAAGCCGTTGCAAATGAAGTTGGAAACAGAAATGTGTACGTCTCTGTAAGAAATGACATGTTTACTCGTGTCGATGCAATGAGTACACGCCTACGTAATGGTACAGTTACAAACGATTTTAATCGCGATATAACAAATATGTTCCGAGACATTCGTTACGGTTTAACTGGTACTATGCGATAGCAAAATAAAGGAGGAAGGGGGATCCCTTCCTCCTATTCATCGTCGTCTTGTAAACGACGCTTTTTAATAAAATAACTAATGGAGTAAGAAGCTAAAAAGCATATGAAGAAAATACTACCTGTTAGAATAGCTTCAAACAGAGGTCTTTCTGGACTGAAAATGATATAAATAATGGCTATAATAGTTCCTACAATAAAAGAACGTAAAATAATTTTGTAATAAGGAGTTAACTTTATTTCTTTTTCGTTTTCTTCTACATCGATAGAAACGCTTAACTGTAAATAACTAAGTACTATACTTGTAAGAATAAATAATAACCACAAGGGAGATTTCGTAATTTGATCCATTCCTTCAGTGAATCCGATATAGCCTAAAATTCCAATTATACCAAGTGATTGAAAAAGGAAGGCAATACGTACGTTTTTTAATGTTTGAAGAATAAGACGCTCATCTTTTATTTTTTTCACAATATCCATCTCCTGTTTATTATGATTTCGCTGTTATATTGATTGTAACATATATATTGCATTTATCAATTTATAGCTTACATAAATTCTGTTTGGGTGAAAGAGGAAATATTTTTTTTATAAACATGTTGCACTTATACTTTATTAATGTTATATTAGAAAAGCGATGAGCTAATTTACGTAAGACGAGAGATATGCTTAAGTGCTAAACACGCGAATGTGGTCGCCTGGTCTCTCGCCGTAAACGCATCAAGACGCCTGCTTTGCAGGCGTCTTTCATTTTATATGAATATAATGGGAAGAATGGAGGAATCCAATCTTCCCTTTTTTGTTGAAATAAAAGTCGGAAAATAAAGTTATTTACAAGTGTATATGAAAGGGTTACTATTTAATGGTAATATATTACATGTTTTTTAGATATAAAAGGTTGGGATGAATAGGATATGGAGAATTTTGAATGTAGAAATACAGAAGTTGTATTAGAGAAATTTCAGGTCGTAACACCTATATTTCAGGCGTTGGGAGATGAGAATCGTCAGCAAATTATTATGCTGTTGTTAGAAAACAAACAGATGAATGTAACGCAAATAACAGATAGAATGGGGATTTCTAGACCAGCTGTTTCGCATCATTTGAAAATTTTAAGACAAGCAGAACTAATTGTAGCGAATCGAAATGGAAAAGAAATTTTTTATTCTATAATAGCTGGAGAATTTTTAAAACAGGTGAAGGATTTACTCCAAGCAATAGAGTCAAATTATTAATTTTTTTTAACTAACATGTAAACAAGTTTAAACTTTTAAACTTGTTTGTGTGAAAGGGGTAATAAAAATGAACAGAATAAATCGTATGTATGTAATTATGTTATTTGTTCCTTTGTTTTGGGGTGGGTCTTTTGCAACAGCAGAGCATGTTATTACTGAAATTCCACCGATTACTGCGGCAACAATTCGTTTTGGTTTAGCAGGTTGTATTTTAATAGGCATAGTTTTTATGAAATCTGAGTGGAATACAAGTTTGTTATTAAAGAATTGGAAAGGGCTGTTCTTTGTATCGTTAACAGGTATTTTTGGCTATAATGTTTTTTTCTTTATGGGACTTAACTATACTTCTACTCTGAATGGATCGCTTATTATTGCTACAATGCCTGTTTTTGTAACATTGGGAGCAACATTATTTTTTAAAGAGTCTTGGAGTATAAAAGTCGGAATAAGTTTAATTTTGTCCCTTATCGGTGTAATAGTTGTTATTACAAGTGGTTCAATGAATACACTTATGTCTTTGTCATTTAATAAGGGGGATTTTTTATTTATAGCTGCTTTAATCTGTGGGGTGTTATATAGCTTAACAGGAAAAAAAGTTATGAGTGGTGTCTCCCCTTTGTTAACTACAATGAGTATGACGGTATTGGGTACTGTGTTTTTAGCAGGCCTTTCTCTATATGAAGATGGATGGGGAAAGGTTGGGACGTTTTCTTTACAGGGATGGATAGAAATGTTGTATATGGGCATATGTGGGACGTTAGTTGGATATATCGTGTTTAATAAAGGAGTAGAAGAGCTAGGTGCAAGCAAAGCAAGTATGTATTTAAATCTAACTCCTATTGTGGCTACTGGTATATCAGTTGTCTTATATGGAGCAGCTGTTACGTGGCAACAAATAGTTGGGATGATAATCGTATTAATTGGTGTTTATATAGTGACGGTACAATCAAATAAAGATATAAAAAAGCTTTCACGTAATCAATACGTTTCAAAATAGGTAGAAATCATTGGACTCTATAAGTCTTAATGAGAGCAATCTATGGATTAGGGATAAAACCCCCATTTCCGGAAAAACTACTAATGAAAGTTTGATCTTGCCTAAAAGAGGTGAACGGAAATGAAATGGATACTGATTGCAGTACAAGCTTTCGTTATGATATTTTGCTTAGCTTATGAGACGAGTGCGAGGGCGGAAGGGCCAGTACCAAAAGTGACAGAGAAAGACCCTCAAGTTACAATTTTATTAGAGCGTATGTATGTTGATGGAGAAGTAAGTGAAGAAATCTTTACAGAAAAAGTGGTGGATTTAGAAAAGTTTTTACAGCAGTATAAAGAATGGCAGCTCGTTGATCGTGATGATGTACAAATCGTATTACAAAAGAAAGTTGATGATATTTCTCCGTTATTAAAGACTAGCGGTTATTTTGGCGTGTCAGAGGAAGGGATATTACAAATTTTTAAAGGTGTACCGAAAAGTGATAATGCGATTCATTCCTTCTTTCAAATTGATATGAAAAAGCTTGAGAGTTATGAGCGTGCGAAATTGAAGCGTGGTATTCGCATTAAATCAAAAGAAGGTTTTGTGAAGACGATTGAAAAAATGAAGCAATACGCAGTGCAAAATAAGAAAAAAAGCAGCTCATGGTGAGCTGCTTTTTTCTTATTTATTTTTAGCTAAAATTTCTTTTGCGATTTCATCAATTAGCATATCTTTTCCGATAGGATTGAAAGCTTTCGTATTGAAGATTTCATTTGATACTTCATATACATGATTGTTTTTTACTGCTTTATTGTCTTTCCAAACGGCACTATTTTTGTAGTCTTCGTAAACCTTATCAGCTTCGCCGCCAAAGTTTACAATAAACATTTGATCAGGTTGGAATGCAACAAGACCTTCTAGCGATACTTGCGCCATCGTTTGTTTTAAATCTGTACCTTTTGTTGCTGGAAGTTTTAAGTCGTTAAAGATGATGTCGCCGTACCCGAAGCTACCGTATACACGGAAGTTTTGTGGTGTAACTGCGACGAACATAAAGTTCTCATCTTTTGTTTTCTCTTTAATCTTTTTAGATAAAGAATCTGCTTTTTTATCGTAGTCTGCAATCCATTTGTCTGCTTTCTTTTCTTCGTCAAATAGTTTACCTACTTCTTTAAATTTACCACGCCAATCTTCTAAGTTTGTTTCTAGAACTACTGTCGGTGCAACCTTTTCTAATTGATCATAAATCTTCAATTGACGATTATTTAAAATAATTAAGTCTGGTTTTAAAGCAGTAACAGCTTCTAAATCAACTTTAGGTGCCCAGTACCAACCTACTGCTTTTACTCCATCTAGTTTTTCTGTTAAATGCTTTTGGATTTTATCTTTATATGTATTTGCTGTACCAACAGGTTTATGTCCAAGAAGTAATAATTCTTCTGTTGATCCAGATAAGTCAACAATTCTCTTTGGATTTACTGGAATTGTAGATTCCCCTTTAGCATGTTTTACAACTTTTGTTTTCGGTTGTTCTTTTGCTTTTGATTCTTCTTTTTGAGAAGAACAGCCAACGATAGAAAGAACAACTAGCATAATAGTAAATAAAATAAATAGTTTACGTTTCATCCTGATGTAACCCCTTTAATTAGTATTGATAATCATTATCGACCTCTGTATATTAAGGTGCTTTACACTTTCTGTCAATGGAAAATAACAGAAGTTTCAAATAGAGAACATTTGTTGGGGCAGTCTCGCTTTTCTATCATTAAATATGTTAAAATGGAATACATGATTTAAGAGGGAGAGATCGTATTTTGTTTGAATATGTTACAGGTTACGTGGAGCATGTAGGACCGGAATATGTAGTAATTGACCATAATGGAATTGGTTATCAAATTTTTACACCGAATCCGTATGTATTTCAAAGAAGTAAGCAAGAAATCCGTGTCTATACATATCATTATGTGAGAGAAGATATTATGGCACTTTACGGTTTTAAAACACGTGAAGAGCGTTTATTATTTACAAAGTTGTTAGGTGTGTCTGGTATTGGGCCAAAAGGCGCTCTTGCAATTTTAGCTTCTGGTCAAACAGGACAGGTCGTTCAAGCGATTGAACATGAAGATGAGAAGTTTTTAGTGAAATTCCCGGGCGTCGGAAAGAAAACAGCGCGCCAAATGATTTTAGATTTAAAAGGAAAACTAGCTGATGTCGTGCCAGATGCATTTGTTGATTTATTCTCAGACGCAGAACGTTTTGATGAGAAAAAAGGTTCATCGGCTGAGCTTGATGAGGCGCTGGAAGCTCTGCGCGCACTTGGATATGCGGAACGAGAAGTTTCTCGCGTTGTACCAGAGCTATTAAAAGAATCATTAACGACGGATCAGTATATTAAAAAGGCACTTAGTCTTTTACTAAATGGTAAGAGGTGAGTATAATGGACGAACGTCTCCTTTCAGGGGAATCTGCATATGAAGATGCAGATTTAGAATATTCATTACGGCCACAGACGCTCCGTCAGTATATTGGCCAAGATAAAGCGAAACATAATTTAGAGGTGTTTATTGAAGCGGCGAAAATGCGTGAGGAAACGTTAGATCACGTGCTTTTATATGGACCACCGGGTCTTGGTAAAACGACGCTTGCGAATATTATTGCAAATGAAATGGGCGTAAATGTTAGAACTACTTCAGGTCCAGCAATTGAAAGGCCGGGAGATTTAGCAGCTGTATTAACAGCACTTCAGCCAGGGGATGTATTATTTATTGATGAAATTCATCGTTTGCATAGATCAATTGAAGAAGTACTATATCCTGCGATGGAAGACTTCTGCCTTGATATTGTAATTGGAAAAGGACCGTCAGCACGATCTGTACGTTTAGATTTACCGCCATTTACATTAGTTGGAGCGACAACACGTGCTGGGGCATTATCAGCGCCGCTTCGTGACCGTTTCGGTGTGCTTTCAAGATTAGAGTATTACACAGTAGATCAGCTTTCTGCAATTGTTGAACGTACAGCAGAAGTGTTCGAAGTTGAAATTGATTCGTTAGCCGCACTAGAAATTGCAAGACGTGCTCGTGGTACACCTCGTATTGCGAATCGTTTATTACGACGTGTACGTGATTTCGCACAAGTTCGTGGTAACGGAACGGTTACGATGGAAATTACACAAATGGCGTTAGAACTACTGCAAGTAGATAAATTGGGTCTAGATCATATTGATCATAAATTATTGCTTGGTATTATTGAAAAATTCCGTGGTGGCCCAGTTGGACTAGAAACGGTTTCGGCAACGATTGGAGAAGAATCTCATACGATTGAAGATGTGTATGAGCCATATTTATTACAAATTGGCTTTTTACAACGAACGCCAAGGGGCCGAATTGTAACGCCACTTGCATATGAGCATTTCGGAATGGAGATGCCAAAAGTATGACGGAGATGCCAAAATTGCTTATTACAGCAGGTATCTTACTTATTGTTGTTGGATTAGCTTGGAAGTTCATTGGAAGACTTCCAGGCGATATTTTTGTGAAAAAAGGAAACGTTACCTTTTATTTTCCTATCATTACATGTATTGTGTTAAGTATTGTATTATCTTTTATTATGTATATAATAAATCGATTTAAATAAGAAATAGGTGGATATAGTTATGGATATTAATCTGTTTGATTTTCATTTACCAGAAGAACTTATTGCACAAGTCCCATTAGAAGATCGTGAAACATCAAGATTAATGGTGTTAGACCGTGAAACAGGTGATATTGAGCATAAACATTTTACGGATATTCTTTCTTACTTACATGAGGGGGATTGCTTAGTTTTAAATGAAACGAAAGTAATGCCTGCTCGTTTGCACGGTGTGAAAGAAGATACAGGCGCGCACATTGAAGTACTTCTTCTAAAGCAAGAGGAAGGTGATAAGTGGGAAACGCTTGTTAAGCCAGCGAAACGTGTGAAAGAAGGAACTGTTATCTCTTTTGGCGAAGGGAAATTAAAAGCAACTTGTATTGGAACTGCAGATCAAGGTGGACGTCAGCTTGAATTTTCATATGACGGCATCTTCTATGAAATTTTAGATGAACTTGGAGAAATGCCACTTCCTCCATATATTAAAGAGACGCTAGAAGATCGCGATCGCTATCAAACGGTATATGCGAAAGAAATCGGTTCAGCAGCAGCGCCGACAGCAGGACTTCACTTTACAGAAGAGTTACTGGAGAAATTAAAACAAAAAGGCGTTGAGTTAGCATTTATTACACTTCACGTAGGGCTTGGAACATTTAGACCAGTTTCTGCTGATACGATTGAAGAACACCATATGCACGCAGAATATTACCATATGTCTGAAGAGACAGCGACATTATTAAATCGTGTGAAAGAGAATGGTGGGCGTATTATTACGGTAGGTACGACATCAACTCGTACGTTAGAAACAATTGCGACAGATCATGACGGCAAGCTTTGTGCTGCTTCTGGCTGGACAGACATTTTTATGTATCCAGGTTATGAATTTAAAGCAATTGATGGTTTAATTACAAACTTCCATTTACCGAAATCAACATTAATCATGCTTGTAAGTGCATTTGCAAATAGAGATAATGTACTTCATGCTTATAATGAAGCAGTAAAAGAAAAATATCGTTTCTTTAGCTTCGGTGATGCAATGTTCGTTGCATCTCACGCTAAAATGGGAAACAAATAAAAGGAGTAAATTATGACAGCAATTCGTTATGAATTTATTAAAACTTGTAAACAAACGGGTGCCCGTTTAGGACGTGTACATACGCCGCACGGTTCATTTGATACGCCGACATTTATGCCAGTTGGTACACTTGCAACAGTTAAGACAATGTCACCAGAAGAATTAAAAGCAATGGATTCTGGCATTATTTTAAGTAATACGTATCATTTATGGTTACGTCCAGGTCATGAAATTGTACGCGAAGCAGGTGGTTTGCATAAATTTATGAACTGGGATCGTGCCATTCTAACAGACTCTGGTGGTTTCCAAGTATTTAGCTTAAGTGACTTCCGCCGTATTGAAGAAGAAGGTGTTCATTTCCGTAATCACTTGAATGGAGATAAATTATTCTTATCACCAGAAAAAGCTATGGAAATTCAAAATGCATTAGGTTCAGATATTATGATGGCATTTGATGAGTGTCCACCATTCCCAGCTACTTTTGAATATATGAAGAAATCTGTAGAACGTACAAGCCGCTGGGCAGAGCGTTGCTTAAAAGCACATGAACGTCCACAAGATCAAGGTTTATTCGGTATTGTACAGGGCGGAGAGTTTGAAGAACTTCGTCGTCAAAGTGCGAAAGATCTTGTTTCAATGGACTTCCCTGGCTATGCTATAGGTGGTCTATCTGTTGGTGAACCAAAGGATATTATGAATCGTGTCCTTGAGTTTACAACACCACTTCTTCCAGACGATAAACCACGTTACTTAATGGGCGTAGGTTCTCCTGACTCATTAATTGATGGTGCAATTCGCGGTGTTGATATGTTTGACTGTGTACTTCCAACTCGTATCGCTCGAAATGGTACATGTATGACAAGTGAAGGTCGCCTTGTTGTGAAAAATGCGAAATTCGCAAGAGACTTCGGTCCGCTTGATCCAAATTGTGATTGCTACACATGTAAAAATTACTCTCGCGCGTACATTCGTCATTTAATGAAATGTGATGAAACGTTCGGAATTCGTTTAACGTCTTATCACAACCTTCATTTTCTGTTAAACTTAATGGAGCAGGTGAGACAAGCTATTCGTGAAGACCGTCTTGGCGATTTCCGCGAAGAGTTCTTTGAACAGTATGGCTTTAATAAACCGAATGCTAAAAACTTCTAATACATAATTTAAAAGGAGGAACAAAAGATGAATCCAGGTATGATGAATATCGTTATGATCGTTGCGATGTTTGCGATTTTCTATTTCTTATTAATTCGCCCGCAACAAAAGCGTCAAAAAGCAGTTGCTCAAATGCAAAGTGAGTTATCAAAAGGTGATGCTATCGTAACAATCGGTGGTTTACACGGTACAATCGAATCAGTAGATGAAACGAAAATTGTTGTTAAATCTGGTGGTTCACATTTAACTTTCGATCGCAATGCGATTCGTGAAGTTGTGAAAAACTAATGAGGAAGGCCCTGCATGAAATGTGCAGGGCCTTTTTTAGTTGTTTTGTTTTGACATATTTACACCGAAAATACCACCGAGTGTACTCGCACCCATTAATGCTAATTGGTAAAGTAACTGTGGGTTCGATAAAGTTTGAGAGAAGCCTAAATAGTTAACTAGAAAAACAAGTATAGTGAATGTAAGTCCTGTTGTGAATCCTACTAGCCAACCTTTTCCTTGGGCTTTCTTGCCGGCGGTAAATCCAGATATGAGCATAGATAAAAGAGCTAGTATAAAAATAGTAACGGCTAATGTCCCTTCGTTCATATCTGTAAATTTCAATAAAAGAGCCATAACCATGCTAGTAATTGTTGCAAGAATTAATAGGGTAACGATACCGAAGCCAATCGCAGTTGATAATTTTTTTGTTCCATCCATTTATACATTCCCCCTTTTTAATACAAGCATATTTTCCTTTTGCCTAAGTTAGACTAGTTTCTTTTTTATAGGGGAATCTATAGGTAAAAAAGGAGATGCAGAAATGGAATGGGTATCGGTAATTGGCCGGACGATGCTTTTGTATATCATTATATTAATTATTTTTCGTTTTATGGGTAAACGTGAAATAGGAGAATTAAGTGTATTAGATTTAGTCGTATTCATTATGCTTGGCGAAATGGCTGTAGTGGCAATTGAAAATACCGATAAATCACTTTGGCATCAATTAGTTCCGATGATTTTTCTTATGTGTATACAGATCATTTTGTCTGTCATTTCTTTAAAGTTTCAACGCTTTCGGCATTTAATAGAAGGGGAACCAGCGATCATTATTAATGCGGGAAAAATTGACGAAAAAAAGATGAAAAACCAGCGATATAATATAGATGATTTAATGATGCAACTAAGGGAACAGGGAGTTGGAGACATCCGGGATGTAGAATACGCTATTTTAGAACCGTCTGGGAAGTTATCTGTCTTTCAAAAACGAAAAGGTCAAGAGGATGCATTGCAGTTTACTCTTCCTCTTGTTATTGATGGAGAAATTCAATCTAGTCATTTGCAAATGATTGAACATACAGATGAGTGGCTCGTTGGAAAATTAAAAAACTTAGGATATAACGATGTAACACAAATTTTATACTGTAGCTTTCAAAACGGACAATTTTTTGTTGATTTGAAAGAAAACTAGAGGCTTACTATATGAAATAGTAAGCCTGTTTACTTCAAAAATGAAAGTTTTCGAATGATAGGTAGACGACTTAACTCTTCTTTTCGAATGAGCTTGAAAATGAAAAGGAGCACAATATAAACGAGTGTTGTTAAAGTGATTTCCCATAATGTTTGTATGCCAAGTGAATGAGAGAAAATTATATACTTATGAAGGTAAAAACCGAATGAGCCTGCGATACCGATGGCAAGTCCGCCAAAAATATAGTCTTTTGCGTAAATGGTAAATGTAATTTTCTTTAAAACAGTAGCATAATGAAGAAATGTTACTGTTACTATATTTGCTGCAATTGCAAGGGCAACCCCCATCATTTGAAACTCTGGCCGTGAAGCTAGTACAAAAATAACGATTAATTTCACGATGGCACCAATAAACGTATTCATCATGGCAGCACGTGCTAAATTTAAAGCTTGCAAAACAGAGGTAAGCGGACTTTGAAAATAATGAAATAAAAAGCAAGGTGCAAGAAGCTGGATGAATGCTGTTGCACTATCCGATCCATACATAAGAGTTAAAATAGGTGAAGCGAATACGTATAATATAACGACAGACCATCCACCGGTAATTAATGAAATTCGAAGTGCTTGTTGTAAGCGGTGTTCCACTAATTTATGTTGCCTTTTAGCCATCGCTTCACTAATAGATGGAACGAGTGCTGTAGAAAGAGCATATGTAATAAAGGCTGGCAGTGATAAGAGCGGGAAGGCATAACCATTTAATATACCGTATTGCTGGGTTGCGACAGAGGCAGCAACGCCAGCAATCGCTAAGCTTTGCATAACGACAATAGGTTCAAAAAAGTATGAAACGGAGCCGATTAAACGACTTCCTGTAGTTGGAAGAGCGATATCCATAAGAGAATAAAATGTCCCTTTGCTTTCCTTTACAGTAGTGAAAAATCCAGAGCGTATAGATAAATGTTTTTCACGCTGGAATAAAGTAAGTAAAAATAATAATGATGCAACTTCACCTAGAACAGCTGATAACATAGCGCCGGCTGCTGCATATTCTACGCCGTAAGGTAAAAATAATTGAATGCATATAGCAATAATCGTAATGCGGACAACTTGTTCTATGACTTGGGCGTAAGCGCTAGGTTTCATATTTTGTTTCCCCTGAAAGTAACCGCGTAAAACAGAAGACACAGCTATAACAGGAACGACAGGTAAAATAGCCATTAATGGATAGTACGTTCTCTCATCGGTTAATAATGTTTTTGCTAAAATAGGTGTGAGGAGCATAATCCCAATTGTTAAAATGATACTAATAACGGATGTAACAGCTAATGATACTGTTAATATTTTTTTAACTCTTTGTTTATCGTTCACAGCTTCCGCTTCTGCTACAAATTTTGCGATTGCGACAGGAAGGCCGATTTGTGTTAATGTAATTGCTAGAATGAATGTAGGAACGGCCATCATATAAAGGCCAACGCCTTCTTCTCCTAAAATACGTGCCATTACAATCCGGTTAATAAATCCAAGGATTTTGGTAATAAAGCCGGCTATCATTAAAATAAATGCGCCTTTTAAAAAGCTTTGTCTCGTCATGTTCTTCTCCTACCTTCTCAAAATCAGTGGAATGATTTACAATAATTTATATGCACGTACGAGACAAGAATGACAAGCATTTAAGAGAGTAAAGTATGATAGTGCTCTTGAAAGTAGTTATTGCTGTCCATTAGAGCGGGATTAAAAGCGACTTTTCGTGCGAAATAAGAAGGAGATGTTATGTATGTTAGATAAAGAGGCTTTGGTAGAATCATACCGCGGACAGTTACAAGTCGTTTTAGAAAGTAAAGTAGAAGAGTTCCACATGTTCGGTTACGACCGAGTGACAGATGATGACATTTGGAAGTTTCTCAAAGTGAAAAAGTGGAAAAAGATAGACAGTGATGTTAGATTGTATGAATTAGTAAATGATGTATTAAGAGTAAGTGCTAATGAGTATATGACATATTTAACTGTTGAAGCGTACCAAGCGCCACTTTGGTCATTTGATGAATATGAAAATAAATAACCGACTGCAATTGGTTTGTTCTTCCTTTTGCAGTATAATGATAGGTATTGATAATGAGGAAATAATTATGTCTAAGATTATATATAAAGGGGGTAGTGAAGAGAGAAAATAAATAATGAAAGTGTAGGTATTGTGAAAAACTTACCGACACAGCTAGTGATGAACTAGCAAAATTATAGAAAGGAAGTCTACTAACTAGACGTATGCACACGTGTAAAAGTGAATCGTAAGAGATTTATTTAAAGTGTTAGTAGCAGAAAGAGGGTACATATGGCAAAGCGTGGTACGAGAATTGCCGCCTTTTTCCTCATCGTTCTATTAATCGGTGGAGTAATTGGTGCGGCAGGAAAAGACATAGCAAAAGGAATTAGTCTAGGACTAGACCTTCGCGGTGGTTTTGAAATTCTGTATGAAGTAAAACCAGCCAAAAAAGGTGATAAAATTGACCGAGAGGCACTTGTAAGTACAGTAGGTGCTCTTGAAAATCGTGTCAATGTTCTCGGTGTAAGTGAGCCGAACATTCAAATCGAAGGGCAAGATCGAATTCGTGTACAGCTTGCTGGTGTACAAGATCAGCAAAAAGCACGTGAGATGTTGTCAACGCAAGCAAAATTAACATTCCGTGATGTAGATGACAATCTACTTATGGATGGAACGGATTTAAAAGGCGGCGGAGCGAAGCAAACGTTTGATGAGCAAGGGCGTGCGAGCGTAGGTCTTACACTAAAAAGCGCTGA
This sequence comes from Bacillus sp. MN7755, assembly GCF_054771475.1. Classification (NCBI taxonomy): domain Bacteria; kingdom Bacillati; phylum Bacillota; class Bacilli; order Caryophanales; family Bacillaceae; genus Bacillus; species Bacillus sp. MN7755. Next base: position 13,557 of record NZ_BTRL01000026.1, read on the forward strand.
AAAATTCCGTGAAGTAACTGAAAAAATTTCAAAAATGCCACCACCAACGAACTTAATGGTAATTTGGCTTGATTTTGAAGAAGGAAAAGATTCGTATAAAGCAGAATCTGCAAAACCGAATCCGAAGTTCTTATCAGCAGCAACAGTAAGTCAAGTATTTAACCAAGCTGAAGTATCTATCGTAGGTGGAAACTTCACAGTTGAAAGTGCGAAACAACTTTCATCTTTATTAAATGCAGGTGCACTTCCTGTTGATTTAAAAGAAATGTATTCAACATCAGTTGGAGCGAAATTTGGTCAACAAGCGTTAGAGCAAACGATTTTCGCTAGTGCGATTGGTATCGCTCTTATTTTCTTATTTATGCTTGTATTCTACCGTTTACCAGGAATTGTAGCGGTTATTATGTTAGGTCTATACATTTTCGTTACATTACTTGTCTTTAACTGGATGCATGCAGTCCTTACGTTGCCAGGTATTGCGGCGTTAGTGCTCGGGGTAGGTATCGCAGTTGATGCGAATATTATTACGTACGAGAGACTGAAAGAAGAACTGAAAATTGGTAAGTCAATGATGTCAGCGTTCCGTGCTGGTAACCATCGTTCATTAGCAACAATTTTAGATGCAAACGTTACGACTCTTGCAGCAGCTGGTGTGTTATTCGTTTATGGTAATAGCTCTGTAAAAGGATTCGCAACAAGTTTAATCGTAAGTATTTTAGTTGGTTTCGTTACGAACGTATTCGGTACTCGTTTCTTACTAAGTTTACTTGTAAAGAGTCGTTACTTCGATAAAAAACCAGGATACTTTGGTGTGAAACAAAAGGATATTATTCCATTAACAAAAGGTGTAGTACATCCACCGACAAGATTTGATCGTATTAACTTCGTAAATATCGGTCATAAATTCCTTGTTTTCTCGATTGTAGTTGTAATTGCAGGTGCAATTATACTACCAATTTTCAAATTGAATCTTGGTATTGACTTTGCGAGTGGTACACGAATTGACTTGCAATCAAAACAAGCAGTTACTGTGTCTGATGTGCATAAAGATTTTAAAGAATTGAACATTGAAGTGAAGGAAGAAAATATTGTACCGACTGGAGATGACAATAAAGGATTTGCAGTTCGTACATTAGGTGTTCTATCAAAAGATGAAATTGCAAAAACAAAAACATTCTTCCACGATAAATACGGTACAGATCCAAACGTGAGTACAGTTTCACCGACAATCGGTAAAGAAATTGCACGAAATGCATTTATCGCAGTATTAATTGCTTCTGCGGTTATCATTTTATACGTAAGTATTCGATTCCGATTTACGTACGCATTATCTGCAGTACTTGCATTATTACATGACGCATTTGTTATGATTGTTATATTTAGTATTTTCCAGTTAGAGGTAGACTTAACGTTTATCGCTGCGGTATTAACAATCATCGGTTATTCTATTAATGACTCAATTGTTACGTTTGATAGAAACCGTGAATTATACAAACAGAAAAAACGAGTTCGCGATATAAAAGACTTAGAAGAAATCGTAAATGCAAGTATTCGCCAAACACTTGGTCGTTCGATTAACACCGTATTAACAGTGTTATTCCCAGTAATTGCGTTACTTATCTTCGGTAGTGAGTCACTACGTAACTTCTCGTTTGCGTTACTTGTTGGATTAGTTGTAGGTACGTACTCTTCTGTTTTCGTTGCTTCTCAAATTTGGTTAATGCTTGAAAACCGTCGTTTGAAAAAGGGTAAAAACAAGAAGAAGGTTGAGAAAGTAGAATCTGAACCGCAAGTATAAAAAAGATGATGTCTCTTTATGAGGCATCTCTTTTTTCGTTTGTGGATACAATAAGATAGAAACTTTAAAATGAAAAAATGGAAGAAAGTGGTGACGTTATCGCTGTTTTTGTTACAATAAAAAGATAGGTTAAGAAAAGAAGGGATTTTAATTATGGAAAAAGATGAACGTTTTAAACAGGCCGAGTTTGGTGCTATTGTCGGGATCGTTGGTAATATTATATTAGCGATTGTAAAGGCGGTAATTGGTTATATTGGGAACAGTAAAGCGCTATTAGCGGATGCCGTGCATTCTGCATCAGATGTAATTGGTTCGCTAGCTGTACTGTTTGGATTGCGAGCAGCAAAGCAGCCGCCTGATGAAGATCATCCATATGGTCATGGTAAAGCGGAATCGATTTCAGCGATTATTGTTGCGGTATTATTATTTATTGTGGGAATCGAGATAGCGATTTCGTCTATAAAAGCTTTTTCGCAGGAACTAGAACCACCGAAAGCAATTACGATTTTTGCTGTTGTTCTTTCGATTATCGTGAAAGAAGGAATGTTTCAATATAAATTCCGATTAGGGAAAAGGGTAAATAGTGATGCAATTATTGCAAATGCATATGAGCACCGTTCGGATGTATTTTCTTCAATTGCAGCTTTAATCGGTATTTGTGCAGCGATTATGGGTGGTAAGTTCGGATTAGATTGGCTTGTATATGCTGATCCAATTGCAGGGTTATTTGTTTCGCTTCTTGTTGCAAAAATGGCGTGGAGTATTGGAGCAGAAGCAATTCATGCAACGCTTGATCATGTTCTTCATGAGGAAGATGTTATTCCGCTTAGAGAAGCAGTACTTCAAATAGATGGTGTGAAAAAAATCGGTTCTTTATATGCAAGGGAGCATGGTCATTACGTTATTGTTGATATTAAAGTTTCAGTAGATCCGTACATTACTGTAGAAGAAGGGCATCGCATTGGAAAGCATGTGAAAGAAACGCTTATGAAACAAGATAACGTACAAAATGTATTTGTACATATAAATCCGTATTCTCCAAATTAAACATTATTAACATTTTAGTATATAGATATTGCATCGTAGTTTGCATTATATTGTCACCCCTTAATCTGTCTTGTATAATGAACAGGTTAAGGGGTGATTTCGTGTTACAACCGAAGACGCGTTGGAAAGAAAAAGAATATAATGGCGAGCGAGTGAGTGAATTAGCAAGTAAATTACAATTATCACCACTTGTCGTTTCGTTATTCCTCGGTAGAGGACTAGATACTGAAGATAAGATTTTAGATTTTTTAAATACAGAAAATCAAGAATTTCATGATCCATTTTTATTGGAAGGAATGGATAGAACGGTAGAACGTGTAAATAAGGCGATTCAAAATGGAGAGCAAATATTAATATTTGGTGACTACGATGCGGACGGAGTAAGTAGTACGACTGTGTTATATCTTGCCTTGCAAGAATTAGGTGCAGATGTAGAATTTTATATTCCAAACCGTTTTACAGAAGGTTATGGACCAAACGAAGAAGCATTTCGTTGGGCGCATAGCGCAGGATTCTCGCTAATTATTACTGTCGATACTGGTATCGCAGCAGTACATGAAGCGAAGGTAGCGAAGGAGCTTGGAGTAGATCTTATTATTACAGATCACCATGAGCCACCACCAGAATTGCCAGAAGCACTTGCGATTATTCATCCGAAATTAGATGGCGGTGTGTATCCATTTCACTATTTAGCTGGTGTAGGTGTTGCGTTTAAAGTTGCGCATGCACTACTGGGCCGTGTACCAGAACATTTATTAGAAATTGCGGTAATTGGTACGGTAGCCGATTTAGTATCACTTCATGGTGAGAATAGATTGCTAGTGAAACGCGGCTTAAAACATATGCGTATGACGAAAAATATCGGACTAAAGGCGCTATTTAAAGTTGCTAACGTTTCACAAAGTGAAATTACAGAAGAGAGTATTGGCTTCTCAATCGCACCGCGTATTAATGCAGTTGGCCGTTTAGAAGATGCAGCACCTGCTGTACATCTTTTATTATCAGATGATCCAGAAGAAGCGAAAGAGCTGGCTGAAGAAATTGATGAGCTGAACAAACTGCGAAAAGATATTGTAAAGCAAATTACAGAAGAAGCTATCGCTGAAGTGGAAACTAATTTCACGCCTGAAGAAAATAAAGTATTAGTGCTTGCAAAAGAAGGCTGGAATCCAGGTGTAATTGGAATTGTTGCTTCTAAATTAGTTGAACGTTTTTATCGTCCAACGATTGTATTAAGCATTGATCCTGTAAAAGAAACTGCAAAAGGTTCAGCACGTAGTATTGCAGGATTCGATTTGTTTGCAAACTTGTCAGATTGTAGAGAGCTATTGCCACACTTCGGAGGACATCCGATGGCAGCGGGAATGACGCTACATATGAATGATGTAGATGAATTACGCCGTCGCTTAAATGAGCAAGCAGAGGTAATTTTAACAGAAGAAGATTTTATTCCGATTACAGCTGTTGATGCTTTTTGTAAAGTGGAGGACGTAACACTTGCAGCGATTGAAGATATGCAAAAGTTGGCGCCGTTTGGTGTTGGAAATCCGAAACCACGTATTGCAGTGAAGGATGCAGAGCTAGAAAGTATTCGTGCAATCGGATCAGACGGTTCTCATTTGAAAATGGCTCTTCGCGATGGACAGGCAACACTGGATACAATCGGATTTGGTTTTGGTGCGTATGCGAAAGAAATTTCTCCAGTTGCAAAGGTATCTGTAATAGGGGAAGCGTCTATCAATGAATGGAATAATTTTAAGAAGCCGCAATTAATGGTACAAGATATTGCTGTAGACGCATGGCAATTATTTGATTGGCGTAGTATGCGTAACGTAGAATCAAATTTAGCAGAACTTCCAAAAGAAAAAATAACAATGGTGTATTTTTCTGAAGAGGTATTGCATAAATTTTCTTTAGAAGACTATAAAGAGCATATTATGCATGCATCAGAAGTAACTGAGTTAAATGATCAATACATCGTGTTACTTGATTTACCAAAAGGAACAGATGAATTACGAGATCTATTTAAAGTTGGGTTCCCGTCGCGAATTTATACACTATTTTATCAAGAGAATAATCATTTATTTAGTACTGTTCCAACGAGAGAACACTTTAAATGGTACTATTCGTTCTTGAGCCAAAAAGCACCATTTTCTTTAAGACAATATGGAGAACAACTATGTCGTCATAAAGGTTGGTCAAAAGATACAGTAAATTTCATGACACAGGTGTTTTTTGAGTTAGAATTTGTTACAATAAAAGATGGCGTCATTTTTATGGCAGACAAAAAACAAAAGCGTGATTTAATTGAATCGAACACATATCGTGAGAAAATGAACCACTTACAATTAGAAAAAGAATTGGTTTATAGCACATATCAGCAACTATATACATGGTTTGAAACGATTCGTAATCATAAAGAAGTAGAACAGTTAGGGTAAAGGATTTGTATTTACAAACCTTTTAGATCTGAGGAGGATTCAGAAATATGGATTTCAAGCAACATATCGCAATTGTACCGGATTATCCAAAAGAAGGTATTGTGTTTAAAGACATTACACCGTTAATGAATGACGGTAAAGCATACAAAGCAGCAACAGATGCAATCGTTGAGTATGCAAAAGATAGAGATATCGATGTTGTAGTAGGACCAGAAGCTCGTGGCTTTATTATCGGTTGCCCAGTTTCTTACGCATTAGAAGTAGGATTTGCGCCGGTTCGTAAATTAGGAAAATTACCACGTGAAGTAATTACAGTTGACTACGGTAAAGAATATGGTAAAGATGTTTTAACAATCCATAAAGATGCAATTAAGCCAGGTCAACGCGTATTAATTACAGATGACCTATTAGCTACTGGTGGAACAATTGAAGCGACAATTAAGCTAGTTGAAGAACTAGGCGGAGTTGTAGCAGGAATTGCATTCTTAGTAGAGCTTACTTACTTAGATGGTCGTAAAATGTTAGATGGTTACGATGTATTAGTATTAGAAAAATACTAATCACTATATAGTAAAACTACGGTGATAAAAAGTACCCGTGAATCTCTTGGAGAGGAGCGGGTACTTTTGTATAATTGAACAAAAAATTATGGTGAAATGTCAGTAAAATCTTTTCCTTTTCACAATTCACAATCATTGGGTTATAATGATAGAATATAATTTATTCTATTTAATAAAGATAAAGTCAATTTTCAATAAAAGGTGATTCGATGGCAAATGAGCAGGTACTAACAGCTGAACAGGTACTCGAGAAAGCAAGTCAATATTTAGTGGATGAAGATATTGAGCTAGTGGCACGTGCCTATGAATATGCACGAGATGCGCATAGCGAACAATACAGAAAATCGGGTGAACCGTACATTATTCATCCAATTCAAGTTGCAGGTATTTTAGTTGATTTACACATGGATCCAGCTACAGTATCAGCAGGTTTCTTACATGATGTAGTGGAAGATACAGAGATTACACTAGAAGATATTGAACGGGAATTTAACAAAGAGATTGCTATGCTTGTCGATGGTGTGACAAAGCTCGGAAAGATTAAATATAAATCTCATGAGCAACAACAAGCAGAAAACCATCGCAAAATGTTTATTGCAATGGCTCAAGATATTCGAGTTATTTTAATTAAACTAGCTGATCGTCTTCATAACATGCGTACATTGAAACATTTGCCTCAAGAGAAGCAGCGTCGCATAGCGAATGAAACGTTAGAAATCTTTGCACCTTTAGCACATAGGCTCGGAATTAGTACTATTAAATGGGAGCTAGAGGATACGTCACTTCGCTATTTAAATCCACAGCAATATTATCGTATTGTAAATTTAATGAAGCGTAAACGTGCAGAACGTGAAGAGTATTTAGACGAAGTAATGACTGGTATTCGTGAGAAATTAGACGAAGTTGCAATTCAACCTGAAATTTCTGGAAGACCAAAACATATTTACAGTATTTATCGTAAAATGGCACTGCAAAACAAGCAGTTTAATGAAATTTACGATTTATTAGCTGTACGTGTCGTTGTAAATAGTATTAAAGATTGTTATGCAGTGCTTGGAATTATTCATACGTGTTGGAAGCCGATGCCAGGTCGTTTTAAAGATTATATTGCGATGCCGAAAGCGAATCTATATCAATCTCTTCATACGACTGTAATTGGGCCGAAAGGTGATCCACTTGAGGTGCAAATTCGTACGAAAGAAATGCACGAAATTGCAGAATTCGGGATCGCGGCACACTGGGCGTATAAAGAAGGAAAAACAGCAGAAACAACAGGTACATTAGAGAAGAAACTCACATGGTTCCGTCAAATTTTAGAATGGCAAAATGAAGCTTCGAATGCAGAAGAATTTATGGAGTCATTAAAAATTGATTTATTCTCTGATATGGTATTCGTCTTTACACCGAAAGGCGATGTAATGGAATTACCACTTGGATCTGTTCCGATTGATTTCGCGTATCGTGTCCATTCGGAAATTGGAAATAAAACAATTGGTGCAAAAGTAAACGGAAAAATGGTGACGCTTGATTATAAATTAAAAACAGGTGACATCATTGAAATTTTAACATCGAAACATTCGTATGGGCCAAGTCAAGATTGGGTAAAACTTGCTCAAACATCTCATGCTAAAAATAAAATTCGTCAATTCTTTAAGAAGCAACGTAGAGATGAAAATATTGAAAAAGGCCGTGAACTTGTTGAAAAAGAAGTACGTGGTCTAGAGTATGAAATGAAAGAAGTGTTAGCTCCTGACAATTTAAAACGTGTTGCTGAGAAGTTCAATTTTGCAAATGAAGAAGATATGTTTGCAGCAGTTGGATATAGCGGAATTACAGCGTCACAAATTGTTACGAGACTAACGGACAAGTTCCGTAAGCAACGTGAAGAAGAAGAAATTGTGGAAGTTAAAGAAGTTCGTAAACCGATGAAAATTCGAAAATGGGATTCTGGCGTTAAAGTAAGTGGTGCGGATAATTTATTAATTCGCTTATCAAAATGCTGTAACCCAGTACCGGGTGATGATATCGTTGGGTATATTACGAAAGGCCGAGGCGTATCGATTCACCGCCGTGATTGTGTAAATGTTCATACAGAAGAAGCTGTAGAACGATTATTAGAAGTAGAGTGGGAAGGTAGCCCTGAAAAAGAAATTGAGTATAACGTTGATATTGAAATTTCAGGTTACGATCGCCGTGGTTTATTGAATGAAGTATTGCAAGCTGTTACAGAGACGAAAACGTACATTTCAGCTGTTTCTGGTAGAAGTGACCGTAATAAGATGGCGACAATTAATATGTCAATCTCGATTCGTAACTTACAACATTTGAAAAAAGTAGTAGAACGCATTAAACGTGTTCCAGAAATTTATGCAGTACGACGCATGATGCATTAATAGGGAGTGTAGAAAAGATGAGAGTTGTTTTACAACGATCAAAAGAAGCGTCTGTCACAGTAGACGATGAGATCGTAGGACAAATTCCGTTCGGTTTAACATTACTAGTTGGCATTACGCATGAAGATACAGAAAAAGATGCAACTTACATTGCAGAAAAAATTGCGAACTTACGTATTTTTGAAGATGAGAGCGGAAAGATGAACCATTCTGTACTTGATGTAGAAGGACAAGTTCTATCAATTTCGCAATTCACATTATACGGAGATTGCCGCAAGGGAAGACGTCCAAACTTTATGGATGCTGCAAAGCCTGACTATGCGGAGCGTTTATATGATTTCTTTAATGAGGAAGTTCGTAAGCAAGGATTGCATGTAGAAACAGGTAAGTTTGGAGCAATGATGGATGTTTCTTTAATCAATGATGGTCCGGTGACCTTAATTGTGGAAAGTAAATAGTGTTGCTTAAAAAGAGAGGATTATATAATCCTCTCTTTTTTATACATTGTTGTATGTTTTGTTCATTTATCCTGTTATATGTGGGAATCGGGCTACCCGTAAAAGCCTGATTAAAGTTTCACTTTATCATAGGATTAATTTAAAGGGAATAAAAGGGAAATAAGGTGTAGCATGCTTCAAGAATTCAATATAGCTTTACGCTTCGTGCTAGAGTTATGCATTCTTGGGATTGTTGGATACTGGGGATTGCGAGTAGGAAAAATACCAGCTATAAAAATTACACTTGCGATTATTATTGTTGTGAATCGAGTGTTAATGTTTATTTGGAATCAATAGATTAGGTCATTACTTATATAGTATAATGAAAAAAATGGTAAAAATATTTGAATGTATGTGTGATAAGGGGAGATAGTATATGAATTGGTCAGTCTTTAAAGATTTAAAATTTTTATTGCGATTTAGCTTAGCTATTCTTTTCAATGCATTAGGAATTACTTTCGCAGTATTAAGTTACGGTACTTGGGTAGTATTTGTAATGGCAGCGATGGTTGCAACATTCTTTATGATTCAAAGGGGTGCTTACTTATATAAGAGCGTTATGGAATAACGTTATTCATTTATATGTATAACCCTCTCATCAATATGGAACAATAAAAAGTAAAACATCCATATTGAATGTGAGGGATATACGTATGCGTATGAATGAAAAAGGGCATTCTGTTACAAATGGTGCAAATCAACTGTTTAACGTGAATTTTCATGATTTTATTTCAAAAGAGCAAGACAACACTTCAATGGAGCTTGCTTCTGAATTTGGCATTTCGCTTCAAGATGTTAAGCGTCTAAAGAAGCAAATTGAACGCTCTTAGAGTACTTGACAATCCTACTCAACAAACGTATAGTAATTTTATATTTACATATGAATATAACCGTTGATAGAGAAGAGTAAATGAGACACACATGGAAAGAGAAGAAATGTCTTAGGCTGAAAACATTTCTGCATGATGACTGATTGAATGACACTCTAGAGGTTTCAACTTGAACGGCATATATGCTTAGTAGAGATGAACGCATATTTAAGCGTTATTAAAAAAGTGGAAGCATACGTGCTTCAATTAGGGTGGCACCACGGGTATAATACTCTCGTCCCTACTGTTCAAACAGTAGAGGCGGGAGTTTTTTTATTTTTATTAAGATTAAAACAATTTGAGGAGGAACTGAATATGTCTATTCAAATCCCACGCGGAACGCAAGATATTCTTCCAGGCACTGTTGAGTTATGGCAGTATATCGAAGGGCAAGCACGCGAAATTTGCCGTCGTTACAATTATAAAGAAATTCGCACACCAATTTTTGAACACACTGAGCTATTTTTACGCGGTGTTGGTGATACGACAGATATCGTGCAAAAAGAAATGTACTCATTCCAAGATCGTGGAGAGCGTAGTTTAACATTACGTCCAGAAGGCACTGCACCTGTTGTACGTTCTTACGTTGAAAACAAAATGTTCGGTGACGCAACACAACCAACGAAATTATACTATATCGGTCAAATGTTCCGTTACGAAAGACCACAAGCAGGTCGCTATCGTCAATTCGTACAATTCGGTATCGAAGCAATCGGTAGTAACGATCCTGCAATTGATGCAGAAGTAATTGCACTTGCTGTAGAGTTTTACCGCGGCATGGGCTTAAAAAATATTAAAGTTGTATTAAACAGCTTGGGTGATGCAGCGAGCCGTCAAGCGCACCGTGATGCATTAATCGCACACTTCGAGCCACGTATTGGTGAGTTCTGTTCTGATTGTCAATCTCGTTTAGAAAAGAATCCTCTTCGTATTTTAGATTGTAAGAAGGACCGTAACCATGAATTAATGGGAACAGCACCATCTATTACAGAATACTTAAACGAAGATTCAGCAGTATACTACGAAAAAGTTCAAGAACTATTAACGATGATGGATGTTCCATTTGAAAAAGATCCGAACTTAGTACGTGGTTTAGATTACTACCAACATACTGTATTTGAAATTATGAGTGAGGCAGAAGGCTTCGGTGCTATTACTACATTAAGTGGCGGCGGCCGTTATAACGGACTTGTACAAGAAATCGGTGGGCCAGAAATGCCAGGTATCGGTTTTGCTATGAGTATCGAACGTTTAATTATGGCGCTAAAAGCTGAAAACATTGAATTACCAATTGAACATAGTATCGATTGCTATGTTGTAGCGCTTGGTGAAAAAGCGAAAGACCATGCTGCAAAAGTTGCGTTTGATCTTCGTAAAGCTGGATTATCAGTTGAAAAAGATTATTTAGATCGCAAAATGAAAGCACAATTTAAATCAGCAGACCGTCTAAAGGCGAAATTTGTAGCTGTATTAGGGGAAGATGAGCTAGATAAAGGCATCATTAACTTAAAAGATATGGCAACAGGTGAACAAGAAGAAGTAGCATTAGATGTATTTGCTTCATACGTAGCAGAGAAATTAATATAGGGGGAACTTACAGTGGCTGAAAGAACACATGCATGTGGAAAAGTAACAGTAGAAGCAGTTGGACAAACAGTTCAATTAAAAGGTTGGGTACAAAAACGCCGTGATTTAGGTGGATTAATCTTTATCGACTTACGTGACCGTACAGGTATCGTACAAGTTGTATTTAACCCAGAAACATCAAAAGAAGCACTAGAAGTAGCGGAAACAATTCGTAGCGAATACGTATTACACGTAGAAGGTACAGTTGTTGAGCGTGGTGAAGGTGCAATTAATGACAATATGGCAACAGGCCGTATTGAAGTACAAGCAACGAAAGTAAACGTATTAAACGCAGCGAAAACAACGCCAATCATCATTGCTGATGATACAGATGCATCAGAGGATGTACGTTTAAAATATCGTTATTTAGACTTACGTCGTCCGGTAATGTTTAACACATTCAAAATGCGTCATGACGTAACGAAAACAATTCGTAACTTCTTAGACACAGAAGAGTTCTTAGAAGTGGAAACACCAATTTTAACGAAGAGCACACCAGAAGGAGCTCGTGACTATTTAGTACCAAGTCGTGTACATGATGGTGAATTCTATGCATTACCACAGTCTCCGCAGCTATTTAAGCAGCTTCTTATGGTCGGCGGATTTGAGCGTTACTATCAAGTAGCACGTTGTTTCCGCGACGAAGATTTACGTGCGGATCGTCAACCAGAATTCACGCAAATCGATATCGAGGCTTCATTCTTAACACAAGATGAAATTTTAGATATGATGGAGCGCATGATGACGAAAGTTATGAAGGATGCAAAAGGTGTAGAAGTTAGCGCACCATTCCCTCGTATGAAATATGCTGATGCAATGGCTCGCTACGGTTCTGATAAGCCAGATACACGCTTTGAAATGGAACTAACAGACTTATCTGAGTTTGCTGCAGGTTGTGGCTTCAAAGTATTTACAAGTGCTGTAGAAAGCGGCGGACAAGTAAAAGCAATTAATGCAAAAGGTGCTGCGAGCAAATACTCTCGTAAAGATATCGATGCATTAACTGAATTCGTAAAAGTATACGGTGCTAAAGGTCTAGCTTGGCTTAAAGTGGAAGAAGACGGCTTAAAAGGACCGATTGCGAAATTCTTCGGTGAAGAGGATGCAAACGTGTTAATGACTACGCTAGAAGCTACTGCTGACGACTTATTACTATTCGTAGCAGATAAGAAGAGCGTTGTTGCAGATAGCTTAGGCGCACTTCGTTTACGTCTAGGTAAAGAGCTTGAGTTAATTGACGAAAGTAAATTTAACTTCCTATGGGTAACGGATTGGCCACTTCTTGAGTACGATGAAGATGCAGATCGTTACTTCGCAGCTCACCACCCATTCACAATGCCATTCCGTGAAGACGTTGAGTTATTAGAAACAGCACCAGAAAAAGCACGTGCACAAGCATATGACCTTGTATTAAATGGTTATGAGCTTGGTGGTGGATCACTTCGTATTTACGAGCGCGACGTACAAGAAAAAATGTTCAAAGCACTTGGATTCTCACAAGAAGAAGCGCAAGAGCAATTCGGATTCTTATTAGAAGCATTCGAATACGGTACGCCACCACACGGCGGTATCGCATTAGGTTTAGACCGTCTTGTTATGTTACTTGCAGGTCGTACGAACCTTCGTGATACGATTGCATTCCCGAAAACAGCAAGTGCAAGCTGCTTATTAACAGAAGCTCCAAGCCCAGTTGCAGAAGCACAGCTTGAAGAGTTGAACTTGAAATTGAGCTTGAAAGAAGAGAAGTAAGAGAAGTAAAAATAGGGTCTAGATGGTTATACTAATACCATCTAGGCTTTTTTTGATAGGAAGTTTAAAAAGTCCGGTTCTGATAACTGTCGCATCTTATCGTTACGTATGCTAGTCCAGTGCTCGAGTAGTACTCCTACACTGCGCTCCTCCTAGCATACGTGCCTCGATTTGCTTGGTTCTCTGAATCCTCCTTTTTAAAACTGTATTTAGGAAGAAATAAAAGTAGGTTTACACTATGTTTTCATTCTCGAAATATGTATTTTTAGGAATTCTATAACTTTTTCTATACAAATAGTCGGAAAAACGCTAGAATACATGGTAGACCATTTTTGTAATAGGAGTGTAGAGCTGAATGTTACATCAATTTTCACGTAATGAATTAGCCTTCGGTAAAGAAGGACTTGAAATATTAAAAAATAGTACAGTCGGTATTTTAGGAATTGGCGGCGTAGGTTCTTTTTCCGCTGAAGCGTTAGCGCGTTCTGGCGTTGGGCGTCTTGTATTAGTTGATAAAGACGTTGTAGATATTACAAACGTAAACCGTCAAATTCACGCTTTAGTATCTACTGTAGGACGTTCAAAAGTAGAATTAATGAAAGAGCGTATCGCAGATATTAACCCAGAGTGTGAAGTAATTGGACTAGAAATGTTTTATACAGATGAAACATATGAAGAGTTCTTTAAACACGGTTTAGACTTCGTAGTGGATGCATCGGATACGATTACGTTCAAGATCCATTTAATTAAACAATGTTTACGTCGTAAAATTAAAATTATCTCATGTATGGGTGCAGCAAATAAAATGGACCCAACTCGTTTCCGTATTGCGGACATCTCTAAAACACATACAGATCCAATTGCGAAAGTAATTCGTACGAAGCTTCGTAAAGAGGGTATTAAAAAAGGTGTAAAAGTTGTCTTCTCTGATGAAAACCCAATCGTAATTCGTGAAGAAGTACGTAAAGAAATTGTACCAGACGAAAATGCGAAAATTCGTAAAGCGAAATTACCGCCTTCATCAAATGCATTCGTACCATCTGTGGCAGGCTTAATTATGGCAAGTCACGTTGTACGTGAACGCATTAAAAATGTAGAAGTGAAACGTGTAGGACAAGAATAAAAAGAAAGCATATATCCGTCTAGGGTATATGCTTTTTCTATTATATTTTAAAGAACTGCTGATATTTGCAATACTAATACTTCAAGTGTAAGTAATCCTAATAAAGAATAATCGTATTTGTCCGATTTATAACCTGAGGTCTTTTTTAAACTATGAATTGTAAAAAGGCCTAAAGTTAGAACGAGAATACCGAGTGTTATTTTGAAGACTACTAATGAAATGGCAATCAGCTCCTTTCAATCGTATATGTTTATAGTGACATTTAAGTTAAATATATCCAATTTACTCCGTGAATTTCCTTTTGTAACAAATCGACTTGTTTTGTCAATATTTGTTGGTAAATCGATATCTCTTGTCGAATAGTTGATATAATTAAAAAAATCGTTGATATATTGTAAGTTACGATAGATATATTTGAAAAATCGTCGATATAATTTCATTTACCAATATATCATTCACAGAAAAAATAAACAGGGATGTCACTTAGTCAAAAAAGTGACATCCCTGTTTTTAATTCTCTGCAGAATATATAATATCTAAATTTCCATTTTGATCTGTCTTGAAAATGGGAGCGATCTGTTCTTCTTGTTCTTCAACCGAAACAAGTTTTCGAGCACGGTCCATAATTCTAACAAGCATCGCATAATCTTCTTCGATTGCTTGTTGTTTTTTTGAGAGTACCGCTAATTTTGCTTCAAGTTCATGATTCATTTTTTTCAGGGACGTGAGCTGAGTCTGTAATACTTCATTTTCAGTTTGTAATTTTGCGAGTGAAGGGTTGTTATGCTCCAAATTTTGCAAAAACGAGATGATATTTTGCATTGTAAGTTCTTGTTTATTTGGCGTAATATCTTCTGAAAACTCGGCATCGATTACGAGTTGTTTCGTTTTCGTGAAATGCTCTTTTTCTATTTTAGCTTCAGAGCGCTTTAATTCTTTACGTTGTTTTTTTGCAAGTTGCACCGCATCTTCGTAATTCGGTCTTACTTCAGCATTCCATCTAAATCCGCAAGCTGCTGAAGTACGGTTCAATGTATCGCCGACTTCATCGAATGCTTTTATTTGTGTACTGCCGCTGCGAATATGCCGTAAAACAGTTTCGGCTAAAAGGAGATCGTCTTCTTTTGTCCATGCATCTTGACGTGTTTTCATAAGCGAAGCCTCCATAATGGTGACGTTTTCGCTTATGTTACCCTTTATTTTTCGTTTTATTCGAACTTTGTAATCTTTCATATACAGTAGAAAGTGCTTGCTCAAATTTCCCTGTCGTTTTCGGTTTATAATATTGTTTGTTTTTTATTTTATCAGGTAAGTATTGTTGTTGTACCCAGCCATTTGGTTGGTCGTGTGGGTATAAGTATCCAATGCCTCTTCCAAGTGATTCTGCGCCTTTGTAATGACTATCTTTTAAATGACTTGGGATGTCGCCTGTTTGACCGTTACGTAAATCGTGTAATGCAGCATCAAGTGCTTTATAAGCTGAGTTTGATTTTGGTGATAGGCACAGCTCGATAACGGCATTTGCAAGTGGTATGCGTGCCTCTGGGAATCCAACCCGTTCAGCTGATTCTATAGCTGCTAGTGTACGTGGTCCGGCTTGCGGGCTAGCAAGTCCGATATCTTCATATGCCATAATAAGAAGACGTCTACCAATACTTTGTAAATCACCTGCTTCAATAAGGCGTGCTAAATAATGAAGTGCTGCATTTACATCACTTCCGCGCACCGATTTTTGAAATGCCGATAATACGTCATAATGAGCATCTCCACCTTTATCGTGAACGAAGCTCTTTTTTTGCAAGCATTCTTCTGCGATTTCTAGCGTGATTTCCGCAGCTTTGTCATCCGTTGTAAAGCTAGATAATACAGCTAGTTCAAGTGCATTATAAGCGGAACGCATATCTCCGCCTGATGCATTTGCAAAGTGATGTAATGCTTCAGGTGTAACCGTTACATCATATTCCCCAAGACCTTTTTCTTTATCTTCAAGTGCTCGTTTTAAGCCAATTAAAAGATCGTCTTCTGTCAGGGCGTGTAACTCGAAAATTTGACACCTGCTCCGAATAGCAGAGTTTATCGCATGAAATGGATTACTCGTCGTTGCACCAATTAAAGTAAGAAGCCCACTTTCTAAATGAGGTAATAGAAAGTCCTGCTTTGCTTTATCTAGACGGTGCACTTCATCTAAAATTAAAACAAGATGTCGATGCATTTTCGCTTCTTGTACGACAACTTCCATATCTTTTTTATTATGGGTAACAGCGTTTAATAGACGAAACGGAGTACCGGTACTTCCTGCGATTGCGCTAGCGATTGATGTTTTTCCGGTGCCTGGAGGGCCGTATAAAATCATAGATTGAAAATGATTTGCTTGGACCATTCGCCATAAAATCTTTCCTTCACCAACTAAATGTTGTTGTCCGATAATTTCTTGAATATTTGTAGGGCGCATTCGATGTGCGAGTGGTTGTTTCATTTTTACCGTCTCCCTTAATGTATAATCTCTTTCTATCGTATCATTTTTTTTAGTGGAATTTGAAATAGGATGCTGTTTTGTGGGAAATATGAATATGAATATTTTCATTTTTCTTTCAATTGTAATAATTTCCGAGTTTTTCAATGTGATTTTATGTTATCATTTTGATACACAAGTTGAAATTTCTTATAATACTATATTATGCTATAATTTCATAGGATTTTAAATTGTGTTCTTTTATAAATAAGATATAACCAATAGAAGTGAAAATTTGAAAAGAGGTGCAAAATAGATGAAGATTTCAACGAAAGGCCGCTACGGCTTAACAATTATGATCGATCTTGCAAAAAAGTTTGGTGAAGGTCCAATTTCATTAAAATCAATTGCGCAGGCACATGATTTATCTGAACATTACTTAGAGCAATTAATTTCACCACTTCGTAACGCTCGTCTTGTAAAGAGTACGCGTGGTGCATATGGCGGATATGTATTATCAGACCAGCCGGCTAACATTACAGCTGGGGATGTAATCCGTGTATTAGAGGGTCCGATTAGTGTTGTAGAAATGATAGAAGAAGAAGAGCCAGCACAACGCCAATTATGGATGCGTGTTCGTGATGCGGTGCAAGAAGTGTTAGATAGTACAACGTTAGAAGATTTAGTACGTTATGAGGAAGAAAATCACGGGGGCTATATGTTTTACATTTAATTCCTTGTGAAACGATTTGGAAAGAAGGAGATTTAATGGAACGCATTTACTTAGATCATGCTGCGACATCTCCGACTCACCCAGAAGTGGTCGAAAAGATGATTCCATATATGACAGAAACATTCGGAAACCCGTCTAGTATTCACTTTTATGGACGTCAAACGCGCCATGCAGTAGATGAGGCGAGACGCGCATGCGCACGGAGCATTCATGCGAATCCGAATGAAATTATATTTACGAGCGGTGGTACGGAAGCTGATAATTTAGCGCTTATCGGTGTAGCGCGTGCGAACCGTCATAAAGGTAACCATATTATAACGACACAAATTGAACATCATGCAATTTTGCATACGTGTGAATTGTTAGAGCGTGAAGGATTTGAAGTGACATATTTACCTGTTGATAAAACAGGACGCGTTCAAGTTTCTGACATACAAAAGGCATTAACAGAAGAGACAATCCTTGTATCCGTTATGTTTGGGAATAATGAAGTTGGGACGATGCAACCAATAGCGGAAATAGGTAAGCTGCTAAAAGAGCATCAAGCTTATTTCCATACAGATGCGGTACAAGTTTATGGCTTAGTAGAAATTGATGTGAAAGAGTTTGGCATTGATCTATTATCAATTTCAGCTCATAAAATTAACGGACCAAAAGGTGTAGGGTTCCTATACGCTGGTGCAAATGTGAAATTTGAACCGTTATTAATAGGCGGGGAGCAGGAAAGAAAACGCCGTGCTGGTACTGAAAATGTACCGAGTATTGTTGGTTTACAGCAAGCAATTTTGTTAGCTGAAAAAACTCGTGAGCAAAAAAATGCCCAATATGAAGAGTTTAAAGATATAATGGTATCTGTCTTCAAAAATGAAGACATTACTTTCGAGGTAAACGGAAACTTAGAATATCGCTTACCACATGTGCTTAATATTAGTTTTACAGGAATGAACATTGAACCATTTCTTGTGAACTTAGACTTAGCTGGCATTGCAGTGTCAAGTGGTTCGGCTTGTACAGCTGGTTCAATTGATCCATCACATGTATTAGTGGCGATGTTCGGAAAAGACTCCGATCAAATACGTTCATCCGTACGCTTTAGTTTCGGACTTGGAAATACGAAAGAGCAAATTGAGAAAGCGGCGTACGAAACAGTGAAAATCGTGAAGCGATTAACACAAAATTAGCATGGGAGGTGACATGATGAACAAACTACCTCACGAAACACGCGTTGTCATCGGGATGTCCGGTGGCGTCGATTCATCTGTAGCAGCTCTTTTATTAAAAGAGCAAGGTTATGATGTAATCGGAATTTTTATGAAAAACTGGGATGATACGGATGAGAATGGTGTCTGCACAGCAACCGAAGATTACAATGATGTAATTGAAGTGTGTAACCAAATTGGTATTCCGTATTATGCAGTAAACTTTGAAAAACAATACTGGGATAAAGTATTTACGTACTTCTTAGATGAATACCGAGCTGGTCGTACACCAAACCCAGATGTAATGTGTAATAAAGAAATTAAATTTAAAGCATTTTTAGAGCATGCAATTGCGCTTGGTGCTGATTATGTAGCGACAGGTCATTATGCACGTGTTGCTTATATGGACGGCGAATATAAAATGCTTCGCGGCGTTGATGACAATAAAGATCAAACGTATTTCTTAAATCAATTAAGCCAAGAGCAATTATCAAAAACAATGTTCCCGCTGGGTGAGCTGAAGAAACCACAAATTCGTGAAATGGCGAAAGAAGCTGGTTTAGCGACAGCGGCGAAGAAAGATAGTACAGGTATTTGCTTCATTGGTGAGCGTAACTTTAAAGATTTCTTAAGTAACTATTTACCAGCACAACCAGGTGTGATGCAAACATTATCTGGTGAAGTGAAAGGAAAGCATGACGGTTTAATGTATTATACAATTGGACAACGTCATGGCCTTGGTATTGGTGGTAACGGTGATCCATGGTTTGCTGTTGGGAAGAACTTGAAAGAAAACATTCTATATGTTGATCAGGGATTCCATAACGAACTTCTATATGGTGATGAAGTTATTGCTACGAATATCGGCTGGGTAAGTAATGAAGCGAAAGAAAAAGAATTTAAGTGCACAGCGAAATTCCGTTATCGTCAAGAAGACAATAAAGTAACGGTTCAAATCGTTGATGAAAATACAGTTCGTATTCTTTGTGACGAGCCAATTCGTGCAATTACACCAGGACAAGCAGTTGTTTTCTATGATGGAGATGAGTGCTTAGGTGGTGCTACAATTGATGAAGTATACCGTAGCGGTAAGAAATTGGATTATTTAGGATAAAACGAGAAGCCTCTGCCGATTCGCGGTTAGAGGTTTCTTTTACATAAAGCGAATTTTCGTTCGCTTGGAAAATACATTCTTTGTTATAATTTGTTGTAGAGGTGAAGGACATGTCAAACAAACTTGAAACAGGTATTAAATATATGCAAGAAGGAAATTGGGAAGAAGCTGCTAAAAATTTTACAGAAGCAATTGAAGAAAATCCAAAAGATGCACTTGGATACATTAATTTTGCTAACTTATTAGATGTACTAGGTGATAGTGAAAGAGCAATTTTATTTTATAAACGTGCATTAGAGTTAGATGATAAATCTGCAGCTGCTTATTATGGATTAGGAAATGTGTATTACGGCCAAGAGCAATTTGCAGAGGCAAAAGCTATATTTGAACAAGCGATGCAATCTGGATTACAATCAGCTGATGTAACATTTATGCTAGGTATCACACATGTGCAACTTGGAAACGATCGTCTTGCACTGCCATTTTTACAAAGAGCAACAGAATTAGATGAAAACGATGTAGAAGCTATGTTCCAGTGCGGACTTTGCTTTGCGCGTTTAGAACATATTCAAGAGGCGAAACCTTATTTTGAAAAGGTATTAGAAATGGATGAAGAGCATGCGGATGCGTATTATAATTTAGGTGTTGCGTACGTATTTGAAGAAAATAACGAGAAGGCTCTGGCTTTATTTAAGAAAGCAACTGAAATTCAGCCAGATCACTTCTTAGCTGGTAATGGTGTTCGTTTATTAGAGCAAGAAGCTGAATAAGATGAACATATAGTTTAATGGGTAGTTATCCCTCATCTAAAGAGGTGGGGGATGTACTGTTCATTAAAGTGAAAAGATCGGAAAGGAGAGGAAAGATGGGAAATCAACATGCAATGGATTTGTTTGAGGAAGAGAAAAAGTTTATAAAAGCGCAAGTTCTTCATACCATTTTCCACAACGAAGAAAACCTCTATTCCGTTGTCAGTATGAAAGTCATTGAAACAAATGAAACGTACGACGAAAAAAAAGTGATGATAAATGGTCATTTTCCCCGTATGCATGAAGATGAAATGTTTACATTGACAGGTCATTTTAAGGATCATCCAAAGTATGGGAAACAATATTTAGTTGAAACATTTAAAAAAGAATTACCGCAAACAAAAGCAGGTATGGTGCAATATTTAGCGAGTGATTTATTTAAAGGAATCGGAAAGCGTACAGCTGAAAAAATTGTGGACCATCTTGGGGAACATGCCATTTCTAAAATTATGGATGATCCTGAGGCGTTAAGTGGTGTTGTCAACAAACAAAAAGCGCAGGAAATATATGAGACAATTGTTGAGCATCAAGGGCTAGAGAAAGTAATGAGCTTTTTAAATGGTTACGGTTTTGGAACGAAGCTTTCTATTAAGATTTACCAACAATATAAAGAGATGACGTTAGAAGTGATTCGTAATAATCCATATCAACTTATTGAAGAAGTGGACGGCATTGGCTTTGGACGAGCAGATGATATAGGACGTGCGTTAGGAATATCGGGTAATCACGATGATCGTGTACGTGCAGGATGTTTTTATACGTTAGAGAATGTTTCACTGCAACTCGGTCACGTTTATATGGGAAAAGATCAACTTGTAAGAGAAACGATGTCACTTTTAAACAGCCAAGAAGGAAGAGTGACAGAGGAGGACATTATAGGCTGCGTTGAAATGATGCAAAGTGAAGGGAAAGTCATAATAGAAGAAGAACGAGTGTATTTAGCATCGTTATTCTACTCTGAAAAAGGTGTTGTAAAGTCTATTCGCAGGCTTATGAATCAAGAAGAAACACCTTCATTTCCTGAAGCTGAAGTGTTAAAGACGTTAGGTGAAATTGAAGAACAGCTGACTGTTCAGTATGCACCGCTTCAGCAAGAAGCAATTCAAACGGCACTTCATAAACCGATGATGTTATTGACAGGTGGACCAGGAACAGGGAAAACAACAGTTATTAAAGGAATTGTTGAAATGTATGCGTCACTTCACGGGCTATCGTTAAATCCGAATGAATATAGTGATGATAATCCATTTCCAATATTATTAACGGCTCCAACGGGAAGAGCGGCGAAGCGTATGAGTGAATCAACAGGTCTTCCAGCTTGTACAATTCATCGTTTACTTGGTTGGACACCAGAAGGGTCTTTCCAACGTAATGAAACGGACCCGGTACAAGGGAAATTGCTCATAATTGATGAATTTTCAATGGTTGATATTTGGCTTGCGAATCAGCTGTTTAAATCACTGCCGACAAACATTCAAGTTATCGTTGTAGGTGATGAAGATCAGTTGCCATCTGTAGGACCAGGACAAGTGTTGAAAGATTTATTGAATGCAGGTGCAGTTCCAACAGTAAAGCTTACTGAGATTTATCGTCAAGCGGAAGGTTCATCTGTTATCCAACTTGCCCATGCGATAAAAAATGGAACGCTCCCGCCAGATTTAGCGCAAAACCAAAAAGATCGTTCGTTTATTGGCTGTACAGGAGCACAAATTGTTGAGGTTGTTAAGAAGGTTTGTGAAAATGCTAAGACAAAAGGGTTTAGCGCAAGAGATGTACAAGTGTTGGCCCCGATGTATCGTGGACCGGCAGGTATTAATGTACTAAACGAAGCGTTGCAAGAAGTGTTTAATCCGAAAAGGGAAAAGAGTAAAGAAATTGCTTACGGTGATGTTGTATATCGAAGAGGCGATAAAGTACTACAGCTTGTTAATCAGCCGGAGAGCCAAGTGTTTAATGGTGATATCGGAGAAATTGTTTCGGTGTTTTATGCGAAAGAGAACGTTGAGCAACAAGATATGATTATCGTTTCATTTGATGGAATTGAGGTAACATATACAAAGCCGGATTTAAATCAAATTACACATGCATATTGTTGTTCGATTCATAAATCGCAAGGTAGTGAATTTCCGATTGTGATTATGCCGATAGTAAAAAGTTACAATCGTATGTTACGTCGTAATTTAATTTATACTGGTATTACAAGAAGTAAGAAGTTCCTTATTATTTGCGGGGAGGAAGCCGCTTTCCAGTCTGGTGTAAATCGCCTTGATGATGCAATGCGTCAAACGACTTTAGCTAGTCGTTTGCAAGAATCACAAGGAGAAGTACAGATAGTAACAGTTAATGGTGAAGAAATGGACGTGGAAAACATTTCACCGTATGATTTCATGTAACAAGGTGAGATTATATAGTGAAACTTTCAAACGTATAACGTTGAAAGGCTCCAGCAATGTATAAATGAATGCGGTTTGGACATAATGGCGAATAGAATCTGGGAGACTGTAAGGAGATGAAAGCCATATGTTTATTTGTCCAAATTGCAAAGGGAAAGACATTGGAAAAATAGGTGTCAACCAATTTTATTGCTGGAATTGTTATATCGAATTATCGGTTTCAAAGGGGAAAATCCATACGCATCAAGTAGAGGAAGATGGTTCATTAAGCTCTCTTGATGATTTATTTGATGAAAACGAAAGAACGATCGGATAACGAAAAGGGGGATTTACTTTGAATCTACGCAATTCATTAATCGCATTAGGTGTTGGAGCGGCAGCATATCAATATGCTCGCAAACAAGATGTATTTTCAAAACGTAATATGAAAAAAGCACGTAAGATGATTAAATCTTATTTATAAGCGTAAAAAACTCCCTTCATGATAAGGGAGTTTTTTTATGCGCTTGTATGCAAATATAAAAGTCCAATTTCAGAGAAGAGATAAGATAGGCCGTAACATCCAACGCCAAGCATGCCGTAATGAAATAATTGCTTCGCCCTTTCTTTTCGTGAAGAACGAATAAAGAAACCTTTCCAAATACCAAACCCGATACAAATCCATTCAAGAATCATAAAAAGTGCAGATAAGATGAGCATAAATAAAACCATTATGAGCCCTCCTGATTATATTGTTTCATGTTGCATTCTCAGGGGTGGTTGTCCTTGTTATGTTATGTATATGTACGTCTTTACAAAACAGTATGGTCCGTATGAAAAGATTTTAAAAGTTTTGCACATAACCTACCCTATTTATTTTCAAAATAAAGGTGGAGGAGGTTTTTCGTGTGAAGAATCTTAAAATCATTTGGATATATCGTTTAGGATTATTGTTACTTGTATTTCTTTGTCTGCTCGTCTTTTTAAAGATTAAGCCGCTATGGGCACCGATTATTTTTGTATTTAAAGTGGCGATTACACCGTTTCTTATTGCGTGTTTTATTGCGTATTTATTGCATCCTTTAATTGAAAAAATTCATAAGGAAGGGATGCCGCGCACACTCGCTATTTTGCTCATTTACATCCTTTTCTTTGGCGGAATTGGTTATGGAATTTATAAAGGAACACCAGTCGTTATTAAGCAGTTACAAGAAATCAATGAACAATTTCCGCAGTTTACAAAAATGTATGATTCTTGGATGGATGGCGTTACGGAACAAACGGCGAATTTTCCATCATTTATTCATGAAAAGGTGAAACAAATTTTTGGTGGTGTAGAAGCAAAAATACAAGCGCTTTTAAATAAAGTGATGAGTACAGCTCGCGGTGTACTCGATTCATTGCTCATTATTTTTTTAATACCGTTCATTGTATTTTACATATTAAAAGATTATGGTGAGTTTTATCATATCTTTTGGAAACTAGTCCCGAGTAAATGGCGTAGTACGGGGCAAATGCTTGCAAAAGAAATTGATAAGTCACTCGGAAGTTATATTCGAGGACAGTTATTTGTTTGCTTAGTATTAGGGGGAGTGTCCGTTCTTTCTTTTTGGTTTATCGGCATGAAATATCCATTATTACTTGGCATTATTATTGGGGTAACGGATATAATACCATACTTTGGTCCTATTTTAGGAGCAATCCCGACATTAATGATTGCAGCAACTGTATCAACGAGTTTACTCATTAAGGCAGGGATTACGATTGCCATTTTACAATTTTTAGAAAGTAACATTTTATCGCCTTACATTGTTGGTAAGTCGCTTCGCATGCATCCTGTTATTATTATGCTTGCATTACTAGTTGGAGGAGAGGTTGCGGGGATTGTGGGGTTGTTAATATCGGTTCCGATTTTAGCTGTTATTCGTACAGTGATTGTGCATGTGAGACCTCTTTGGAAAAGAGAAGATGTGTAATAAGAAAGCCCTCTATTTATAAAAGTAGAGGGCTTTCATTATTTAGAGAGCTGTTCGTGTATTTGTTGAACGAGAGAGCTGACATCATTTGTTTGAATATGTTTTATTATTTTCCATTCATTATCATACATAAATACAATTTGACTGCCGAAAAGATGTTTTTTCTCTTTTAGATTAGAAATTTTTGTGAAAGAGTACTCCTCAAATAATGGGTTCTTACTTACATCTGGTCCATAAAAGAAGAGTCGTTTGTTCGTTAAAATTAACAGCCCTGGTCTTGCGACGGAACGATATATAAATATATCTAATGAACATGCTGCGTAAAATAATATCGTTTCATCAGTCGTTAACATATTTTTAGCTTTATTCAATAAGGTTGTCATTATAATCGCTCCTTTATTATTGATAATTTGATTATAACAAAAATAAAATGTTCAGAAAAGTTTATAGGGGTAGTACAATTTATTAATACATGCATAATATATGAAAAGGCTGTTAAGAATGACTAGTAGAATAGCTATGATTAATAAACAATTGATATAATATAAATGATTATCTACATTGACAAACTTAAGAGAATTCTATTATATTTAGTCATATAATACATTAAATCAATGACGGAACAAGTACGTTACAGTCCATTTATAGAGAGAAGCTTCCACATGGCTGAAAGAAGCTTTAAATGAAGGGTAACAGAAAGCTAATCCTGAGAGCAGCTAATCACTGCCGTCTTGCCACGTTACGGCACCATGAGGTGATGAATTGATTGTTATAATAATCAATTCATAATTAGGGTGGTATCGCGAGTTAACTCTCGTCCCTTTTATAGGGGCGGGAGTTTTTTATATTTAAGGAGGAAAATAAAATGAAACAACTAACAGGCGCACAAATTCGTCAAATGTTTTTAGACTTTTTCCAAGAAAAAGGACATGCAGTAGAACCTAGTGCATCACTAGTTCCACATGAGGATCCATCTCTTTTATGGATTAACAGTGGTGTAGCAACATTAAAAAAATATTTTGATGGACGCGTAATCCCGCAAAATCCACGTATTACAAATGCTCAAAAATCAATTCGTACAAACGATATTGAAAACGTAGGGAAAACAGCTCGTCACCATACATTCTTTGAAATGTTAGGGAACTTCTCAATCGGTGATTACTTTAAAGAAGAAGCAATTACTTGGGCTTGGGAATTCTTAACGAGTGACAAATGGATCGGATTCGATAAAGAATTATTATCAGTTACAATCCATCCAGAAGATGAAGAAGCATTCACAATTTGGAATGAGAAAATGGGTGTTCCAAAAGAGCGCA
The DNA here is from genome assembly GCF_054771475.1 of Bacillus sp. MN7755. Lineage (NCBI taxonomy): Bacteria > Bacillati > Bacillota > Bacilli > Caryophanales > Bacillaceae > Bacillus > Bacillus sp. MN7755. The sequence goes on from NZ_BTRL01000026.1 coordinate 39,631, forward strand.
TCATCCGTTTAGAAGAAAACTTCTGGGATATCGGTGAAGGACCAAGTGGACCGAATACGGAGATTTTCTATGACCGCGGAGAAGCTTACGGTAATGACTTTAGTGACCCAGAATTATATCCGGGCGGAGAAAACGAGCGTTACTTAGAAGTATGGAACCTTGTATTCTCTCAATTTAACCATAATCCAGACGGTTCATATACACCACTTCCTAAGAAAAACATCGATACAGGGATGGGTCTAGAGCGTATGACATCTATCGTTCAAGATGTGCCTACAAACTTTGACACAGACTTGTTCATGCCAATGATTGGTGCAACAGAAACAATCTCTGGTGAGAAGTATCGTAATGGTGACTTAGAAAAAGATATGGCGTTTAAAGTAATTGCTGACCATATCCGTACAGTAACATTCGCTGTTGGTGACGGTGCTCTTCCATCTAACGAAGGCCGTGGTTATGTATTACGTCGTTTATTACGCCGTGCTGTTCGTTACTCTAAGAAATTAAACATCAACCGTCCATTCATGTTTGAATTAGTACCGGTTGTTGGAGAAGTAATGAAAGACTTCTATCCAGAAGTACTTGAGAAGAAAGATTTCATCGCAAAAGTTGTGAAAAATGAAGAAGAGCGTTTCCACGAAACACTTCATGATGGTGAAGCAATTTTAGCTGAAGTTATCGCAAAAGCAAAAGAAGAAAAAACAACTGTTATTTCTGGAGTAGATGCGTTCCGTCTATATGACACATACGGTTTCCCAATTGAATTAACAGAAGAATATGCAGAAGAAGCTGGTATGACAGTTGATCAAGAAGGCTTTGAAAATGAAATGGAAAAACAACGTGAGCGTGCACGTGCTGCTCGTCAAGACGTTGATTCTATGCAAGTTCAAGGCGGCGTCCTTGGAGAAGTGAAAGTAGCGAGCGAATTCGTTGGTTACGGTACAGTTGCAACAGAAAGTAACGTTGTTGCACTTGTGAAAAATGGCGAATACACAGACAGCTTACAAGCTGGCGAAGAAGGACAATTGATGATTGATGTAACACCATTCTATGCTGAGAGCGGCGGACAAATTGCAGACCGTGGTTACCTTCTTGCTGATGGCGTGAAAGTTCTTGTAAAAGACGTACAAAAAGCACCAAACGGTCAAAACTTACACAAAGTTGTTGTGGAAGAAGGTACGTTAACGAAAGATGCGGCTGTGAAAGCTATTATCGATACGAAAAACCGTAGTAGCGTTGTGAAAAACCATACAGCAACTCACTTACTACACCAAGCATTAAAAGACGTTCTTGGAACGCATGTTAACCAAGCAGGTTCTCTTGTAACTTCTGAACGTTTACGCTTTGACTTCTCTCACTTCGGTCAAGTACAAGCTGACGAATTAGAAAAAATTGAGCGTATTGTAAACGAGAAAATTTGGGAAAGTATTGATGTTGAGATTTCACAAAAAGCAATCGAAGAAGCGAAAGAAATGGGCGCAATGGCATTATTTGGTGAAAAATACGGTGATGTTGTACGCGTTGTACAAGTTGGCGATTATAGCTTAGAGCTTTGCGGTGGTTGTCACGTTGATAACACAGCTTCTATCGGTATTTTCAAAATTGTTGCTGAGTCTGGTATCGGTGCAGGAACTCGTCGTATTGAGGCGGTAACTGGTAAGTCTGCTTATGAATTAATGAACGATCAAGTAGGTTTATTAAAAGAAGCAGCTGGAAAAATGAAAACAAATCCGAAAGATATTTTAACAAGAGTAGATGGTTTATTTGCTGAAGTAAAACAACTTCAAAAAGAAAACGAATCTCTTGCAGCGAAATTAAGCAATATCGAAGCTGGAAACTTAACTGATTCAGTAATGACAGTTGATGGCGTGAACGTATTAGCGGCAAAAGTAAATGTTGCAGATATGAACAACTTACGTACGATGATGGATGACCTGAAAAATAAATTAGAATCAGCAGTTGTCGTATTAGCGTCTGTAAATGATGATAAAGTAAACATCTTAGCTGGCGTAACGAAAGATTTAATTAGCCAAGGATACCATGCTGGTAAACTTGTGAAAGAAGTAGCTTCTCGTTGTGGCGGTGGCGGTGGTGGCCGTCCTGATATGGCACAAGCGGGCGGTAAAAACCCAGCGCAAGTTGAGGAAGCTTTAGCATTTGTACAAGAGTACGTTAAATCTGTTTCAAAATAAAGAGATAGTAGTGTACAATGGTAGGGAGAGGAGAAGTTCTTCTCCCTATACTTACTATATAAGTGAGGTGCTTGAAATGGACGGTTTTGATAAAACAATGAAGTTTAGCATTCAAGATGAAAAACAGAGTGTCCATGTAAATGATGTACTTTTAACTGTGTATGATGCACTTCAAGAAAAAGGCTATAATCCGATTAACCAAATCGTCGGTTATTTATTAAGTGGAGACCCAGCATACATACCTCGCCATAAAGATGCACGAAGCATCATTCGCAAGCTTGAACGTGATGAATTAATTGAAGAGCTTGTGAAGTCTTACTTGAAACATCATCGTGAGGAGTAGTTTATGCGGATATTAGGTTTAGATGTAGGTACAAAAACAGTCGGAGTTGCAATTAGCGACGAAATGGGCTGGACAGCACAAGGATTAGAAACAATTAAAATTAACGAAGAACGAGGTAATTTTGGTTTTGACCGTATTTCTGAGTTAGTAAAGCAGTACAATGTGGACAAAATAGTAGTAGGTTTACCTAAAAATATGAATGGTACAATTGGCCCACGTGGTGAAGCGTGCCAGCAATTTGCAGAAAACCTACGAGAGCTGTTACAATTAGACGTTGTAATGTGGGACGAGCGTTTGTCAACGATGGCAGCGGAACGTCTGCTCATTTCAGCTGATGTAAGTCGTAAGAAGCGAAAGCAAGTAATCGATAAGATGGCTGCAGTCGTAATCTTACAAGGATTTTTAGATAGTAAATAAGAGGTGACCAAAATGGAAGAAAATCAAATTACAATTGTAGACGAAAAAGGTAACGAACATTTATGTGAAATTATTTTCACTTTTGATGCTGAAAAATTCGGTAAAAAATCATACGTAGTCTTCTCTCCAATCGGTGAAGTAGACGAAGATGGAGACCCAATTTATGATGCAATGGCTTATGAGCAAAATGAAGAAGAGGGCGGAAGTTTACTTCCAATCGAATCTGAAGAAGAGTGGGAAATGGTACAAGAAATGTTCAACACTCTAGCTGATGAGCAAGAAGCTGAATAATTAAGTATTGAAAAGGTGGACGACATATAGTCCACCTTTTTTTATATGTAAAATGAAAGATTTTTTGTCGAAACTGTGTAATCCTTTGTAGTATAATGAGACGGATTGTAGAAAAAATAAAGTATCTGTCAAAAATGATAGATAAGTTTATTGTGATTTTGTATCGTGTTGTATAGAAATATGTACATATGGCCTACAATTGAATAAGGAGGAAGAGTTTTGGTAGAGAATCAAGTGAAAAAGAAGCGTAGACGCATTTTTTTATTTTCGATTATTGCACTGCTTTTAGTTTGTGGTTCAGTCTATGCGTATATTTCATCCGCATTAGGACCAGTTGACAGCGGGAATAAAAAAGAGATTGAAGTAGAAATTCCAAAGGGATCATCTACTAGTAAAATTGGTGAGATTTTAGAAGAAAAAGGTGCTGTGAAAAACGGTACAGTTTTTAGTTTTTATACAAAGGCTAAATCTAAAAATTTACAAGCGGGTACATATTTATTAAATCCTTCAATGAATGCAAAAGATGTTATAGAACAAATGTCATCTGGTAATGTACATCGTCCAGCTCTTTATAAAGTGACGATAAAGGAAGGGGCACAAGTAACTGAAATTGCAGAAACGGTTGCAAACGAATTAAAGTGGAATAAAGATGATGTCGTACGTCAATTAAACGATAAAGCATTTATTCAAAAAATGCAGAAAAAGTATCCGAAGTTACTAACGGATAAAATCTTTGATAGCAATATTAAATATCCATTAGAAGGTTATTTATATCCTGCGACGTACTCTTTCTATAAAAAAGATACGACGTTAGAAGAAATTGTAATTCCAATGCTTGAAAAAACAAATGCAATCATTGTTCAAAACGAGGCAAAAATGAAAGCGAAAAACTGGGATGTTCATCAGCTTTTAACATTGTCTTCACTTATTGAAGAAGAGGCAACAGGTTTTACAGATCGTCAAAAGATCTCTAGTGTCTTTTATAATCGTTTAGCGAAAGGTATGCCACTGCAAACTGATCCAACGGTATTATACGCACTTGGAAAGCATAAACAACGTGTATTATACGAAGATTTAAAAATAAACTCACCGTACAATACGTATGTTGCGAAAGGATTGCCGGTTGGCCCAATCGCAAACTCTGGTAAACATTCAGTAGAAGCGGCGTTAGAGCCTGCGCAAACAGATTATTATTATTTCTTAGCTGCACCAACTGGTGAAGTGTACTATGCGAAAACATTGGAAGAGCATAATGCATTAAAGCAAAAATATATTACGAAAAAACAGTGAAATGGGGAGGGGTAGCGAAAAAGGTCGCACATCCCTCTTTTTTGTGGTAAAATATATCGGGTTAAAAACTGGCAGAAGAATCGTTTTTAATATCAAAACGGGACGTACAAGCTAAGGGTGAAGCTGGCTTGTATTTTTATTGCATTCTATGTGTGAAAAGACGTCATAGAGGCACTTCTCCATGTAAATAAGGAGGACCATTATGGAGGATGCAGTTAACGAGTACCTATTATCATTTATTGATCCAAAAGATAAATTAATTCTTGAAATGGAAGACTATGCGAAAGAAAATCATGTGCCGATTATGGATCGACTTGGAATGGAATTTATGTTGCAATTTTTACGTTTAATTGGACCGAAAAGCATTTTAGAGCTTGGTACAGCAATTGGCTATTCTAGTATTCGTATGATGCAAGCTATTCCAAATTCTCGCATTGTGACAGTTGAGCGCAATCGCGAGCGATATGAAAAAGCACTTGAATATATAGAACGTTCACCAGTTAAAGAGCGTATTTCCGTTATTTACGGTGATGCATTAGAAACAGGCGAGCAAGTAGAAGAACATGGAACATTTGACGTTATTTTTATTGATGCAGCAAAAGGACAATATCGTCGCTTTTTTGACTTATATGAACCGTTATTAAATCCTGGCGGTGTAATTATTTCAGATAATGTTATGTACCATGGCCTTGTAACGACTAAAGAGAAAATTGAAAACAGACGTACACGTGGTTTAATCCGTCGTATTAAGACGTACAATGAATGGCTTATGAACCATGAAGGATATGATACAACGATTTTCCCAATTGGTGATGGAGTTGCTGTTAGTAAAAAGAAAGGGTGACCAAGGTATGAAAAAACCTGAATTGTTAGTAACGCCAAAAGCAGTGGCGGATATCGAACCTCTTGCGAAAGCAGGAGCAGATGCGGTAATGATCGGTGAGCAAAAGTTTGGTTTACGTTTAGCAGGGGAATTTTCACGTGAAGATGTGAAACAAGCTGTGAAGATTGCACATGAAAATGGTGTAAAAGTATACGTAGCAATGAATGCTATGTTCCACAATGATAAAGTAGAAGAATTGACAGACTATGTTGCATTTTTAAATGAAGTACATGTAGATGCAATTGTTTTCGGTGATCCAGCGGTATTAATGGCGGTCCGCGAAGTAGCGCCAAATATGCAATTGCACTGGAATACAGAAACAACAGCAACAAACTGGTTTACTTGTAACTACTGGGGACAAAGAGGAGCAAAACGTGCTGTATTAGCTCGTGAGCTTAGCTTAGATGAAATTGTTGAATTAAAAGAAAATGCTGAAGTGGAACTTGAAGTGCAAATTCACGGTATGACTTGTATGTTCCAATCGAAGCGTTCATTAGTAGGAAACTACTTTGAGTATCAAGGACGTAATCTTGACATTGAAAAGAAAAAATATGAAGAGAATATGTTCTTATATGACCCAGAGCGTAACAATAAATATCCAATTTATGAAGATGAAAATGGTACTCACATTATGAGTCCAAACGATATTTGTTTCATCGATGAATTAGAGGAACTAATCGATGGTGAAGTAGATAGCTTAAAAATTGATGGTGTACTAAAAAGCTCTGAATACATTATTGAGGTAACGAAGAAGTATCGTAAAGCTATTGATCTATGTGTAGAAGATCGTGATGCGTATTATGACGTGAAAGACGATTTATATAAAGAGATAGAAGAAATGCAACCGGTAAATCGTCCGTTAGATACAGGATTCTTCTTTAAAGAGACGGTTTACTAAACGAGGAGGGTGTAGGAAATGACTGTACAAGAAATTTCACGAGTGATCGATGGCAAACGCGTTATTGTGAAGAAACCTGAACTGTTAATCCCTGCGGGTAACTTAGAAAAATTAAAAGTAGCTATCCATTATGGGGCAGATGCTGTATATTTAGGTGGACAAGAATTTGGTCTTCGTTCGAATGCAGGTAACTTTACACTGGAAGAAATGGCAGAAGGTGTTGAATTTGCAAAGAAATATGGAGCGAAAATATATGTAACAACAAATATCTTTGCACATAATGAAAATATGGACGGGCTAGAGGAATATTTAAAAGGGATTGAAAAAGCTGGCGTAACGGGAATTATCGTTGCTGATCCGCTTATTATTGAGACGTGTAAACGTGTAGCACCTTCTGTTGAGGTGCATTTAAGTACACAACAATCACTATCCAACTGGAAAGCAGCACAGTATTGGAAAGAAGAAGGTTTACATCGTCTTGTATTAGCTCGTGAAGCAAGCTATGAAGAGATGAAAGAGATTAAAGAAAAAGTGGATATTGAAATTGAAGCATTCGTCCATGGTGCAATGTGTATCGCATATTCAGGAAGATGTACGTTAAGTAACCATATGACAGCGCGTGACTCTAACCGTGGTGGTTGTTGTCAATCTTGCCGCTGGGACTATGATTTAGTTCAAACGGTATCACAACATAAAGATGCAAAAGAGCTTCCTCTATTCCAAGAAGAAGATGCTCACTTTGCGATGAGTCCAAAAGATTTAAATTTAATTTTATCAATTCCGAAAATGATTGAAATTGGAATCGATAGCTTAAAAGTTGAAGGACGTATGAAATCTATCCATTACGTAGCAACTGTAGCGACTGTATATCGTAAAGTAATTGATGCATATTGTGCGGATCCTGATAACTTTGAGTTTAAACAAGAATGGTTAGATGAGCTTGATAAATGTGCAAATCGTGATACAGCTCCTGCATTCTTTGAAGGGGTTCCAGGACATCAAGAGCAAATGTTTGGAAATCATAGTAAGAAAACAACGTATGATTTCGCTGGTTTAGTGTTAGATTATAATGAAGAAACGGGCATCGTAACGATTGAGCAACGTAATCATTTCAAACCAGGACATGAAGTGGAGTTCTTTGGGCCAGAAATAGAAAACTTTACGCAGACGGTGGAGAAAATTTGGGATGAGGATGGAAACGAATTAGATGCAGCGAGACATCCGTTGCAAATCGTGAAATTCAAAGTGGATCAACGAGTGTATGTGAATAATATGATGCGCAAAAGCATACTTCAATAAGAAAGAGTGATAGTCGAATGGGGACGAATAAGCCTGTTGTAATTGGAATTGCTGGTGGTTCGGGATCAGGTAAAACGAGTGTAACGAAAGCGATTTTTGACCATTTTAAAGGTCATTCTATTTTAATCTTAGAGCAAGATTATTATTACAAAGATCAAAGCCATTTACCAATGGAAGAGCGTTTAAAAACAAATTATGATCATCCGCTTGCGTTTGATAATGATCTGTTAATTGAACATTTGCAGCAGTTGCTTGCATATGAGCAAATTGATAAGCCTGTATATGACTATACATTGCATACGCGTTCAGAAGAAATTATTCCAGTTGAGCCGAAAGATGTAATCATTTTAGAAGGAATTCTTATTTTAGAAGACCCACGCCTTTGTGAATTAATGGACATTAAGCTGTTCGTTGATACAGATGCGGATCTTCGTATCCTGCGCCGCATGCAGCGTGATATTAAAGAGCGCGGTCGTACGATGGATTCAGTTATTGATCAATACGTAAGTGTTGTACGTCCAATGCACAATCAATTTATTGAGCCTTCTAAGAAGTTTGCGGATATTATTATCCCTGAAGGTGGACAAAACCACGTTGCAATTGATATTATGGTTACAAAAATTGCAACAATTCTTGAACAAAAAGTAAATTTGTAATAGCATAGTAAAAGATATACGATAGGAAGGGATTTTTTCCCTTCCTATCGAATACAATGAAACATGCAACCTCATCTATATATAGGTGAGGGCATATTTATATCAACTTTCCATACATATCTTCTTTATATAAAGAAGAATTGGGAATACGGGGTTGTATGTGACAACTCCGCTAGTGCATGCGTGCTAGAAACCTCCGCTATACATATAAGTGGGGGAGTTTTCATATGGAACTCCTCTTTTTTTTCGGGGGATTGGTATATAAAAGGAGTGGAAAATATGGCAACAGAAAAAACATACCCTATGACGCAAGAGGGTAAGCAAAAGCTAGAGAACGAACTTGAGGATTTAAAAACGGTAAAACGTAAAGAGGTTGTAGAGCGCATTAAGATTGCACGTAGCTTTGGAGATCTTTCAGAGAACTCTGAGTACGATGCAGCGAAAGATGAGCAAGCATTCGTAGAAGGGCGTATTACACAACTTGAAAACATGATCCGTAATGCGGTTATCATTGAAGACAATGGTGAAGAGTCTACAGTTGTAACACTAGGTAAAACAGTAACATTTAAAGAGTTACCAGGTGGAGACGAAGAAGCTTACACAATCGTAGGTAGCGCAGAAGCAGATCCATTTGAAGGAAGAATTTCTAACGATTCTCCAATCGCAAAAAGTTTATTAGGTAAGCAAATTGGTGAGAAGGTAGCAATTCAAACACCAGGTGGAGAAATGCAAGTAGAGATTATCTCTGTAAAATAACGTAAAAATCACTCGTGTAAAAACGGGTGATTTTTTTATTTGTATAAAAGATGAAACATCTCGTCTAAACTACATGAGACGAGGTGTTTTTTATGAAAATAAAACGGAGAATTACAATTGTTTTAATTTTTTTTATAAGTATCATGTTTATATTACTTTGTCGTTTAATTCAAATACAAATTACAGATACGGAATCATTTACGGATCGTAAGATTAATTTAATCGAAAAAAGTGTTACACAACGGACGCAATCCATTACGGTAGATGATGGACGAGGCCATTTCATAGACCGAAACGGTAAGGAAATAGGTGAGCAAAAGTATCCGGTGTTAATTGTTTTTCCATTTCTACAAATAAAAAATGGCATGTTAGAAAAAATTGCGCATATCATTGGTATGTCGAGACAAGAGATTGAAAGTCAAATGAAAGATAAGAAAAGTGCATTTATCATGCAAAGAGGAAATGGACCATTTCGCTTGGCACGAGAGCAGATGGAGAAGGTGAATCAATTAAATGTATTAGGCATTGTAGCAGCTGAAGTTCGTTTACGGCAAACTAGCGTGATGAATCATTTAATTGGCGATGTGGGTGAGAATGAACGGGAATTTCAAAAACGATACGGAGAAGTAAGAAAAATTTCAAAACAAACGCCAATTGGCATTTCAGGATTGCAACAATCATTTGATGAATTTCTTTTGACCGATGGAGGGGCAAAAGTATTGTATCAAGTGGACAGACAAGGAGAACCGATTTTTGGGAAACAAGCGAAATATACGTCGCCTGGAAATCCATTTTACCCAGTGACGATTCAAACTACTTTACATAACGAATTACAGCAAAAAGCAGAAGAAGTGGTTGAAGCAAGCGAAATAAAGAAGGGGGGATTAGTGTTACTTGATGTAAAGAAAAATGAAATTTTAGCGATGGTCAGTAAACCATCTGTACAGGTGAAAGATGAGGATTTATATAAAACTACGCTTGAAAATCAAATGTTAACACCACATTTTCCCGGTTCTGTTTTTAAAACAATAGTTGCAGCGGCAGTGATTGATCAAAATAAAAATGTTTTTAATCGCGCATTTAATTGTAGTAAAGATTTATATGGTGAAGACCACCCACAAGTTATGATGGGTACACTTAGTTTTAAAGAGAGCTTTGCTAGAAGCTGTAACAGGACATTTGCAGAGTTAGGTAACGAGTTGATACAAAAGGATAAGATGGTGTTAGAAACTTACGTAGCGGCTTTAGGAGCCGCTGATAAGGTTGGGTGGAAAGGTCCTGTATTTCATACACCTCATTTTGAGCAAATGTCAGAGGAGAAGAGTGTTACGATCTGGGGGAATGAAGGAAATAAGAATAGTAAAAAAGCGGTAGCGCAAACAGCAATTGGACAGAAAGATGTACGTATGTCACCTCTAGCGATTGCAAATATGATGGCGACAATTGCTAGAGGCGGAGAAAAGATGGAAGTGAAAGCTGTTGAAAAAATAATGTATAAAAATGGAACGGACTTTTATACATTTGAAGACCATACATTAGGTGGAAAACAGCTTTCGTATGAAACAGTGAAAACATTACAAGAGTTATTAAGGAGTGTTGTAACAACGGAGAAAGGAACAGGAGCAGCATTCCAATCATTGCCGCTAAGTGTTGCCGGAAAATCTGGGACAGCGCAAACAGGAAAAGGGGCGAAAGCGAATCGTTGGTTTGCGGGCTATTTTCCATATGAAAATCCAAGATATGCTTTAGTTGTCGTGGATATAGAAACGAATAGCAAGGTAAATACAGTTACACCTATTTTCAAAGCTATTGTAGAATCAATCCATCAATTAGAGAATGGAAAGTAATCTTGCAATTCATAGTGAAATGTTTTCATTTCGTGAAAATATTATTGTAAATGTTCAACCTTTCTAGATTTAATGTTACAATAGCAAGTATGAAAAACTGCATGGGGGTTTGAAGAATGGCAGGAGGATCTAGATTCCAACAGAAACAACAAAAACGTCGTCAAAACGGTGTTTTAAATATTGCAATCGCAATTGTATTAATATTAGTAGCTATTGTATCATATCAATTGTTTGTTCCTGAAAGAAAAGAACAAGCGTCTTCTAGTGACAAAAAAGTAGCTCAGCAAACAACGAAAGAGAATAAAGCTGAGAAAGCTAAGGGCAAAGAAGAGACGAAGAAGAATGAACAAGAGAAGGCAGAGGCTAAGAAAGAAGAAGAAGAGAAGCTAAAGGCTGAAGAAGAACAGAAAAAAGCTGAAGAAGAAGCGAAGGCTAACGAGAAAGTAGCAGCTGAAAAAACACAGCCAAAGGCAACTGACGCTTATACGAAATCTTCTTGGAAGCCAGTAGGTACAGAGCAAGGTGCAACACCTGCGATGACGTTTAAAAAAGGTACAGCAGATTGGAATGAGATGAATCAAGCGATTTCAGCTGCAATTGACGTTCCAGTAGAGCAATTAGTTATTCATCGAATCGGAAATAACGGTAAAAATAAAGCTTACGGTAACGTACAAGATAAACAATCGGGTAAAAGATATTATGTAAATATTGATTGGGTAGATAATGAGGGCTGGAAACCAGTACTTGTTCAAACTCTAAACTAAAAAAAGAGAAGCTCCTTAGGAGCTTCTCTTTTTTGTTAGCGTAATTTCTTTAATTTAAAATGAACAACCGCGCTATAATACGGTCTTTTGCTTTCGGGATCCATAACCATTTGATGTGAGATGTGATGAACTTCAAGCATAAGTGCTTTATTATTATCGATTTGTTCACTAATTTTTCGTTCTAAAGAAGCTAAGTCTCCCGCTTCAAAAAATTCTACTTTATCTTCTAACATTTCAAAGGTAAATGACATGAAGACGGCCCCTCTCCTATGTAATCAACTATAGTGTAACAAAGAAAAGAAGGAAATACCATGTACATTTCAATTGACATTTTTAGAAAGAGGGAATATCATACTGATAAAACCGATAAGAAAAAGGGGAATTTTTATGGGGACAGAATTTAATGGTTTATTTGATGAGTGGGCTCATACGTACGACTCATTCGTACAAGGCGAAGATATACAATATAAAGAAGTTTTCGCCCATTATGAGGACATTCTAGAGGATGTAGTTAACAAGTCATTTGGTCATGTATTAGAATTTGGTGTTGGTACAGGTAATTTAACAAATAAATTATTACTTGCTGGCCGCACAGTTTACGGTATAGAACCGTCACGTGAAATGCGCATGATTGCAAAAGAGAAATTACCGCAAGAGTTTTCCATTACAGAAGGTGATTTTCTTTCGTTTGAAGTCCCAAATTCAATTGATACCATTGTAAGCACCTATGCATTTCATCATTTAACAGATGATGAAAAAAATGTAGCGATTGCGAAGTATAGTCAATTACTAAACAAAGGTGGTAAAATAGTGTTTGCTGATACGATATTTGCAGATCAAGATGCATATGATAAAACTGTTGAAGCAGCAAAACAAAGAGGTTTTCACGATTTAGCAAACGATTTGCAAACAGAATACTATACACGTATTCCAGTCATGCAATCTATTTTTGAAAACAATGGCTTCCATGTAACGTTTACGAGATTAAATCATTTCGTTTGGGTAATGGAGGCAACTAAGCGATAGAAAGAGGGAATTAGATTGAGAATTGCTGTAATTGGAGCAATGGAAGAAGAAGTACGTATTTTACGTGACAAATTAGAACAAGCAGAAACAGAAACGGTTGCGGGTTGTGAATTTACGAAAGGACAATTAGCAGGACATGAAGTCATCTTGTTAAAGTCTGGTATTGGTAAAGTAAACGCAGCGATGTCAACGACAATTTTATTAGAAAAATATAAGCCTGAAAAAGTAATTAATACTGGTTCAGCTGGTGGATTCCATCATTCTCTAAATGTTGGAGATGTAGTGATTTCAACAGAAGTTCGTCATCATGACGTAGATGTAACAGCATTTAACTATGAATATGGTCAAGTACCAGGAATGCCGCCTGGATTCAAGGCTGATGAAGCATTAGTTGCATTAGCTGAGAAATGTATGCAAACAGAAGAAAGTATTCAAGTTGTAAAAGGTATGATTGCAACAGGCGATTCATTTATGAGTGATCCGGACCGCGTTGCAGCCATTCGTGATAAATTTAAAGATCTTTATGCAGTAGAAATGGAAGCAGCAGCTGTTGCACAAGTATGCCACCAATATGAAGTTCCGTTTGTTATTATTCGTGCACTTTCTGATATTGCTGGTAAAGAATCAAATGTTTCATTTGATCAATTTTTAGATCAAGCAGCTCTTCATTCTACAAACTTTATCGTAAAAGTATTAGAAGAGTTAAAGTAATGTAACAAAAAGGCAACTGTCTCATATAAAGAAAATACATACAGTTGCCTTTTCTTTATTGGCAAATAAGGGGGAGAACACGATGAATGTATATCGTGGAGTTCATGAGTTAATTGGTCATACACCAATTGTAGAAATTACTCGTTTTTCACTTCCAGAAGGGGTCCGTTTATTTGCGAAGCTTGAATTTTATAACCCAGGTGGAAGCGTTAAGGATCGCTTAGGAAGAGAATTAATTGAAGATGCGCTCGAAAAAGGGCTTGTTACAGATGGCGGAACAATTATTGAAGCGACTGCTGGAAATACTGGTATTGGACTGGCACTTGCAGCGTTAGAACATGATTTACGCGTTATTGTTTGTGTACCAGAGAAATTTAGTATTGAAAAGCAAGAATTAATGAAAGCACTAGGTGCAACGGTCGTGCATACACCGACTGAGCAAGGAATGACCGGCGCAATAGCAAAAGCCAAAGAGCTAGTAAATGAAATACCGAATTCATACTCTCCAAGTCAGTTTGCAAATGAAGCAAACCCTCGTGCTTATTTCAAAACACTAGGTCCTGAACTTTGGGATGCACTTAACGGAGAGATTAACATATTTGTTGCAGGAGCAGGAACTGGTGGTACATTTATGGGGACTGCATCTTATTTGAAAGAAAAAAATATAGATATAAAAACGGTTATTGTGGAACCAGAAGGATCCATTTTAAATGGTGGTAAAGCCGGCTCACATGAAACAGAAGGGATTGGCCTTGAATTCATCCCGCCATTTTTGAAAACATCTTATTTTGATGAAATTCATACAATTTCTGATCGAAATGCATTTTTACGAGTGAAAGAATTAGCGCAGAAGGAAGGACTTCTCGTTGGAAGCTCTTCAGGAGCAGCATTTCATGCAAGCTTACTTGAAGCAGAGAAAGCGGCGCCAGGTACAAATATTATAACGATTTTTCCTGATAGTAGTGAGCGCTATTTAAGTAAAGACATATACAAAGGATGGGAATAAAAAATGAGAGCAAAGACAAAGTTAATTCATGGTATTCGCATAGGAGAACCTTCAACTGGATCTGTAAACGTACCGATTTATCAAACAAGTACGTACAAACAAGAAGCAGTTGGTAAGCATCAAGGATATGAATATTCACGTACAGGCAACCCAACACGTGCTGCTTTAGAAGAAATGATTGCTGTATTAGAAAATGGTCATGCTGGATTTGCATTTGGTTCAGGAATGGCTGCTATTACAGCGACAATTATGTTGTTCTCAAAAGGTGACCACGTTCTTTTAACAGATGATGTGTATGGCGGAACGTATCGCGTTATTACGAAAGTATTAAATCGCTTCGGTATTGAACATACATTTGTAGATACAACAAATCTAGAAGAAGTTGAAGAAGCGATTCGTCCAAATACGAAAGCAATTTATGTAGAAACACCAACGAACCCACTACTAAAAATTACTGATATTAAGAAAATCTCTACTCTTGCTAAAGAGAAAGACTTATTAACAATTATTGATAACACATTCATGACGCCATATTGGCAGTCGCCGATTTCTTTAGGAGCAGATATTGTGCTTCATAGTGCAACGAAATATTTAGGAGGTCATAGTGATGTAGTGGCAGGTCTAGTAGTTGTAAATAGCCCACAACTAGCAGAAGACCTGCACTTTGTACAAAACTCAACAGGAGGTATTCTTGGACCACAAGACAGCTTCTTACTACTTCGCGGTTTAAAAACATTAGGAATTCGTATGGAGGAACATGAAACGAATTCACGCGCTATTGCTGAGTTTTTAAATAACCATCCAAAAGTAAATAAAGTATATTATCCAGGTCTTGCATCACATCAAAACCATGAACTAGCAACAGAGCAAGCAAATGGATTTGGTGCAATTATCTCATTTGATGTAGATAGCGAAGAGACATTAAATAAAGTACTTGAGAAATTGCAATACTTTACACTTGCTGAAAGTTTAGGAGCAGTAGAAAGTTTAATTTCTATTCCATCTCAAATGACACATGCATCAATCCCGGCAGATCGTCGCAAAGAATTAGGAATTACAGATACATTAATTCGAATTTCTGTCGGTATTGAAGACGGTGAAGATTTAATTGAAGATTTAGCACAAGCATTAGCATAGTAAAAATGCACTGCTAATATAGAGCAGTGCGTTTTTATTATGTCTATTTTGTGAAAGTTTTCACAAAATAGACATACACAAATGAAATGATTTCATGTATATTGAATTCATGAAGTGTTACTCACGAACAAACTTGTGAAATATTTCACAAACAATGAAGTTCATGTAGGAAAGCAACTCTATTTTTTTTGCGCTAATCGGGACTTGTGATGACCTATAGGGTCTTATTTAGTCCAAGATAGCAGAATAGGAGGAATTTACATGGTAGTCAAAGAGAAAGTTGTAAATGAAATGCAGGAAGTAAAAGAGATGATTGATACGTTAGTGAATAACGGTCGGAAGGCTTTACAAGCATTAGAAAGTTTTACACAAGAGCAAATTGACAACATTGTTCATGAAATGGCATTAGCAGGTGTTGATCAACATATGCCACTTGCAAAGTTGGCTGTTGAAGAAACAGGGCGTGGTGTATACGAAGATAAATGCATTAAAAATATTTTTGCTACTGAATATATTTGGCATAGCATAAAGAAAGATAAAACAGTAGGGATTATTCACGAAGATCCTCATGAAGAAATAATAGAAATTGCGGAACCTGTTGGTGTAGTAGCTGGGGTAACGCCGGTAACGAATCCGACATCGACAACAATGTTTAAAGCATTAATCGCGATAAAAACGAGAAATCCAATTATTTTCGCATTTCATCCTTCAGCACAAAACTGTTCTATTGCAGCCGCGAAAACAGTATACGATGCAGCGGTGAAGGCGGGGGCACCAAAACATTGTATTCAGTGGATTGAAAAACCTTCTGTCGAAGCAACGAAACAATTAATGAACCATGAAGGTGTTGCGCTTGTTTTGGCAACTGGAGGAGCAGGTATGGTGAAATCAGCTTATTCTACTGGAAAACCAGCGCTAGGTGTAGGTCCTGGTAATGTACCGTGTTATATAGAGAAATCAGCGCATATAAAACGAGCGGTTAATGATTTGATTTTATCAAAAACGTTTGATAACGGTATGATTTGTGCATCAGAACAAGCAATCATTGTAGACAAGGAAATTTATGATGATGTGAAAACAGAAATGATTGCAAATGATTGTTACTTTGTAACCGAGGAAGAGAGAAGAAAATTAGAAAAGCTCGTTATTAATGAAAATACATGTGCAGTAAATAGTGATATTGTAGGGAAATCAGCACAGTATATTGCCGAATTAGTTGGAATTGCTGTACCTGAAAATACAAAAATGCTTGTAGCTGAAATACAAGGTATCGGAGCAGCATATCCACTATCTCGTGAGAAATTGAGTCCAGTATTAGCTTGTGTAAAAGCAAATTCATTAGAAGAAGGATTTACATATTGCGAAGAAATGTTAAGCCTCGGTGGTTTAGGACATTCAGCAGTCATTCATTCTGTAAATAAAGAAGTGCAAAAGCAATTTGGATTACGCATGAAAGCTTGCCGCCTTATTGTAAATGCCCCTTCATCACAAGGAGGAATCGGTGACATATATAATGGGTTTATTCCATCACTTACGCTTGGCTGCGGCTCGTATGGGAAAAACTCAGTTTCTCAAAACGTAACAGCGACGCATTTATTAAATATAAAAAGGTTGGCAAATAGAAAAAAGAATATGCAGTGGTTCAAATTACCACCAAAAATTTATTTTGAAAAACATGCGACGGCATATTTAGCAAGTATGCCTAACATTTCACGTGCATTTATTGTAACGGATCCGGGAATGGTTGAGCACGGATATGTAGATACAGTCGCGCACTATTTACGTAAACATGCAAATGATGTGAAAGTTGAAGTTTTCTTTGAGGTCGAGCCAGATCCATCAGATGAAACTGTTTTTAAAGGTGCGGAAATGATGAGAAGTTTTAAGCCGGATGTCATTATCGCACTTGGTGGAGGTTCAGCTATGGATGCAGCGAAAGGGATGTGGCTTTTCTATGAGCACCCAGAAGCAACATTCTATGGAATTAAACAAAAGTTTTTAGATATAAGAAAACGTACATGTAAATATCCGGAATTAGGAAGTAAGGCGCAGTTTGTTGCCATTCCAACAACATCAGGAACAGGATCAGAAGTGACACCATTTGCGGTTATTACAGATAAGAAAAATAATATAAAGTATCCACTTGCAGATTATGAATTAACGCCAGATGTAGCAATTGTAGATCCACAATTTGTAATGACAGTACCGCCACATGTAACAGCAGACACTGGGATGGACGTATTGACGCATGCAATAGAGGCGTATGTGTCTGTTCTGGCAAATGACTATACAGATGGATTAGCATTAAAGGCCATTGATCTCGTATTTAAATATTTACCAAGAGCATTTAAAGATGGAAATGATGAAGAAGCACGAGAAAAAATGCATAATGCTTCTGCAATCGCAGGGATGGCATTTGCAAATGCGTTTCTAGGTATTAATCACAGTTTAGCACATAAAATTGGGCCGGAATTCCATATTCCGCATGGACGTGCGAATGCAATTCTTATGCCACACGTAGTTCGCTATAATGCTATTAAGCCAAGAAAACACGCATTGTTCCCAAAATATGAGCACTTTGTAGCTGATGAACGTTATGCACATATTGCGAGAATGCTCGGGCTTCCAGCACGTTCAACAGCAGAAGGTGTGGAATCACTCGTTAAAGCAATTATTGAGCTTGGAAAAAGTTTAAATATAAATATGAGTATTGCAGGACAAGGAGTTGCTAAAGATCAATTTGAAGAGGTTGTTGGATTATTAGCAGAAAGAGCTTTTGAAGATCAATGTACAACAGCTAATCCAAAATTACCTCTCATTTCAGAGCTAAAAGAAATTTATATGGAAGCATATAAAGGTGAGTAATGGTTATGAAAGAGTCGCAATAAAGCGGCTCTTTTTCTTTTGGAAAACATCTCCCAGAATGGCTGTATTTACTTGTCTTTAAGTTTAATAGAATATGATACAGTGAAATGGAGGAGTGAGAATATAATGAAAGAATTACAAGAAAAAATAGAAGATTATACTCGGTTCGGACAAATTCTTCTCGCTGTAAGTACATTGTTAATGGTTGGCTTATTGATTCCGAATGGAGCAAAAGAAACATTACAACCTTTTGTTATGATGGGGAGCATCGTTATATTTTTAGGTTTATCCTTCTTTTTCTTTCAGCGTGTGAAAGTGATGCGAGACGAGTTAGAGGGAAACGAATGTGAATAATACTGATAAATAGAGCGTTACAAAAAGAAGGAATTTTTTTGTAACGCTTTTTGTTTTTTCTAGAAAATGTATGCGTTTCATATTGACAATGATAATCCTTATCAATTAAAGTAGAATAGTAGTTAATGATTATCATTATCAGTTAGAGGTGAAAGGATGAATAAATCTATTACGCTATTCACAGCGATTTTATCAATTTTTTTCTTATTAATAGGTTGCAGTGCAAAAGGAGACGAAACAGCATCGGCAACAAAAACGGAAAAAGGAAAAGAGAAAATCGAAGTTACGGATCTGTCAGGAAGGAAGGTAACATTCGATAAGGCGCCAGAAAGTTTTGCTACGTTGAGTATGGGAGATATGGATATAATTCATGCTTTAGGTGGAAAAATAGTAGGTCGTCCAGATGCAAAAATAACTCTTCCAGAGGATGTAAAGAAAATACAAGTAATTGGGAACGCACATCAGCCGAATTTTGAGCAAATTGCTAGTGTAAAGCCTGATGTACTTATTGCTAACAATGGATTCCAAAAGAACGTTCCAACGGTTGAAAGACAAGGAACGAAAGTAATGATTTCTTCTGCAAATTCTGTACAAGATATTCAAAAGAATATTGAGCTATATGGAACGATAATGAAGAAAGAAGATAAAGCAAAAGAACTTAACCAAAAAATTAATGATCAAATAAAGAAATATGAGAAAAAGAGCGATGTGAAAGCATTGCTAGTGTATGGAGCACCAGGTACATATTTAGCAGCATTACCAACATCTTTATCAGGTGATATTTTAGAAAAGACAGGCGGGAAAAATATTGCAGCTGATTTTACAGAAATGAAGGAATATCCGCAATATGCACAGCTCAGCGTAGAACGTATTATTGAGGCAAATCCAGATGTGATTTATTTAATTACACATGGAGATCCAAATAGCGTTAAAAAAGCATTTGAAGGCGAAATGATGAAAAATGAAGCGTGGAAAAATTTAGATGCAGTAAAACAAAATCGTGTAGTTATTTTGCCACCTGATTTATTTGGATCTAATCCTGGAACAAAAGTTACAGAAGCGATGGACTTTATGTATAAAAGTATACAAGATGTAAGGAAATGATAAGTATGGAAAGTAGTGAAGTAGTAAGGGGAAAGGAACATCCTTTTGCGAAAAAAAGATGGATAATAGCAGTTAGTTTAGTTGTATTAACGATCTTAGGTCTTTTTTACGGCCTTTTCGCAGGAAGCTTATCCTTTTCTTTACGAGATATTCTAACAGGGATACAAGATGAGGGTTCGACAGTTCATCGAATTGTATGGGACCTTCGTATACCAAGAGTGCTCGTTGGGTTTATAGTAGGGATATGTTTAGCTACATCTGGTGCATTACTACAAGGAGTTATGAGAAATCCTCTTGCAGACCCTGGTATTATCGGAGTTTCATCTGGAGCAGGCCTTGTAGCAATTGTAATTATGATTTTATTCCCTCAGCATATGGCTTTTTTACCGCTCGGGGCGTTTTTAGGAGCTTTCATAACGGCGATGGTCATTTATGCTTTATCATGGCAAAAAGGGGCACCACCTTCAAGAATTGTCTTAGTAGGTGTGTCAATTAATGCATTAATTGGTGCAGCGACGTCAGCATTAATGTTATTACATAGTGACAAAGTACAATCCGTGTTACCGTGGTTAGCGGGCGGCATTGGTGGTGTAAGTTGGGCACATTTAAACATGATTATTTATTATGCAATATTCGCTATTATATTAGCCTTCTTTGGTATTAAACATATTCGAGTATTAATGCTTGGAGATGAAATGGCGAAATTATTAGGTCATAACGTGGAGAGAAGCCGTTTTTATTTAATAGTAGTAAGCACATTATTAGCTGGAATTGCAGTTAGTGTTTCTGGTCTTATTGGATTTGTCGGTCTGGTCGTACCACATATGTTACGTTTATTGGTTGGAAATGACTATAAATATTTACTGCCATTATCATGCCTTGGCGGAGGGATATTACTTGTTTTTGCGGATGCGATAGCTCGAAGTTGGTTCGATCCAATTGAATTACCTGTAGGTATTTTATTATCCTTCTTAGGTGGTCCGTTCTTCTTATATTTAATTCATAGAGGAGGAAAACAACGTGATTTCCGTTAACAAAGTGTTTTACGCACATTCTGAAAGATTTCAAATGCAAAATATGAATGTACATATTAAAGCTGGAGAGGTCGTTAGTTTAATTGGACCGAATGGATCGGGGAAATCTACTTTGCTTCGTTTAATGGCAAGATTACTTAAACAAAGCGAAGGGGATATCATTTTAGATGGAAAAAGTATTCATAAGATGAAAAGTGCAGATGTAGCGAAGCAATTAGCGATGTTACCACAAATGCATGATCATCAATTAGATTTAACCGTGAAAGAACTAATTGAATTCGGAAGAGGCCCCCATAAATCATGGAGTAGCCGCTTAAATAAAGAAGATGAAGAAATTGTTGATTGGGCATTGTCTGTTACAAATCTTGAAGGGTATGAATATCGTCTTTTACAATCTTTATCAGGAGGAGAAAGACAACGTGCCTGGATTGCAATGACGCTAGCACAACGTACAAATGTCTTATTATTGGATGAGCCAACAACCTTTTTAGATATCGTACATCAGTTGGAAGTAATGGAACTTGTGAAACGATTAAACGAGGAGTTTGGAATGACAATTATAATGGTTTTACATGACATTAACCAAGCTGCTCAATATAGTGATCGCTTACTCGTATTAAGGCAAGGGAAGATTCAGTATGACGGTATACCAGAAGAAGTATTATGTCATGAAATGTTTCAACATGTATTTGGTATAGATGTAGATATTTTTCAAGGAAGCGACAAGCCATTTTTTACACCGAAACGAATTTCTAAAAGAGGAGGAACAAGATGCGAACAGAAGAACGTGTTACCACTGAGTTAGTAAGGGAATTTGTTATGGCAGCTCATGGAGATTTAGAGAAAGTACAAGAACTGTTGGCTGAATCGCCAAGCTTACTTCATGCTTCTTACAATTGGGACGGATCAGATTGGGAAAGTGCGTTAGGAGCAGCACATGTAGGTCGTAAAGATATTGCTCTTTATTTATTAGAAAAAGGTGCTCGAATGGATATTTTCGCAGCTGCTATGCTTGGAGAATTAGAAGTCGTACAAGCTATTTTAGTAGCACAACCAGAAGCATTACGTGCACCTGGTCCCCACGGTATTTCCCTTCTTCAACATGCACGAATGGGTGGAGAAAAAGCACAGCGTGTATTTGAGTACTTAACGGTGCTCTCTTAATGACCGCAAAGGTTCTTATGTGCGGTAAACTTTTCACTTTCATATAATTGAAAAGTTTACCGCCCGTTAGAACGGGATAAGTATCTAGTATATTTGAAAATCCTACACCCCCCTCAATTGTAGTTTTCTGTATGCTAGTTATGATATGGATGCAGTAGACAATATTTGTCTACTGCCTTTTTTAAACTCTTGATAGATTGAATATTCTGCATTTTTCCGTTAGTTCATTTATAATAGATAGTAACATTTAGTATATATACAAAACATGATCGTGTAGTTAAGTACAAATTAGTGGGAAGGAGAAAAAGATGTTTCATACAGATCGTTTACAAATTCGCAAATATACAATGGATGATTTACAGTTCTATGCTTCACTATGGGGAAATGAGAAGGTAATGCGCTATATTGGAAATGGGACGTTAAAAACATATATGCAATGTAAAAAAAGTTTGGAGGAATGGGTGATCCCTAGCTATAAAAACGGTCTCGGTTTATTTGTATTGATTGAAAAGGAAACGGGAATACGAATTGGTCATGCAGGATTAGTAAAGCAGCAGATAGATGGGAAAGAGGAAATTGAAATTGGTTATTGGTTATTACCTAAGTATTGGGGAAAAGGGTATGCGAAAGAAGCAGCGGCAGCATTTCGAGACTATGGCTTTCAAGCGTTACGAATGAATAAATTAGTTTCTCTTATTAATCCGGACCACCCTGCCTCAATCTTTGTTGCTAGAAAAACAGGGCTTAGTTATGAGAAAACAACTTCATTTCATGGGATGGATGTTCTCGTGTATTCCATTAAGCGCGTTGGATGAAAAAAGGTAAATTGCATCTTTTGAAGAATGGTATATAAAAATAAAGGGGGGATTACATGTATATTTACCATAATGGACTTATTATTCGTGAGGGAACGAATGGTGTACCTGCATATGCAATTAAAACTTTATTCGAAGATGCCGGTTGGAGTAATGATAATATCCCTTCTTGGCAAATTGAAAAATTCACGATAGCATTTGAAAATTCAACATGGGCATTCACAATTTGGGATGAAGAAGAGATGATTGCTATGGTTAGAGTCATTTCTGATGGAATCATGGTCGCGAATATAGTAAATTTAGTTGTGAAGTGTGAATATAGAGGGAAGGGACTAGGTAAGAAACTTGTCGCCCTTTGTTTACAAAAGCTACCACATGGCGACTGGTTTGCGCACACATCTGCGAGTAATTTTGATTTTTATAGAAGTTGTGGTTTTGAGGTAAGAGAGTTATCAAGAAATGGAACATGTGCGTACTATGGATACCAAATTGCCAAAAGAGATGGGCACCGGTAAAAGAGCGAAAGACAAAGAATAAGTACAGTTATAAGTATTTTTCATTCTTTTTATAATAGAAAATAAATTGAGACTCATTTTATGATAAAATAAAAGAAAATTCTGTTTATTATTAGGGGGATAAAAATGAGTATAAAAGTTGGGAATGTATTTAAGTACGAAAGAAGATTTACTGAGGAAGAGGTTTTTGAATTTGCAAATATTACAGGAGATAAAGGTAGGCATCATATGGAATATGATGAAAATGGACGTTTAATGGTTCATGGTTTATTGACTGCTAGTATTGGAACGAAAGTAGGAGAAGAATTACATTACATAGCAAGAGAATTAGTAAGTGAGTTTATTAGACCAGTTTTTGCAGGAGATACGATCACTTGTGAATTAACTTTAACGAATGTTGAACAGATGGAAGGATACAAAAAGGTTTCAATCGAGTCAGTTTATCGCAATCAACATGAAAAAACTGTACTAGTTGGGACAAGTTATGGAGTTATAAGGGAATAAAAAGAAGCCTAATTTACAGGCTTCTTTTTTGTTTAATAAACACGTTTCCGATTTTCCGCATGACTAGAGATGAGTAATAATGCAGTTTCTTTCCCTATATTACGAACAATATGAGGAACACATGCATTCCAGGAGAAAGAATCACCTTCTTCTACAATTGCAATATCTTCTCCATGTTGAACTTCTAGTTTGCCGCGTAATACAAGGTGACATTCTTCCCCTTCATGTGCATTTGGTGTATTTTCTTTCGGAAATCCAGCAGGAATTTCTACGAGATTTAGGCGAAGGCCACCCTGCTCTGCAACATGCTCAATTCTTTGTTCATCTTTTCCGTATACACTGTATTTACGCTCTACCTTTTTGACAACTTTCAACCGATCTTTTTGTTCTAACAATAAGTAGGGAAGAGGAACATTTAAGAAATTGGAAATCGTTTCTAAAGTTGAGATAGAAGGTGATGTTTTATTATTTTCAACCTGACTCATAAATCCTTTAGAAAGACCTGTTCCCTCACAAATTTGTGCGATTGTTATGCCTCTACGTTGACGAATTTCACGTATTGCAGAACCAATATTCATAAAATCAAGCTCCTTTTTGTAAACAACTATTTGTATCATAGCAAAAAAAATATATTTTTTCCCAGTGAAAATGAATTGACGAATAAAAAAATTTAGTGTATGTTTTGTAATGTGAATAAAAGTTTTGCATAAGAAAACTATAAAGGAGAGAAAGAAATGAATCAACATATTGGTAACTTAATTATTCGTATCGTGTTAGGGGTAACATTCTTTATGCACGGTTTAACAAAATTCCAATCAGGAATTGACAATATTGCAGGGTGGTTCACAAGCATTGGTTTACCAGGAGGACTGGCATACGGTGTAGCAACAGTAGAATTAGTTGGTGGTATATTGTTAATTCTAGGTTTAGGTGTAAGATATATTGGATTATTATTTGCACTTGTTATGGCTGGAGCAATTGTAAAAGTAAAATGGTCAGCTGGTTTATTAGGAGATGGAAAGAATCCTGGCTTCGAATTAGAACTTGCATTACTAGCAATGGGTGCGTACTTATTTGTTGCGAAAGCGGATGGTTTTGTAGATAATTTCTTAAAAGAGAAAATGTCAAAGAAGAACTAATTTAAATGGGGGGCTAACAAGATGAGTTTTCAACTTCATCCCGATACAACACTTGATGTTGTTCATTTATATGTATCAAATATAAAGAAATCACTAGAGTTTTATACAGAAGTACTAAGTATGAAAGTACTAAAAGAAGATGAAATGGTCGTTACATTTGGGAATGAAAATAACGAACCACTCCTTATCATTGAAGAAAAGAAAGAAGCCTTACCAAAGCAAAGAGGGAGAACGGGGTTATATCATTATGCAATTTTATTACCAAGCAGACAGGATTTAGCGAATGTCCTTCGTCATCTTGTAGAAATGGTATATCCACTGCACGGCGGAGCCGACCATTACTTTAGTGAGGCCCTTTATTTAGCTGATCCAGATGGAAACGGGATTGAAATTTATCATGATCGCCAAAAAGAGGTTTGGCGTGATGAGAATGGAGAACTACCATTTGTTAGTAACCCGTTAGCTGGTGAAGAATTATTGCAGCAAGGAAGTGCGTGGAACGGTTTTCCAGCTGGTACTGTGATGGGACATATTCATTTCCATGTAGCTGATTTGGAAGAAGCGAAACGTTTCTATGTGGATGGTCTTGGCTTTGAAGTAACAATCCCAGCTCGTAATGGGGCGTTGTTTGTATCCGCAGGTGGCTACCATCACCATATCGGTTTAAATACGTGGCAAGGTGAAGGAATACTACCGCAAATGCCAAATTCCGTTGGCTTGAAATATTTCACAATTGTATTAGCAGATGAAAAACAAAAAGAGCAAGTATGTAAAAGTTTAAAAAATATTGGCAAGATTGCTACGTACAAAGATGGAATATTACAAGTCGAGGATCCATTTGGACATTGTATACATTTCAAAATAAAAGGAGAAGCCTAAAAAAGGCTTCTCTTTTTTATTTTCTTATAATTGCTTTTTCGTTTTGTAAAAATAGTTCATCAAATTGCTTCGCAAGCTCAAAATCTAGTTTCGTTAAACCTTTTGCATTCCAAGATGACAAAGTAATAATAACTGCTTTATACTGGATAAGGATAAATGGATGGTGATTATTTTCTTCTGATAGTTTGGCGGCTTCAGAGACAAATTCGACTCCTTTTAAGTAGTCGGAAAACATATATTTTCGTTCAATCCATTTTTCATCTTTTACCATCCATTTATCTACATTCAATAATTCCTCTTGAATTTCTTCTTCAGTTAATCGTAGCATCATTTTTCACATCCTTTACCTGCAGTAGCGCAAGACCATTGTTAATAAGACGTGTTACAGCTTCGTCGGTTGTGAAAGTAGACAGTTGTTGTAATAGTGCTGCTGATGTTTCGTGCCCTTTGTTATGCTCTAAAAGTAATTCTAATATTTCAAGACGAAGTAGCCATTCTTTACCATAAAATTTATTTAATACTTCTTGAATTGCTACTAATTGCTCGACATGCGCGTCGTGTAAAATACCTTCATTTCGAATATCTCGAACTGTTTGATACATACGATCGAGCTCAGTTAATGTGAGAGGTACTGGAGTTTCTTCTATTTCTTCATCAACTGGGAAAAACGATGCCGCATCTGCAGCTCCTGGGAATACAGAAGTGACTTTTGAACCAACAGCCATATCAAAAGCACCCCATGAAGCATCAAATAATAAACTGTCTTTATAAGTAACTGTACAATCGATAAAGGATATAAGAGCAATCTTTTTATCGTTTTTTTCAATAGCTGTTACCGTTCCTTTTATATGGATACCACTTGCAAAAGTAAATGCTGCTGTATTTCCAATTGTAATTCCTAATGATTGTAATTGCTCATCTGTACAATTTTCTAATGCAATATTTTCAGTGAGTAATCCAATTGGTGTTCCAAAGCCGTCACTGTGTACAGCCGTAGAATGATTCGCTAGTTGTTTATTGTGAATTGCTAATGCTGTTGGCGAACTTGTTCGCATATAAATCAATTCACCTGCATCGTTTTCAATTGTCTCTGTGAATGTACCTGTAATTTGTAATCCGCTATTTAGCTCAGCAGTGGCATGGTTTTCAGAGCGAATTGCTTTTTCTAAGCCTTTTTTACCACCTGTTTTAAAGGCCATTGTTTCAGCGAATTTCTCAAGTGCTTCCGTTAATTCTTCAAATGATTCACAAACAAATAGTTGTGGTTGCATTTTTGTTACGTCATAAGTTGTACTTGTACATGCTTCGATAGAGAATGGAACCTTTTCTACAGCGTCTGTTAAGCAATGTTTACTTTCGCCAACAGAAGAAAGGAGGCCAGCACCATATATTTTTGGATCGCCTATATCTCCAATTAATCCATATTCCACTGTCCACCAGAAAAGGCGTGAAATTTGTTCAGCTTCTGATAAGCCAGAAACTAATTTTTGTTTTTCAATTACCGCATTTTCAGCAGCTGCAACTTCTTCATGTGTAGAAGTCGGGCTTTCTTTTACGATTGTTAATGTACGAACTGCTTCAAACGCATCATGTTCTTCTTTTGTAGAGAAAGCTTTTGCTCCAATTTGTCCAAAGCGTTTTACATACTTTGCATATGTAGGATCAAGTAAAATTGGTGCGTGGCCTGCAGCTTCATGAACGATATCAGGAGCCGGTGTATACTCGATATTTTCTACTTTACGAATATCTGTTGCAATTGGTAATAATCCGTGGCCTTGAAAATCAAAGAATGCTACTCCAGGAATAAGCCCGTCAATCGTTACAGCACCCCAGCCGCTTGGTGCCAAACACTCATTCATTTCTTCTACTTTAGGAATTGCATCTATATTAATACCAGATGATTGTAGTCCGTTCACATAGGCTGGATGAGCAACATCTTTTAAAAAGCTATGATTTTGTCTCATAATGTAACGCCACACAGCGTGATTCACCGGCGTGTATTGATCATAATGTTGTGTGGATACGAATGGTTTTAAATGCGATGGAATTTCTGTTTTCTTTGTCATTTAGACATCCTCCTTTTTTTCTGTAAAATTAAATATCGGTTTCGTATAGCTTGTACCACCCCCTTTCAAATTTGTAAGCGCTTATAAAATTTTATCATAAGATTCGGAATTATTTAACATTTGTTTCTGTGAGAAATAGAAAAAGCCCCTATCGGAAAATCCGATAGGGGCGAAAGAATCGCGGTACCACCCTATTTGTAAGTGAAAATATACTTACATCTCAATTAATGATAACGGAAAAACTCCGTCTTTTCCTTCATGCGTAAAAGCACTACGAAAAAGAAGCTCCAGAATTGTAATTCGTACTTATATATGTGCCAATTTCCACCGACCATTAGCTCTCTGTAACAGGGATATAAGATACTACTGCGATTCTTTCAACGCGTACATATGAAATTATGTAAAAGGACAGACGCAAAAAAGTCCCTATCGGAAAATCCGATAGGGACGATAAAAATCGCGGTACCACCCTATTTGTAAACAAGTAATTGTTTACCACTCACTTTACGATAACGGAAAGATCCGTCTTTCTCTTCATGCATAAAAAGCATTACGGGAAAGAAGCTCCAGAATTGTAATTCACGCTTGTATATGTACTGATTCGCACCAACCATCAGTTCTCTGAGACAGGGATATAAGTCGCTACTAGTATTCCTTCAAAGCCAATATATAATTCATTCAACTAAACTATGTTTTGTATTATAAAACTATATTTGAAAAATTGTCAACAATAATTTTTTATTTCACATCTAAATCAACATTTAAATTAGATGTATTTCCAGCTGCATCGGTTGCAACAAGATGAACTGTATTTTTACCTTCTTGTAATTGAGTACGATCGAAATAAATGTCATAGCTTTTCTCCCAAGGGTTCAGGAATGCCTGTTCCCATATACCATTTCCGTTTATTTCATACTGTAGTCTCACTGGAATTCCAGGTGATACCCAACCAGATTCTGTCATCCAATCTAGTAGAATATCGTCAACTTTTCCTCTAATTACAAGATTTTCTTGATCAACTTCATGTGTCAATTTTGGTGCAGTTCGGTCAATAAATACAGCCCCTGTTTGTTTCGTTTCGCCCCCTGAGTTGGAGGCAACAGCTTCAATTTGATATAAACCATCCGCTAGTGGTGATCCATCTATTTTTGTACCATTCCATTTGAAAGGTTTATAACCTGCTGTTTCATTTTTTCCTTGATAAATCATGCCTTGGTACGTTACACGTTCTTTTGTAACTAAGTTAGCGTGTAACGTTACATCTTCCACTGGAGCAACTAAATAGTAGTTGATGAGATTATCATCTAATATGTTGTCCCCGTTTGGACTAAAAGTAGAATTCACAATTTCGAGACCATCAATACGTTTGTAATCTTTAGGGTCGATACTAAATGTAAATGGAATTCTAATTTCTTCTTTCGCTCCCTGCTCTTTTACATATACATTCCCAGTATACACACCTTGTGGTAGTGAGCTATCGACAGTGATAGTAAATGGCTTTTCCGTATTACTATTTGGTTGTACGCTAATCGATGAAGGAACAGAAGTTTTTATTTTTGTTTTTGTGTTTGCATCCAGTAATTCTACACGAGTTGAAAAGGTTTTCTTTTTATTAGAAAGATTTTGTAACGTAATATTTTGCGTCAGTTTTACTTTTCCGCTATTTGGCTTTATAAGACCGAAGCTGACATTGTTAGGCTTTACTAATACATTTGTTTGAACAGCTTTTGGAATGTTAATTAAGCCAGATCCTTGCGTCATAACAGGATACGTATTTTCATTTACATCTTTTAAAGTTTTTGCTGTATTGGCAAGAGATGCTTTTAATTGTTCCGTGGTCCAATCAGGATGCATTTGACGCAAGAGGGCAACCGCTCCAGCTACTTGCGGAGCAGCCATACTTGTTCCGTTATGAGATTCATAGCCGCCTCGTGGCACTGTACTAGTAATTTGTACGCCAGGAGCAACGATATCTGGTTTTATAAGCCAACTTCCTTGTGACGGACCTCTGGAACTGAAGTTGCTAATTAATTCAGTCGGAACGGGTTGTCCAATTTTTATATTTTTCTTGCGCTTTGTAATTAAGTTTTTCAACTCTTCACCATTTACATTTGATAATTGCATAACTGGAAGGGCTAGGTTTTCACGTGCAAAGTATTCAGGCATAATATTGATTTCTTTTTCTGTAGAAATTAATAGTACACCAATTGCACCAGCTTGCTTCGCTTGTTCAGCTTTTACTAACGTACTAGAAGTACCTTGTAAAACAAGTGCAAATTTTCCTTTCACATCTTGTTTTGCATAATCGCTTGGACTACCATAGCCAACATATACAAGCGGAGAATCATTTCCTATTGGGAAATCTGATTTTGATAACGGTAGCCCTTGATATGTTTTGCTGGAACCAGCTACTTGGAATGTTGGAAACGGGATAGAAACAGTAGATGCTCCAACTGATATAACGCTGCTTGCATTTCCTGGTGCATCAACAGACCAAGGTTTTGGTCCGTCATTTCCATTCGAAACGACTGCAGTAACCCCAAGTTTTGCTGCACGTTCTAACGTTAATGTTACAGGTTGATCAGGTACATTTAAATCTTGTCCAAGGGATAGATTTAACACATCAGCACCATCTTGAATTGCTCGTTCAATACCTTGAATAATATCATCTGTTGTACCAGTTCCACCGTCATTCATAACACGATAGGCTAGAATAGAAGCATTTGGAGCAACGCCTTTAATTTTTCCATTCCCAGCAATAATTCCAGCGACATGAGTACCATGTACGTTACCATCCATTGGATCGTTATCTTCATCGACAGTGTCATATCCACCGATATAATTTGCCTTTAAGTCAGGGTGTGTATAGTCTACGCCAGAGTCGATAATGGCTACTTTCATACCTTTTCCATCAAGCGGTTCGCCAGATGGGTCTTTTAAATTCCATGCTTCAGGCGCACCAATTGTCGGTCCGCCGATATTTGGTACTTCTTCGTTAGCAGTACTTTTTGATGTTTCATGCAATTTATATGTTAAGTTCGGATAGACCGCCTTTACTTCAGGTAAAGAAGCAAGAGCAGTAATTTGATCTCCAGGAACTGAAATAGAGAAACCAGAAAATAACGTATTATAAACTTCTTTAATTTTTGCACCAGGTGCTTTTTCTTTTATTTTCTTAGTCGTATCTTCTTGTGCCTTTTTAAGCTCGGCATGATAAGACTGCGCATTATTATTTTGTAAATCTGGAGCATGCTGAATGTTACTTTGCGCAGCAAGAGGCGCATGTTGCAATTCTACAATGACAGATATTTCTTTTGTTGTTTTTGTTTCAACATGTTGAGCAATTTTATTTTCTCCCCACTGTTCAATCGTTGTTTTTAGTTGTGGACTAAATTGCTTCTCCTTTTGCAGTGACTCAGCATGGGCGCTTAAAGCGCCAAAACTTGAAAAGACGAGCGCCATACTTAATAGTGTAGATGTAGTTTTTTTCATTGAAACTCCCCCTAATAAAAAGTGCTAATATTACGAAAAGTCATCTTACATTTTCGTTATAAAACATATAAACGAATGTTGGCTAAACTATACTTTCGACATAATTCATACCAATTCTCTATGAATTAAAAATTTCTTGGGAAATTTTTTCTGATTATGTCGAATAGGGGATTTTTCACATATTGTAGGTGGGGTGTGAGGAATGCTATGGGGGAAATGGAGGAGTGTTATGAAAAAGGTTTTAGCAAGTGTCATAACAGTATTATTCATATTTTTAAGTTCAATTACTATTACTAAAGCAGAAAATAGCGGGGGGAAAATTGCTTTTATTCGTCATCATAACCTTTGGATTAAAGTTGATGGGAAAGAAAAACAACTTACAAAAGGAGAGAACATAACAGGGCCGAAGTGGTCATATGATGGGGAGTGGCTAGCATATGTAAAAGGAAAGAAACAAAGTATTCTTGAGTTATATCGGCTGAAAGACGGAAAGAAAGTTACGCCGTTTCACTCAGAAGCATCGAATTATCAATGGTCACCAACAGAAAATATAATTGCATTTATATTTACAGGTACATTAAATACATTTGATGTAGAAAAAAAGAATGCAGATTTTGAAAATGTATCGGCTGGTGTAGGTGATTATGCATGGTACCCCGATGGAAAGAACTTTCTTGTATCTTCTGAAGCGCACTTACTTCCAACAGGATGGACAGGGGCTCAGCTATATGAAGTGCAAAAAGATGCACATATGAATCCTCACAAAATGAAGCATTTGTATGCATTGCCAAATGAACATGATGATTTCCTAGCACTAGTTGCAAGTGGCTTTAAATGGTCACCAGATCAAAAGTGGATTTCATTTTTAGCAGTACCGACAGCTTCATGGTCAGCTGATAGTAATACGCTTTGCTTAGTTCGTGCAGATGGCAGTCGGTTTGAAAAAGTAGATCAAATGTTATTAAACGCACAATGGTTTCAATGGGCACCATCAAAAAATATATTAGCTTATATTGAAGGGAGCGGAAGAGTTGCATTAGAAAATAAACATTTAAAAGTAAAGGAATTGCCAGCACTTCAGCAGAACATATTTACGCCGAAAGGATATGTTGATTGGGATTTTGCATGGAAGAACGATAGAGTAATTATCGTTTCACGAGCAAAAGAGGCAGGGATAGAAACTCCACCAGAAAAAAGGCCACTACCATCTTTATATGAGGTCGATAGTACAAGCAATGCACAGCATCAAATCACAAAGGAAACTAACAAGAAAGGGGATTATCACCCGATTTTCATGAAGAAGAGTAATCAATTAATTTGGATACGTTCAGACCGTAAGAAAGCGGATGTATGGCTTGCTCATAAAGATGGGAAACAGGAAAAGTGGATTGAAAATATAGATGTACCAGCGTGGTATTATGAGAAATGGAATTGGGAAAATGTCATCTCGGTGAAAGAAGAATAAAAAACCTGCCTAAAAGATAATTTTAGGCAGGTTTTTTTTATTGTTATTTATGTGTTTTATTTGGCTTTTTTTTCGCTGGGTTTCCGTTCCCCTGACGTTTTCTATTTTGTTCATCTTTTGCTTGTTTTTCATGCAGTGTATCTAAAAAGTCATTCGAGTTACTCATTTTTCTATCGCTCCTTTCATTTCGTCCTAATTACTATAACCATTTAGGAGGATAATCATGAGATAAAAAAGTTAAGCACTGAGTTTTCTTCGATAGTATACGTAAAATATGCCGTACGTAATAAATAGCATAAATAAAATTTGTAACTCTACATTTTCTTTTAAAATAGTTGCGACAGAAGTTGGTAAGTAAGGTGATGTATCGCTCGTTCCTACACCTAACCATTTGTTTAAGAGGTTAATGGTACAAAACATAAAAACACCGGACCAGCTTGCAATAATTGCCTTCTGCTTAATTTTTGTTTCACGTTCATCATCTGTAATCCAAGGATTAGCCGTTTTATCACTGCTAAAAAATCCGTTTATATATCCCCATATAATCATTCCGATTAAGATGGTTATCCATTTCATATTTGGAATTTCCCTCCCTATTGTAAAAAGTGTTTTACATATACAATTGTAATGTTTTCCAATTTTTTATGTCAAATATTTTTTACATATCGGTTTTTCATATAGCAGGAATAAAGGATGGAATAGGGAAGAAATATGTAAAAGGATTACTTAGCGAGAGGAGGATGAGTATGAAACTCATCTTTGTTCGGCACGGTGAAGGAGAACATACAAAAGATTTGCCGTCAAGTTTATAAGTGCTTCATCCACCATTAACGGATGAGGGAAGGAATCAGGCTAAATCACTTCAATGCAATGTGCCATTGCAAGAGGCGGATATATTAATTGCTAGTCCTACACTTAGAACTTTGCAAACGGCGACAATATGGAGTGCGAAAGTAGCCTGTCAAAAACTCGTCCACCCATATATATCCCCACGTATTTTTCCTTATCGAGAAGGAGCGAAAACATTACCATGTGATCACATAGTAGATCAGGGAATAATAACAAATTTATTTCCACATTTCTCGATTGCGAAAAGTACAAATAAGCAGTTATGGACGGAAGGTATAAATACTATTTCAGAGAATTGTTTTCAGCAAATAGTAGATGAATTTCTTCTTTGGTGTTATGAGCTAGGCGCTGAAAGAATTTGCATTGTATCTCACGACGGGACAATTACAGCATATAGGCAATATTTACAGAATGTCGTTTTAACTAGATCTGATTTTTTGCAAGAAACGGGTATATATGAAATGAATGTATCCCTTAAAAGTTTAATTGATGAAATCTAATTATAGGATGGAGGGTGTATGTTGAAGGTTGCACTGGTAGTTGGCTTTAATTCTGATTTAGAGGCGCAATCAATCCGAGCATCACTTGAATATTTTGGGGCGAAAGTTATAACATACTGGATTGGTAGACCGAAAGAGTTCATCGATATTCTTTCTGGAAAGGGTTTATATAATGATATTAATTATGTTGTCTTTTGCTTTCATGGTGATGAAGGAGAGTTTGTCATGGAAGAGTTAGGTGAAGATATATATGAACAAGATGAACCGAGGGGATACTTTGGTGCAGTAGAAATTTATAAATATGCAAAATTGCATAATACACATATTGTAAATAGTGGGTGTACGTTAGGGGAGCGAAAACTAGCAGAATCTTTTTTACGTAGTGGAGCAAAATCGTATATTGGATCGATAGATTATGTAGATGGGAATGCAGCACTTATGTTTACAATACGCTTATTTTACGGGGTTATTAACCATAAAAAAACGTTAGAAGAAGCATTTCAAGAAGCAAGGTTAATTGATGAGGAGACACGTACATTTCGATTCTATAAGTAGTGTGAAACACGTTTATTCTATATTCGAATAAATGCGTTTCACATTTAACTCACATTTTTTTTACATTTTCTTCAATGAAAACCATTATCACTTATGGTATGATATGTTCAAGTTTTTACAGGTAATAAAAGTTACTATATAAACGTTAGTTTTTAATGTTTCATACACATGTCACGAATTATTCATAATTAACGTTTGTAAAATAAGTAACTAATGTTATTATATTACCTGTAACTAACTTAATTACAACTTTAGGAGGAAGATATGGTTATTCAATTTTTAAGAGAAAACAAAGCAGTTTCTTTTGTGCTAGCAGTAATCCGAGTGTATCTTGGTTACACATGGTTAATGGCTGGAATTGGTAAACTACAAGGAAAAGGATTCGATGCAACGGGTTATTTACAAGGTGCAATTGAAAAATCTAAAGGAGCACAACCGGCTGTTCAATCTTGGTGGGCATCATTTTTACAAGATTTCGCAATTCCAAACGTTGATCTATTTAATACACTTGTAACGTGGGGAGAGATTTTAGTCGGAATTGGTTTAATTGTGGGCTGTTTAACAAAAACAGCGGTCTTTTTCGGTCTTGTAATGAACTTTTCCTATATGTTTAGTGGGTCAATTGGTGTGAACCCTGAAATGGTTATCTTATCTATGTTCGTTCTTGTTTCTGGTATGAATGCTGGAAAACTTGGACTTGACGGCTTTGTTATCCCAAAAGTTTTAGGATCAAAAGCTCAAAAACGCCAAAAGCAAGCTGCTTAATATATGAAAGCGGGTATCTCAAAATGAGATACCCGCTTATGTTATTTTTCAAATTGTATCGGATTGTTTTTAAAGAAATCTTTTACATACCCTACAAATTCCTGTGGTTCTTGGCGAAACGGTGCATGATAACCTTTTTCAATAACATGGAAAGTACTATTTTTTAAGAATTGATGATATGTTTCTCCTTCCTTCCAAGAAACGCTACTATCATTTCTTCCCCATATAATTAAGGTTGGTTGTTTCATTTCATTTGCATTGATTTGAAGACGTCTAGGCCATAATTTCATTTTATTGTAATGCTCTTCATCATTACGTTTAAATTTCACTTTGCTCTCATCATAATCTGCAATAGCAGAAACGGTATTTAAATCAGTCGACAACTGAGGTTTCGGTGAACCTTGTTTATTAACGAATGTATGAGGACCGCCTGTAGCATCAGTTAAAATAAGGTGGGTAACGGCTTCAGGATATAAATATGTTAAATTAAGAGAAATTTCTCCGCCCATTGAATGCCCCAGTATTGCAAACGAATCGTAACCTAGTTTTTTCATTAATTTATAATACAAATTTGCATGAGTGGGGAAAGAATAATAAAAATCCATCGGCTTAGATGAGCGCCCAAATCCTAAAGCATCTACAGAAATAATTGTATGA
The DNA here is from genome assembly GCF_054771475.1 of Bacillus sp. MN7755. Classification (NCBI taxonomy): domain Bacteria; kingdom Bacillati; phylum Bacillota; class Bacilli; order Caryophanales; family Bacillaceae; genus Bacillus; species Bacillus sp. MN7755. Next base: position 75,869 of record NZ_BTRL01000026.1, read on the forward strand.
TCTTTTGCTAAGTCTGAGTAAATCTTTTGAAAACCATCTGAGGATCCTCCAAATCCATGGATCATAAGTAAAGGTGGTTTTTCATTACCAATCTTTTTGAAGTAAATGGTTTGACCATCTATTTCTACCATTTTTTCCTCGGTAGCTAGTTTTGCTGTAAGTGTATTTTTAACTTGTTTTACTTGTTCTACTGGCTTTTCTGCTGCACTACATCCTACTAATAGTGTAAGAGTAAGACAACCTACCATAAAATAGCTAAATCGCTTCAATTAGGTGTCCCCTTTCTAACATAACGCTGTATCTATCATAGCAAATAGCATATTACGATTTCCAGGAAGTTGGCTACCATTTTTTATCATAAGAGGTGAAAGGAGCGTTTCCTGGAAATTTTCTGTTTGAAGAAATTTGCGAAATGAAAACTGTGAATGTGGGACATCAATCCTTACTGTGCCATTCCAACATTCACATATGTTTTGTAGTAATTGAATAGCATCTTCTTCTCGTTTGGCGATAAGTGGATTGATACATAATATATTACCTTTTTGTATACATAAGGAAAAAGCTTCTATACAGTTATGTCTCTCAATTTTAAAAGAGTGGCTGGTTCTTGGTAATAGTAATGAGTAAAGTAAAGAACGATCGGCACCAGTTGTAATTTGATCGAGAGAAATAAGCGATATAAAGTCTTTTTCTTTTACTTGTTGTGTATGAGTGATATGTGTCTTAGTAGTTTGTTTTTCAAAACGATGAATCTTCGTTACTGTTTGAAATCCGCATGATGTATAAAGAGGCTCGCCGGCTTTTGTTGCAATAAGTGCAATTGATTGTTTTGGGGGAGTGTGTTCTAAGCAGTAATTAAGCAAAATACGTCCGATGCCTTGGCCTTGAAAATTAGGATGGACGATTAACATGCCAATAGTAGAAAAACTATTTTTAAAAGGAAATACTCCTCCAGCTGCAATCAGTTTATTTTCATGCATATAACCGATAAGTGTGCCGAGCGAAAGATACATTTCGAATTGTTTTTTCATAAATACTTTATCTTGTAACCATCCAATAGCTTTGCAAAGGTCGAGCAAATCAAAAATAAAAGTTTCATCTAGTTTTATTATTTTCATAAATATTCACCACATTTCTATTAATTTTCATAAAAGTAGATTGAAAATGTTAAATAAGAGATTTACGTTAAATGAAATCCAACTTGTTTATAGTTTGATTGTAAAGGGGAAGATGGTTGGTATGAACAGACAAAGTTATACAAATTATAACTGATATTTACATAAGTTAACAAAAAATTTACATATAACTAATTTTCTCTTAATAGTCTTCCGTTAAATTTGATAGTGGGAAATGAATAACCTAATTAGGGGGACAATACAGTGAAAAAGTTTGTGAAAAAAGCATGGCCATTTGCAGTTGTGGCGTCGTTAGCAGTTACTTCGGTGGCAACATGGAATTTTACACGTTCTAGTGAAGTAAATGCAGATGAGAGCGGAAGCAATGCAAAGATTAAAAATGTTATTGTATTAATTGGGGATGGTATGGGCCCTTCATATATGACGGCTCACCGTTATATGAAAGATAATTCAAAAACTTTTGAGATGGAATCTACAGAATTTGATAAGCATCTTGTAGGAACACAAAAAACATATCCAGAAGATGAACATGAAAATATTACAGACTCTGCATCGGCAGCAACAGCTATGTCAGCAGGGATTAAAACATATAATGCAGCAATCGCGGTTGATAATGATAAAGCAGAAGTGAAAACTGTTCTTGAACAAGCGAAAGAAAAAGGGAAATCAACAGGATTAGTTGCAACTTCTGAAATTACACATGCAACCCCAGCGGCTTTCGGTGCGCATGACATTAGCCGTAAAAATATGGACGCAATTGCAAATGATTATTTTGATGAAAAAGTTAAAGGGAAGCATAAGGTAGATGTTATGCTTGGCGGTGGTGTAAATAACTTTGTTAGAAAAGATCGCAATCTTACAGAAGAATTTAAGAAATCTGGTTATAGCTATGTAACAGATCGTAATCAATTGTTAAATGATAAAAATGATCAAATTCTTGGTTTATTTGCGCCAGGCGGTTTAGATAAAATGATTGACCGTACCGATAAAACACCTTCATTAGAAGAAATGACAAATGCAGCAATTGAGCGTTTGAACAAAAATAAAAATGGTTTCTTCTTAATGGTTGAAGGAAGTCAAATCGACTGGGCTGGACACGATAATGATATCGTTGGTGCAATGAGTGAAATGGAAGACTTTGAAAAAGCATTTAAAGCAGCGATTGAGTTTGCGAAAAAAGATAAAAATACGTTAGTCGTTGCAACGGCAGACCACGCTACTGGCGGATTATCTTTAGGTGCGAATGGTGAGTATAACTTTAAAGTAGATCCAATTAAAGCTGCAAAACGCACACCAGACTTCATGGCAAATGAGATTGCAAAAGGTGCAAATGTAGAAGAAACATTGAAAAAATATATTGATTTACAATTAACACCAGAAGAAATTAAAGCGGTAAACGATATTGCTCCTTCAAAAGATGTCACAAAGATTGATAATGCGATTGAAGATATTTTCAATAAGCGTTCGGTGACAGGATGGACAACAGGTGGACATACAGGGGAAGATGTAAACGTATATGCATTTGGCCCCGGTAAATACTTGTTCTCTGGCGTTCAAGAAAATACAAATATCGCTAAACGTGTCTTTGATATTGTTGGCGGTGGGGATCCGAATAAAGGAAGACGCTAATTATAAATGGAAGTGAGGCGAAATGCCTCACTTTTCTTTTTAGGAGATGGGAAGATGAGGGGTTTTTTCAGAGGGATAGGATCCCTTCTAATAGGTGTATTATTGCTAGTTGGATGTCAATCTAAAGAGAATCAGATAGAACAAAAATCCACTACTACAAAAGCTGAGGAAAAGGTACAAATAACGAAAGAAGAAGAGAAATCGATTCAAGATGTTATGGAGGAGTTTGTACGGACGACCAATGAAAAAAATCTTGCTGAACATATGGAGTTATTTTCAAAGAAGATGCCTAGTGCTGAAGACTTAAAAACGCAAAAAGAAGCAGCTTTTCAAAAGGGAAATAAGAAAATTGAATTGGAACATATAGACATGAAAGTTAGTAAAGCAGGGTATGTTGTTGTTGAAATAAAGGAAAAGGAACTAGACGGGGAGGTCACTCTTCAGAAGAAAGTACGGTATGCACTTGGAAAAGAAGAGGATGGCTGGAAAATTGAAGAAGTTCGCACGATAGGGAAGAAATAAAGTGAAACTTTAATCAGGGAGCCTTCCTGCCTGTAAATAGCGAAATAAAAAAGGTTCTCATTGGCGAGAACCTTTTTTTATAGTGGTAACATAATTTGATTTGAGCATGCTTCGATATCATCAATATCTTGGCGAATGGTCGCCATTTTATTATCAAGATCTTCAGCCTTCATTGCTGCATCATGTAGTTCATCTTTTAAATACTCAGGTATTTTCCCTTCATATTTATAATAAAGTTTATGTTCTAAACTTGCCCAGAAGTCCATTGCAAGCGTACGTAACTGAATTTCTGCAAAGACTTCTTTTGTACCAGAATTTAGTGATAAAGGATATTTAATAATCATGTGTAAACTTTTATAGCCGTTTCCCTTTGGATTAGCAATATAATCTTTTACCTCTATGATTTCCATATCTTCACGCTTTTGAATGACTTCTTTTAAATGATAAATATCTTCTACGAAGCAACATGTAATACGAATGCCGATGATGTCTTGTAAATGCGTTTGGGCATTTTCAACTGTCGGTAATAAATTTTTACGTTCAAGCTTTTTAATAATACTTTCAGGTTGTTTTAATCTTGTTTTTATATGTTCAAACGGGTTGTAATCCTCTAAAAATTGGGCTTCCCGGTTCATAATTTCAAATTTAGTTTTTAACTCTTCTAAAGCAAATGTATATGGTAGTACAAAAGCTTTCCAGTAGTTAACTGTTGATTGATTATATTCCATTTATATACACACCTTTTCCTATTTACAAGTGAGGTTGTTATTATACTAAATACCAAATCATATAAGCGCAAGCAGCAAATGATGAGATCATAAAACGATATTTAGTTTTCATAATTTCAGCTCCTTTCGAGTAAGATTCTATATGAATAAACGTGATTGTTAATAAGTTCACTATGTACAATTCCTATAGTAATAGATTCGTGTGAATTTCGTATGAACTAATTGTTTCAGCTTTTTGTCTTTTTTTTTGTAAATCATCATTATTATCCATAATTTAAAGTGTTTTCATTTGCTTTATCCATTTGTATAAATTAATGTATATTTGAATTTATAGTTATTAAGGAGGGTATATGGTGAACTTTGAAGAATTGGCAATTGCTAGACGTTCCGCAATGAAATTTGTACAAGGAATAGAAATCCCTGATGAGGATTTTAAAAAAATATTTGAGCTAACAAAGCTTTCTCCATCTTGTTACAATTTGCAACATACGCATTATGTTGTAATTCGTGATCAAGAGCGCAAAGAAAGATTAAAAGAGTTAGCTTTTAGGCAATATAAAGTATCGAGTGCATCTGCAGTAATACTTGTTTGTGGTGATAAGAGAGCATACCAAAATGTTGAAAATATTTATTTCGGTATGAAGGTTTTAAAGATGATTGATGAATGTGAGTATGAAGATACAATTAGGCTAACGAAAGGGTTATATGAAGGAAAAGGAGAACGCTTCATGGCAGAGGAAGCGATTAGAAATGCTTCGTTAAGTGCGATGACGTTTATGTACGCAGCTAAATATTATGGCTATGATACGTGTCCAATGATCGGTTTTGATGAAAAAGCAGTACAAAGTGAATTAAATATGCCGGAGCATATAGTGCCTGTTTTAATGATTACGATAGGAAAAAGTGATACTACTAAAACTCGCCCACGAGGATATCGAAAGCCGATTAGTGAGTTTGTTACATATGAGACATTTTAATAAAAAGTATAAAGTACTAAAAATAAAAGGGTTCTATTTAGAACCTTTTTGTTTTGCAATTGACAAATAGAATAAAGTTATATAACATATAAATCGTAATCATTACGTTTTAGTTGCAATCTTTGAAAGAAAGGAGAATTACATATGCGTGTAAATATTACCTTAGCTTGTACGGAGTGCGGAGATCGTAATTACATTTCTAAAAAAAATAAACGAAATAATCCAGAGCGCATCGAACTAAAAAAATATTGTCCACGATTAAAGCGAGTAACGTTACATCGTGAAACGAAGTAGAAGACTAGAGATATCTCTAGTCTTTTTTTGTTTATAGTTCTTTGGTTTTGTTTGTTATAATTACCTTAAATTGTAATAAAAGGAGAAGTATGATGAATCAAAAAGATATAGAAAGAAAAGAGCAAGTGGATCATATTGTTAACATTCCAGATGATTATAGGCTCGTTGTAGATGATCAAGAAGGTGTGGACGACCCATATCATCTATTATGGTGGGAACATAAAGCGGATGAGGAGAGAACAATACAGATTACGTTGAATAGACATAATGGTAGTTTAATTGAATTTAGGATAGAGGATGAAAATGCTGTTTCGAGCGGTAAGGAAGCGATAGAGGGGAATAAAGCAAGAGAGATTGCAAATACATTCTTAAAACAATATACAAAAGAAGGATATGAATTTTATACATATGTAACTGTTGAGGATGATTGGCGCGGTTGGAAAAAAGTAAATTATATGCAAGAAGTGAATAGCTATCCATTGCCGAATACAGGGTGTGTTGTGCGAGTTCATCCTTCAGGGGATGTTGTGAATTTTCATTATAATGGACAAAAAGCTATCGAGAAAAAACCGTTATGGCCAAGTGAAATTGTTGAGGAGAACGTCGTTTTAGAAAATTTGAAAGCTAGACAAGATATGAGACTTGTATTTGTAGATTTAACACACTCTTCATGTGAGTATGAAAATGGAGAAGAAGTAAAAGGATACCATCTTGTATATGAACCAGCACCTAGTCATGCATCTATTGATGCAAGTAAGGGAGAAGATTTGTTTGGACCAGAACATTATAAATTACCGCCAACAGTAGCTGTTGAAAAAATAAAAAAAGGTAGCCGGCAAGATGATATATTCGATTTATTTGACTGGGATAAAGAAAGTTTTACAAAAGTAGATGAGACGGAAAATGATGATGAAATAAGAATGAAATTTGTTCTGAAAGAGGAATTACAGAAACAGAAAGAAGAAAAGAATCCATATTTAATGAATGAATTTTTTAAAAAGCATTTACCGATGTTAAAATATAATAATTTAGTTAGCGTTACAATTGATAAATTAACCAATGAATTAACTGGTTTTATAAAACTGACAGATGATAAAGAAGTAAAGCAAATACTGTTTAGAGAGGAATGTTTACAAAAAGCACTTCAATTTTTAGAACGAGTTATTCCAGATATCACAAAATATCTGCGTCTTTGGGAGGAACGTGAAGAAGCAGAAGATGGGATTGAAAGATTTATCTTTTCTGTATATATAAATGATATTCCGGCAGAGTATAACCAATTTATGATTAACATCAATGCGGAAAACGGTGCTGTGATGCACTACTCTGGAGAGTCTAGCAACCTTATAAAAGAATTACTTACATACGAAACAACACCAAAAGTAACTAAAGAAGAAGCGTTAGAAATATACAGAGAGGCTATCCGAGTTAAATTAGAATGGTCTATAGATCATGATGTAGAGGAAACGGTATATCAATTGTTGTATAAACAAACAACGGATGAGAAGTGTAAAGAATTCTTCGACGGTAGTCGAGAAATTCGTTATATTGATGCGCATACTGGGGAGAAAATTTGGAGTGAATATTAGTAACAGCCAATCGAGAGTCTCGATTGGCTGTTGGTTATATGATTAGAGTAGGAGTTTTAATTGATTGTAAGTACGCCTTTTTGAGCTTCATACCAATTATATATGTTCCCATCCGAACCTACTGCGAAATTGTAAACGCGTTGGCGTTCGCCCTCTCCGCGTGCGTAGAAGACATCGTATAGTTTAATTCCATTGATTATACCGATAGGTTCATTTGTAGCGCCATAGTGCAGTTGGGCTGTTTGAGGTCCCATTCTTTTTTCTAAGATTTTTATAGCATCTTCACTTGTGAATTTAGTAATATCGACTGGTTTATTTATTGGTTTATCTGTTTGCTGATTAACTTGTTGAGCTTTCTGTGTATTTTTAAATTCTGCTTCAGTTAATGTGCTACCGTCACTCCAATTAACAATAATTTCTCCAGTTTGTTTATGAACAGAAAAGGTGAAATCAGCACGATGATTATCAAATTGAGGCATGAAAGTATAGTAATCAGTACCTGGTTTATTATTAATTTTATTTTTTGTAGAGCTTACACTAGGTAGGAGGGTGTAAGTAACTTTGTTTTCGTCTAATGTTCCGAATTTTTTAATAAGAATTTCTTTAGCCATGCTTGCTGTTATGTTTATATTTGTAGCGTTTTCTTGCTTTTCTTTAATTTTTGTTTGTTCTTCAGGGGTTACTTGATCTTTTTCCGGTTCTTCCGGTTTGTTCCTGTTTTCAGTATTTGTATTATCTTTTATTGTCACAGTTTCCTTTTTGTTGTTATCAGTTTGTGTATGTGTATTTTGTTGTTCACAGGCTGAAAGTAGGAAGAATGATAAAATGAGTACGATAGAGTTTTTAATTTTTACAGTTGAGTAGGGCATGAAAACACCTCTTTCTAATTTTTTGTACTTTATAAATTGTAATATATAAAAAATATAATTAAAGTTATTGGGTTTATTCGTTTCTTCAAAAAGCTAAGGGTTCCATATTTATATCGTACAGACACAAACAACCTCACGCCCACATACACTTAGTAAAGACCACTATTTTGGCGGAGGTGAAAGGTTTGAGTCTATTCGCCGCAATTGGATATATGGTTCGAGAAGTGTTTGTTTTTGTTTCTTATGTGAAGAATAATGCGTTTCCGCAGCCGTTATCATCAGACGATGAGAGAAAGTACTTAGAGTTAATGGAGCAAGGTGATGCTCAAGCGAGGAATCTGTTAATTGAACATAATTTACGGCTTGTAGCTCATATCGTTAAAAAATTTGAAAACACAGGGGAAGATGCAGAAGATTTAATTTCAATTGGTACAATCGGGCTCATTAAAGCGATCGAGAGCTATTCGGCAGGAAAAGGAACAAAACTTGCGACGTATGCAGCGCGCTGTATTGAAAATGAAATTTTGATGCATTTACGTGTACTAAAGAAAACGAAAAAGGACGTTTCACTTCATGATCCGATCGGGCAAGATAAAGAGGGGAATGAAATATCGCTTATTGATATATTAAAATCAGAGTCTGAAGATGTAATTGATATGATCCAGCTTAGTATGGAGTTAGAAAAGATTAAAGAGTATATCGATATTTTAGATGAGCGAGAGAAAGAAGTAATTGTGAAGCGTTTTGGACTGGGGCTTGATAAAGAGAAAACGCAGCGGGAGATTGCAAAGGCACTCGGTATTTCCAGAAGCTACGTATCAAGAATTGAAAAGCGCGCTTTAATGAAAATGTTCCATGAATTTGTAAGAGCAGAGAAAGAGAAAAAAGCGAAAGAATAATGTACATTGCAAGCAGCCTTATTTTAAAAAGGGCTGCTTTTCTTTTTGTAAATAAGGAAAGAAAAAGAGTTGTGTTCAGAAGAAATCCATGTTCACTGTTGAAAATGACGGATTCTATCTGTAATATTAGAAGGTGCTAAACAATTTAAGAATAATACCATACTTAGTTTTCCGCATGTATAATGAACCAGTTTTATATGATATGTGGGAATAAGAACCAATTTCACATATGATATAGAAGGAAAAGAAGGGAAAGCTAAAGTTATAGGCTGATTAGGAGGTTTCGCAATTTGCGACGTACATTATATCGACTTATGATCGAACTTACAAATGGTCGTTTTACTTCTTATATATTACGTAAATTTGCACAATCTCGTTTGAGCTCTATCATTATTTCATCGTATGCGAAAGTTTTTCAAATTAATCAAGATGAGATGGAAAAGGGTTTGAAGGAATATAGAACATTGCATGAATTATTTACGCGTAAGTTAAAAGAAGGAAAGCGTAGTATTGATACAGATGCATCGAGTATCGTTAGTCCTGTTGATGGTGTTTTTGCTGATCACGGTCCTATTGAGGACACAAAAACATTTGATATTAAAGGCAAGCGTTATTCGATTGTGGATATGCTAGGTAATGAAGAACGTGCAAAGCGATATGCAGGTGGTACATACATGGTTATTTATTTAAGTCCAAGTCATTATCATCGTATTCATAGTCCACTTTCGGGTTCTGTGACTGAAAGATTTGTACTCGGTAGAAAATCATATCCAGTAAATGCAGCTGGTATGGAATACGGGAAAGAACCATTGTCAAAAAATTATCGTTCTGTTACAGAAGTGAATAGTGACGGCGAACATATGGCGCTTGTAAAAGTAGGAGCTATGTTTGTTAATAGTATTGAGCTGCTACATGAAAGAAGTACTGTTCAAAAAGGTGAAGAAATGGCATACTTTACATTTGGTTCAACAGTTGTGTTATTGTTTGAAAAAGATATGATAGAAGTAGTGCAGAATTTGAAGAGTGGACAAGAGCTTCGTCTCGGTGAAAAAATTGCTACTCGATTGGCTCATAAGTAAAGAAAAGATTTAATAACTGTAAGCAAGAGTTATGGACAAAGATGCTTAATGATGAAGTTCCCGAGATGGGAGTACTTGTTTATTCGAGAGCCATCGCAGGATGGCTCTTTTTACAAGTTAGCTAATTAAAAATTCACTTTATATGTAATTAAGACGATTTGACCAGCTTGTCCTCTAATGAGCGTCTAATAATTTCTTGTTTTATAAGTAAAATGAAGTCGGGATTTAATTTTAGTTCTTTTGCTTTATAATAAGACTCAGTGAGTAACTCGGTAGATAACTGTTCCATATGCTTTGTTTTCAAGGTGAGTCACCTCCTAATAATATAAGGATTGATTCGTTGTTGCATTTAATGTACCAAAAAAATATGACAGTCACAAACGAGTGGTTATCCACATACCTAGGTGGATAAAATGTGTATAGATTGTTAGTAAATTCCAAATTGACTGAAAAATTAATGTGGAAAATGTGTACAATTTTATCCACAGGTTAAATATCGAAATATGTTGTCGAAAAATTTTTATGAAAACTCCTCAAAGAGGTGAAAGAAATTGAAGCTATTTTTACCAAATGAATATGTGAAGAATGTATATCATGTTCAACCAGAAGATTTGAAAAAACGTGGAATTAAAGGCGTTATTACTGATTTAGATAACACTTTAATTGAATGGGATCGTCCAAATGCAACGCCGCAACTTGAAGAGTGGTTTTTGAAAATGAAAGAGCTAGGCATTCAAGTAACGGTCGTTTCAAATAATAATGAGCAACGAGTAAAAGACTTTGCTGATCCATTAGGTATTCCATTTATTCATAGTGCGCGTAAACCATTTGTTCGTGCATTTAAGCGTGCGATGCAAGAGATGCACCTGCAACCAGATGAAGTTGTAGTAATTGGGGATCAGTTACTAACAGATGTTCTAGGTGGAAACCGTGTGGGACTGCATACGATTTTAGTTGTACCGGTAGCACAAACGGACGGATTAGTAACGCGCTTTAATCGAAAAATTGAACGAAGAATTATGAAAAACATGAAGAAAAAAGGTTTAATTAACTGGGAGGAATAGAGTTTGACTGAAACAATTAAATGTATTGGTTGCGGTGTAGAAATTCAAACAGAAGATAAAAATGAAGTAGGATATGCTCCGGCCTCATCTTTAGAGAAAGAACAAGTAATTTGTCAACGCTGTTTTCGTTTGAAGCATTATAACGAAATTCAAGATGTATCATTAACAGATGATGATTTCCTACGTATTCTAAATGGAATTGGAAATTCGGATGCGTTAGTAGTTAAGATTGTAGATATTTTTGATTTTAATGGTAGCTGGTTACCTGGCTTACATCGTTTCGTCGGAAATAATAAAGTATTACTTGTTGGGAATAAAGCGGATTTAATTCCTAAGTCAGTAAAACATGATAAAGTAAAGCATTGGATGCGTTATAGTGCAAAGCAGCTAGGATTAAAGCCAGAAGATGTCTTTTTAATTAGTGCAGCGAAGGGACAAGGGATTGCTGAGCTGGCAGATGCTATTGAGTATTACCGCGGCGGAAAAGATGTTTATGTTGTTGGATGTACGAATGTAGGAAAATCAACATTTATTAATCGTATGATTAAAGAATTTAGTGATGAGACTGAAAATGTAATTACAACATCTCATTTCCCAGGAACAACGCTTGATTTAATTGATATTCCATTAGATGAAGAATCTTCTTTATATGATACGCCAGGTATTATTAACCACCATCAAATGGCTCATTATGTTGGAAAAGAAAGCTTAAAGCTTATTACACCAACAAAAGAAATTAAGCCGATGGTGTTCCAATTAAATGAAGAACAAACATTGTTCTTTAGTGGACTGGCACGTTTTGATTATGTAAGTGGTGGTCGTCGTGCATTTACTTGTCACTTCTCGAATCGTTTAACAATCCATCGTACAAAGCTTGAGAAAGCAGATGAATTGTATAAAAATCATGCTGGGGATTTACTAAGCCCACCAACACCAGAAGAATTAGCAAATATGCCAGAGCTAGTGAAATACGAGTTTAATATTCGTGAACCAAAAACGGATGTTGTATTCTCTGGATTAGGATGGGTTACTGTGAACGAACCAGGAGCAAAAATTGTTGCACACGTACCAAAAGGAGTAAGTGTTTCATTACGTAAATCTTTAATTTAATATGGAGAGGGATTTATGAAACAATTATATGGTGTAATCGGAAATCCAATTGGACATTCATTATCACCCGTTATGCATAACGATGCATTTGAACACTTGAATATGGATGCCCATTATCAGGCATTTCTTGTTAAAGAGGAAGTGCTAGGGGAAGCAGTAAGAGGTTTAAAAGCATTAGGTATTTCAGGATTTAATGTAACAACTCCGCACAAAGTTGCTATTATGGATTATTTGGATGAGACTGACCCGCTAGCAAAACAAATTGGTGCAGTAAATACAGTTGTTCATAAGGATGGAAAATTGATTGGCTACAATACAGATGGAATTGGTTTTGTCCGAGCACTGCAGTCAATTAGTAGTGAACCACTTCAAGAGAAACGTATTTTATTGATTGGCGCAGGTGGTGCTAGTCGAGCTATTTATTTTTCTCTTGCTGATGTAGGTGTGAAAGAGATTGATGTAGCTAATCGTACAGTAGATAAGGCGAAAGAACTTATTGCTGCATGTACGGCTACGGTTCATTCTGTGGCTTTATCGTTAGAAAAAGCAACAGAAGAACAAGGAAATTATGATATTATCATTCAGACGACAACAATAGGTATGCATCCACGCGTTGAACATACGCCATTACAAATTTCTTCGTTAAAAAAAGGAACGATTGTATCAGATATAATCTATAATCCATTTGAAACGAAAATTTTATGTGAGGCAAAAGAGCAAGGTGCAGTGATTCAAAATGGTATTGATATGTTTGTTTATCAAGGGGCGCTTGCATTTGAAATGTGGACAGGGCTTGTACCGAATATCGATAGAATGAAACAATTAGTTATAAGAAAACTTGGAGGCTAACATATATGTTAACAGGAAAACAAAAAAGATTTTTACGTGCACAAGCACATCATTTAACACCAATTTTTCAAGTAGGAAAAGGTGGAGTAAATGAAAACATGATTAAACAAATCGCAGATACTTTAGAGGCTCGTGAGTTATTTAAAGTAAGTGTGCTACAAAACTGTGAATTCGATCGTCGTGAAGTTGCAGAAGAACTTGCAAAAGGCGCACGTGCTGAAATCGTTCAAGTAATTGGAAGTACAATCGTTTTATACAAAGAATCTAGAGAAAATAAGCAAATTAAGCTTCCTCGATAAAAAGACAAGCATATGCTATTTTTATCGCTAGTGCGTAATGATGTAGAGAGCGAAACCAATTGAACTTTTATTAACAGTAAACTCTCTTCGAATAGAAATGAAGAGAGTTGCTGTACGTAAAAGGAAGGGGCGTTTCTTTTGAAAAAAATTGGCATCATTGGCGGTACATTTGATCCGCCACATTATGGGCACTTGCTCATTGCAAATGAAGTATATCACGCTTTGAATTTAGAAGAAGTATGGTTCTTACCGAACCAAATTCCGCCGCATAAACAAGGGCGGAATATTACAAGTGTAGAAAGTCGCTTACAAATGTTAGAGCTTGCGACTGAGGCAGAGGAACATTTTTCTATTTGTTTAGAAGAGCTAAGCAGGAAAGGCCCATCTTATACGTATGACACTATGCTACAATTGACGAAGAAGCACCCGGATGTGCAGTTTCACTTTATTATTGGTGGAGATATGGTTGAGTATTTACCGAAGTGGTATAACATTGAGGCGTTACTTGATCTTGTAACGTTTGTTGGAGTCGCAAGACCTGGTTATACATTGCATACACCTTATCCTATCACCACTGTGGAAATTCCGGAGTTTGCAGTTTCTTCATCTTTATTACGTGAGAGATATAAAGAGAAGAAAACATGCAAATATTTACTTCCTGAAAAAGTACAGGTATATATCGAGAGGAATGGGTTGTATGAATCGTGAGAAAGCACTTCATATTGTCAAACAACAAATGCATGAAAAACGTTATATACACACAATTGGTGTAATGGAGACAGCAATTGAACTTGCTAAGTTATACGGTGTGGATGAAAAAAAAGCTGAAGTTGCAGCTATATTCCATGATTATGCGAAGTGTAGAGCGATTTCAGAAATGGAAGAGATCATTAAAAGTGAAGATTTGCCGAAAGATTTACTTTGTTATAACAAAGAGTTATGGCATGCACCTGTTGGGGCATACTTAGTAGAAAAAGAAGTAGGCATTACGGATCCTGAAATCCTGCAAGCTATTACATATCATACAAGTGGTCATGAGAAAATGACGATGTTAGATAAAGTAATTTATGTAGCAGATTACATTGAGCCTGGTCGGAAGTTTCCAGGAGTGGAGGAAGCTCGTAAACTCGCATATGCGGATATAAATCAAGCTTTATTATTTGCATTAAAGAGAACAATTCAATTTTTAATGGAAAAAAATCAAACGATTTATCCATTAACATTCCAAACATACAACGCAGTTATCAAGGAGGAAATGAGTAAATGAAAGATAAAGATTTATTAGTATTAGCGGCAAAAGCAGCTGATGATAAGAGAGCAGAAGATATGGTTGTCCTAAATATGCAAGGTATTTCACCAATTGCAGATTATTTCATTATTTGTCACGGTAACTCAGATAAGCAAGTGCAAGCAATTGCGCGTGAAATTAAAGCGAAAGCACACGAGTTCCAAATCGACGTACAACGTATGGAAGGTTTTGACGAAGCACGTTGGGTATTAGTTGACCTTGGAGATGTAGTTGCTCATGTATTCCATAAAGATGAGCGTAATCACTATAATTTAGAGCGTCTATGGGGCGATGTGCCACGTGAAGATATTACAGACGAGCTAGACCAATGAAATACGAACAATTTGCATTGTTGTACGACGAATTAATGAATGATGTCCCTTATGAGAAATGGGTAGAATTCACAGAGGAAAGTTTACAGCAAGCGGATATGAAAGAGGCAAAGATTCTTGATGTAGCATGCGGTACTGGTAATGTAACACTTCCACTTGTACAAAAGGGTTACGATTTAATCGGTGTCGATCTTTCAGAAGAAATGTTAACAGTCGCTCAGCAAAAACTAGGCGGAGAAGGATATTTTATCCCTTTTTACCAACAAGACATGCGAGAACTTGATGTTCCAGGTGAGTTTGACTGTGTAACAATCTTTTGTGATTCATTAAATTATGTATTGCAAGAAGATGGAGTGCAAGAAACGTTTAGAAGAGTGTTTCACCATTTACGTCAAGATGGTTTGTTTTTATTTGATGTACATTCTTTATATAAAATACATCATGTATTTCAAAATGAAACATACACAGTGAATGGAGAGGAAATCTCTCTTATTTGGAATTGCTTCCCTGGTGAAGAATCAAATAGTGTAGAACATGATTTAACATTCTTTGTTCAAGATCCAGAAGAAGATGTGTACCATCGTTTTGATGAATGTCACGTGCAACGTGCATATCCGGTTGAAGAGTTAACGAAATGTCTTGAAGAGGCTGGTTTTACAGTACTTCGCGTAACTGGTGATTTTGAGCGACTTGAAGTTACAGAACAAACAGAGCGTATTTTCTTCATGGCGAAGAAAAACGGATAAAGTGAAACTTTAATCAGCGGGGGGCTTCACCCTCCGCTGATTATTAGTTGAACCAATCGGGCTTTTACGGGCAGTTGATCCCTCACTGAACTTCTTTGTTTTCGCTGAGTTTTGAGGTGGGGATCTTACTGGCCGGCAAATAGCGGGATAAAACAAAAGCAACCGAGAAGGTTGCTTTTGTTTTGTAAAGAAGCTGTAATTTTAGTTCTAGAATAATAAGAAGATGGTATACGTAAAGTGTGAAAATGCTAGTTTAAGTGAAAATATAATGTAAAAAAGTAAGTATTGATAAAAAGGATTTGGAATGATGATGACGTATTTATTATGTGTGCTTATTGAATTGCTGATCAACGCATTTTAAATCTTCATCAAATTTCTCGTGTGTCCGCTCGATTAATTTATGAAACATATCCCCAACATGTTCTTCTAAAACACGAATACCTTCTCCTGTAACGCCGCCTTTAACACATACTTTTTCTTGTAAAGTAGGCAATGTGAAAATCCCTTTTTCAAGTAGTTTCCCCATTCCAACGACCATTTCACTTACTAAAGTAGTGGCTTCTTCATGTGTAATATTTGTTTTATCTACAGCAGCGTTAATGAAACATTGTAATAAATAACTAAAGAATGCAGGACCACAGCTTGCTATATCAGATGAAACGCGCGTTATATCTTCTTCTATTACAAGGGGAGTAGAAATTTTTTTGAATAGGCGAAATAGTTTTTGTTGCCACTCTTCAGAGCAGTGACTTCCAAATGTAAATAGTGATGCGCCAGACAGAGCGCGGTTTGTAATGCTCGGAATAATACGTGCGACGTGGCAAGGTACAAGTGTCTCTAATTGTGATGGAGATATTGGACTTGTGATAGAAACTAAGCACTTTTCATCAGAAAAACGTTCAGCGTATTTTTGTAGGATCGGGTATATATCTATCGGCTTTACGCAAATAAAAATAAGATGTGATCGTTCGATTACTTCATCAATAGTTTTGGCTATATGAACAGAAGAGTATTTTTCCTTTATATGATATGCTTTGGCTGGCGTTCGATTAATAATTGTAAGGCACGAAGGTTTGACAGCACGGGTTTCTAAAAATGCATCGATTAGTATATTCCCCATGTTCCCTGTCCCTATAATTCCTATGTTCAATGTTTCATCCCTCCTTCGTAACAGCTTTCTCCTAAACAATATGAATGATGTTATAAATTTATGATTAGAGGTGTAAAATGATGTGGGATTTTCCAAAGAAATGGTTAGGATTAGTAGCTATTATTGGAATTGTACTTTTTCTTCTTTTCTGGAAAACGAACCAGCATACAGAGCGATCGGTCATTACAACGGATGTGCAAGCGAAAGAGATAGAGAAAAAAAGTAAACCGAAAATATCGGATACAAAGCAGCAGAAAAAAATAATTATAATTGATATGAAAGGGGCTGTTGTTAAAGAGGGAGTGTATGAAATGAAAGAAGGGGACCGGGTCAAGGATGCTATTGAAAAGGCAGGTGGTTTTTTGCCCGAGGCAGATAGGAAAAAGGTAAATTTAGCGCAAGTGGTACAAGACCAAATGATCCTTTATGTGCCAGATAAAAACGAACAAGTGCAAGAAGGGGCTGCTGTTTCAAAGGAGGAGGGGAAAGTTCAAATAAATGTAGCTTCTAAAGAACAACTTGAAAAAATTACAGGTATCGGTTCTAGGAAAGCAGAAAGTATTTTGAAATATCGTGAGGAACATGGTCCGTTTCAGAAAATAGAAGATTTATTAGAGATTGATGGGATTGGTGTGAAGTCTCTGGAAAAAATAAAAGATCAAATTATTATTCCGTAAAAGATTGACGAAGTTTTTCTTCATTCGCTACACTACAAGTAGATAAAAAAGTAGGTGAAAAATATGGAACGAATTTCATGGGATCAATATTTTATGACACAAAGCCATTTACTATCTCTACGTAGTACATGTACAAGGCTTGCGGTAGGAGCGACAATTGTTCGTGATAAACGAATTATTGCTGGTGGATATAATGGTTCAATTAAAGGTGGTGTACATTGTATAGATGATGGATGCTACGTTATTGATAATCATTGTGTTCGTACAATTCATGCGGAAATGAATGCTTTATTACAATGCGCAAAGTTTGGTGCGAAAACGGAGGACGCGGAAATTTACGTTACGCATTTCCCTTGTTTACAATGCTGTAAGGCAATTATTCAAAGTGGTATTACAGCAGTTTATTATGCACAGGATTATAAAAATCATCCGTATGCCGTAGAGTTATTTGAAAAAGCGAATGTAACAGTGAAGCATGTTCCGCTAGAATATGATATTGCAGCGTTAGAGGATCAAAAGCGTCATATGGAGTTAAAAGAACTATTTGCATCTTTAGAAAAAGAGAACTTATCAATGGAAGAATTACAACATGTATTCACGAAAGCAAAAATGATGCTATAAGGAGTGAGTATGAGTTGCATGGACAATGGGGCTATGTTGCAATCTCATTTATAATAGGGATTGCAATCGCCTTTTCCTCTTCGGTTGCACTACTGATGTGTTGTTTCGTTTTTTATGTTTTCTTTTGTTTATATCGTACTTCGCGTAAAACCTTCTTTTTTTGTATGATAGCGTGTTTTAGTGGCGCTATGTACACTACGTATGTTCAAGGACAAAATAAGCCTCTAGGAGATCCCTACGGACTTACAAGAGGAGTAATACAAAACACACCTCTTATTAACGGAGATCGCTTATCATTTCAAGTTGAAGATCAGAATAAAAATATAGTGCAGTTAAGTTACAAAATTAAATCAGCCTTGGAAAAGAAACAACTGCGACAATTACATGCAGGAGTATCATGTATATTCGAAGGTGAGAGGAAAGAACCGCAAGTAGCCCGCAATTTTCATGGTTTTAATTACCGTGATTATTTGTATAGGCAAAATATTCATTTCACATTTGATGCTACATATATTTCTGAATGCCATAAAACATCATTGTCACTCGTGCAACGGATTCTTCTTTTGAGGCAGCAAGCAATCTCGGGAGTTACAGAAATGTTTCCAGAGCAATCAGGTGCTTTTATGAATGCGTTAGTATTTGGTGATAGACTACAAATGACATTTGAAGTTGAAGAGCGATATCAACAATTTGGTCTTGTACATTTGTTGGCAATTTCAGGGTCGCATATCGTATTGTTAATGGTAATTGTGTATTTTATTTTGCTAAGAAGTGGTGTGACGAGGGAGATAGCAACATTATGTCTTATCTTCTGTATTCCTATATATATGATTTTTGCAGGAGCATCACCGTCTGTTATAAGAGCTTCTATAACAGGAGTTTTGATGTTGAGTACTTTCATGTGTTCTCTTCGTTTGTCTAGCTTCGATGCTTTAAGTGTAACGGCTATATGTATGCTTATATATGATCCATATCTTATTTATAATATTGGGTTTCAATTTTCTTTTGTTGGTAGTTTTGCTTTACTTTTGTCTGCCCCGCTTTTACTAGAGAGTAGTAATGGAGTGATCCGAAATTCTATTTATATTTCTCTTATTTCACAGCTCGTTAGTACTCCGATTTTGTTATATCACTTCGGTTATTTTTCTCCATATAGTATTTTTCTGAACATCCTATACGTTCCGTTTTTATCCCTCGTTGTATTGCCGTGTAGTATTGTTATTTTGGTATGTATACCAATCATTCCATTTCTTGCAAAAGGAATTGCGAATGTACTATCAATAGGTTTGAATCTTTCTAATGATTTTTTAATTTATTGTGAAAGCTTACCATTTATCCGCCTTAATTTCGGGCAAACACCTATACTTCTTGTAGCTCTATATTGTGTGAGTATAGTTAGTATATTGATGGTTTGGGAAAGGCGAATATCGAAGGGGATTATGTTTATAGCTTCGGGTATATTTCTTTTTATTTGTACATGTCATTATGTATATCCGTATTTTCGGGAAACCGGAAGTGTTACATTTCTTGATGTTGGACAGGGAGATGCAATATTAATTCGCCTCCCGTACGATAAAGAGATTTACCTCATTGATACCGGTGGAACAATTCGTGTAAACAAGGAAGAATGGCAGCGGAAAAAGCATGAATTTTCAGTTGGAAATGATATTTTAATTCCTTATTTACAAAAGGAAGGCATTAAAACGATCGATAAATTAATCGTAACGCATGGAGATGCGGACCATATAGGTGCTGCGGAAGAGTTATTATCAAATATAACCGTAAAAGAAGTTGTATTTGGCCGAAAGCAACAAGATGCAGTATTAGAAACAGTAATAAAGAAACAGGCGTTAGAAAAGGAAGTGAAAATAAGGGAAGTGGGAGAAGGGGAGAGTTGGAGTGTAAATGAAGCGGAATTTTTTGTACTAGCTCCAACGGGAAAAGAAAGAAGTGAAAATAACGCTTCAATTGTAATATGGGCAAAATTAGGAGGGGTAACGTGGCTGTTTACAGGTGATTTAGAAGAAGAAGGAGAGAAGGTTTTAGTAGCTACGTATCCAGATTTACGGGCGGATGTTTTAAAGGTTGCTCATCATGGGAGTAACACGTCGTCTATAGTGCCTTTTCTGAGCGCCGTACAGCCTAATATAGCGATTATTTCTGCCGGTGAGCGTAATAGGTATGGGCACCCTCATAAGGAAGTTATAGAGCGTTTTGAGAAGATGGGGATTGAAATATGGCGCACGGATAAGCAAGGTGCTATTTCCTATATTTTTAAAGGGGAACACGGAACCTTTCATAGCAAAATCACATATGATGAAACACATAATAGATAAAAAGAAGACTGCCAGTAAGCAGCAGTCTTTAAGAACCAATAAATTTAATAACAGTTGCAATGATGAAAAGTGTTGCGAAAAAACCAAATGAGACGATAAATCCTACCCCTGAATCAATAGCGTCATTGCGTTTACTTTGAACGTTTTGTTCAAAATCATTCATTTAGAATCCCTCCCCAACATTCCACTTTAGTATAAAATATTGTCAGAAAAAAATCTACAATTTCCATATGAAGAGAAATCGAGTGTTTTTACTACTTTTAAATCAGGAAGTAACGTGAGTTTTTTGTTTCCAAGCATGTTAACAGTTGGCACTTATACTCGAATTTTTATTGTGAATAATAAAGGGAAGGTGATTACCGCACACCAATAAGAAACCCGGGGCTTATTGCGTGGCGTTTAATATAAATAAAGGGACGGGTTATACAGCCTGTTCCTTTGTACTTGTAAAACAAAAGCTAGGGCATTAGTATAAATATATATTGCCAAGTTAGGGAGTAGGAAAAAGTATGAGTAGTGATATACATAAAAAGATTAAAAAGAAGCAGTTTGCTCCGTTGTATTTGCTGTATGGAACGGAAGCGTTTTTTATAAATGAAACGATAAAGCTTATTACAACAGAAGCGCTTGAAGAGGAAGATCGTGAGTTTAATGTTGTGACATATGATTTAGAAGAAGCGTATTTAGAAGATGTGGTTGAGGATGCACGTACACTTCCTTTTTTTGGAGAACGTAAAGTGCTATTAATAAAATCACCACTATTTTTAACTGCACAAAAAGAAAAGTTAGAGCAAAACATAAAGATTTTAGAAGAATATATTGGAGAGCCTTCTCCATTTTCTATTCTTGTTTTTGTTGCGCCTTACGAAAAGCTGGATGAACGAAAAAAAATTACAAAATTATTAAAGAAAACAGCGGATATAGTAGAAGCAAATACGATGCAGGTGCAGGATGTTCAGAAGTGGATTGTTGCTCGTGCAGATGAAGTGCATGTACATATTGATAATGCAGCTGTTAGTTTGTTGTTAGAGCTTGTAGGAAGTAATGTAACGATGTTGGCGAAGGAAATGGACAAGTTAACGTTATATGTCGGTATGGGCGGAGAGATTACATCGAAACTTGTTGCCGAGCTTGTGCCAAAATCAGTTGAACAAAATGTGTTTGCTTTAACAGAAAAAGTGGTGAAAAAAGATATCGCGGGTGCGATGCAAATTTTGGATGGATTATTTACGCAGCAAGAGGAACCGATTAAATTGCTTGCGTTATTAGTAAGTCAATTCCGCTTGCTGCATCAAGTGAAAGAGTTACAGCAACGTGGTTATGGACAAAATCAAATTGCTTCTCATATTGGTGTGCATCCATATCGTGTAAAGTTAGCGATGAATCAAACGAAGTTTTTCTCTTTTGAGGAACTAAAGAAAGTGATTATAGAATTAGCGGAAGCTGATTATAGTATGAAGACAGGAAAGATGGATAAGAAGCTTGTACTTGAGTTTTTCTTGATGCGGTTAAATCATATGTGATGATACAAAAAAAGTTCACGTTACCAAGTAACGTGAACTTTTTTGTATATAAAAAAACGACCCAAATGGATCGTTTTTTAAACGCCTTACGCGTTTACTTGTTTCGCTAAGCGAGATTTTTGACGAGCTGCAGCGTTTTGGTGGATAAGACCTTTACGAGCTGCTTTGTCAAGTTTTTTAGAAGCAGTTTTGAAAGCTTCTTTAGCAGTTTCAAGATCGTTATTAGTAACTAAAGCTTCTACAGTTTTAACAGCAGAACGCATGTCAGACTTGATAGAAGCGTTATGTGCACGACGCTCTTCGCTAAGTTTAGCGCGTTTGATAGCAGATTTGATGTTTGCCATACTTTTCACCTCCCTGGTGCAATCGAATGACTCGATTCTTACATAGAACAAGTGATATTCTATCAAACGGTGAAGAGAATTGCAATAGTATATCAATGAAATTTCACGTAAAGGAAAGAATGACCTTATATAACTTTGGGAAATCTAACGATATTTACTATGAATTACGGAGGAGATACGATGAAAGAACCATTAGATTTAAGTAAATATAGCGTTAGAACTGACCTTGCTGTAGAGGCGCATCAAATGTTACAAGAGCGCCAAGAAGAACAAAATGGAATACAAGGAGTTATTGTAAAAGAGAGGGAAGAAGAAGGTGTTACCATTACAAAAGTAACGATTGATGAAGTTGCGTCTGAATCGATGGGTAAAAAACCTGGAAATTATTTAACGCTTGAAGTACAAGGTATACGTCAACAAGATACGGAACTGCAACAAAAAGTAGAGCGCGTTTTTGCGAAAGAAATTTCTTATTTCCTAGAAGAGGTTGGTGTTACGAAAGAAGCGAGCTGCTTGGTCGTCGGTCTTGGGAATTGGAATGTAACGCCAGATGCACTTGGACCGATAGTGGTAGAAAATGTATTGGTAACGAGACATTTGTTTCAACTGCAGCCTGAAAGTGTAGAAGAAGGGTTTAGACCTGTTAGTGCAATTCGTCCTGGGGTAATGGGGATTACAGGAATTGAAACAAGCGATGTTATTTATGGGATTATTGAGAAGACCAATCCGGACTTTGTCATTGCAATTGATGCGTTAGCTGCCCGTTCTATTGAACGAGTAAATAGTACGATACAAATTTCTGATACAGGAATTCATCCTGGATCTGGTGTTGGGAATAAACGTAAGGAGCTAAGTAAAGAAACATTAGGAATTCCTGTTATTGCTATTGGTGTTCCGACTGTAGTTGATGCCGTTTCGATTACAAGCGATACAATTGATTTTATTTTGAAGCACTTTGGAAGAGAGATGAAAGAGGGACATAAGCCATCAAGATCTTTATTACCTGCGGGATTTTCATTTGGAGAAAAGAAAAAATTAACAGAAGAAGATATGCCGGATGAAAAAAGCCGAAATATGTTTTTAGGTGCTGTAGGTACACTGGAAGATGAAGAGAAGAGAAAATTAATTTATGAAGTGTTATCTCCTCTTGGCCATAATTTAATGGTGACTCCGAAAGAAGTGGATGCTTTCATAGAGGATATGGCAAATGTAATAGCGAGTGGGTTAAATGCAGCGCTGCATCATCAAATTGACCAAGATAATACAGGGGCATATACACATTGATGGGAAGAGATGATAATAGTTTAAGTCACTTTTCACTTTTATGTATATGTAGTGCAGCTATATGTTTACTTATGGTGATAGCAGGGATGGCACTTGCTAATCATGGTTTAAAAAGTATGAAAGGTTATCAGCAAATGTCATATGAACAAATAGCACATATGACAGGAACAGAGGGTGCGGTTGCTGAATTAGAAATTTCGGGAAGTTCGTTTTCGACAATTGAGAAACAAAAACAATTAGAAAGCTTGAGAAGTTTTAATGTTTTAGAAGGAATTGGTATGGCGATAGCAAGTGTTTCTTATGAAGTAACAAAGTTTGGGGTAGATATAGTTGTTGGGAAAGTAAAAGAAATTTTTAGTTAAGAGTCAAACGGAGGACGGTTGTTTTACAGATTTGTAAGACAGCCGTTTTTTAATTTGAAAAAGGTTTGTCTCTTATGGTTTGTTCGCATAAGATATAGATAGAATGATTTGTATCGTAAGCAGCACGAGTTTTCATTGAATCTTTGTTGCTCTATTGATATAATCAGTGCTAGTGTATATTGGCGAGACTATTAGGAGTTGAGAACATAGATGAACAAAGAAGAAAGAGCAAAAAGACAGTCCAAAATTCGTAATTTCTCTATCATTGCTCATATTGACCACGGAAAGTCAACGTTAGCAGACCGTATTTTAGAGAAAACAAACGCGTTAACACAACGTGAAATGAAAGCTCAATTGCTTGACTCTATGGATTTAGAGCGTGAGCGTGGTATTACAATTAAATTAAACGCAGTACAATTAAACTATACAGCAAAAGACGGTGAAGAATATATTCTTCACTTAATTGATACACCAGGACACGTCGACTTTACGTACGAAGTATCACGTAGTTTAGCGGCTTGTGAAGGCGCAATTCTTGTAGTGGATGCAGCACAAGGTATTGAAGCACAAACGTTAGCGAACGTATACTTAGCGCTTGATAATAATTTAGAGATTTTACCGGTTATTAACAAAATTGACTTACCAAGTGCAGACCCGGAGCGTGTACGTCAAGAGGTAGAAGATGTAATTGGTTTAGATGCATCAGAAGCTGTACTTGCTTCAGCAAAAGCTGGGATTGGTATTGAAGAAATTTTAGAACAAATTGTTGAGAAAGTACCAGCACCAACAGGTGATTCAGAAGATCCGTTACAATGTATGATTTTCGACTCTTTATATGATCCGTATCGCGGTGTAATTGCTTATATCCGTGTTGTAAATGGGACGGTAAAAGTTGGCGATAAAGTACGTATGATGGCAACTGGTAAAGAATTTGAAGTAACAGAAGTAGGTGTATTTACACCGAAGACTACGCAACGTGACGAGTTAACAGTAGGTGATGTAGGTTTCTTAGCAGCATCGATTAAAAATGTTGGTGACACACGTGTTGGTGATACGATTACACACGCGAAACGTCCAGCTGCAGAGCCGTTAGCAGGTTATCGTAAATTAAACCCAATGGTATTCTGTGGTTTATATCCGATTGATTCTGCGCGTTACAACGACTTACGTGATGCGTTAGAAAAATTAGAGTTAAATGATTCTGCACTTGAGTTTGAACCAGAAACATCTCAAGCGCTAGGATTTGGTTTCCGCTGTGGTTTCTTAGGACTTCTTCACATGGAAATCATTCAAGAACGTATTGAACGTGAATTTAAGATTGATTTAATTACAACAGCGCCAAGTGTTATTTATAAAGTTTATTTAACAAACGGTGAAGATGTTATTGTTGATAATCCATCTAATATGCCAGATCCACAGTCTATCGATCGTGTAGAAGAGCCGTTTGTGAAGGCTTCAATTATGGTTCCCAATGACTATGTTGGAGCTGTAATGGAAATTTGCCAAGGTAAACGTGGAACGTTTATTGATATGCAATATTTAGATGAAACACGTGTTACATTAACGTATGAAATCCCGTTATCAGAAATCGTATATGATTTCTTCGATCAGTTGAAATCAAATACGAAAGGGTATGCATCATTTGATTACGAGTTAATTGGTTATAAACCATCTAAACTTGTGAAAATGGATATTCTTTTAAATAATGAACAAGTGGATGCTTTATCATTTATCGTACACCGTGATTCAGCGTATGACCGCGGTAAAGTAATCGTAGAAAAATTAAAAGAATTAATTCCAAGACAACAGTTCGAAGTGCCGATTCAGGCGACTATCGGGAACAAAGTTGTAGCACGTTCTACAATTAAGGCGATGCGTAAAAACGTACTTGCAAAATGTTATGGTGGTGACATTTCTCGTAAGCGTAAACTTCTTGATAAGCAAAAAGAAGGTAAAAAACGTATGAAGTCTGTTGGTTCTGTAGAGGTACCGCAAGAAGCGTTCATGGCTGTACTGAAAATGGATGACAACTAATATTTACTTGTTATATAAAAAAAGAAGCCGTTTATACGGCTTCTCTTTTTGTATCATTACTTTTTAGACATCTGAGTATCTCTCAATTACAATAGTGAGAGATGCTTTTTAGTTCATACAGAGTTAGGAGTTTGTTAATGTCCGAAAATATTCGAAAAGATATTCATGAGAAGATACAAAATGGTAATTTTAATTGTGAAAAGGAATTAACCCTTTCTATTATTAGCGGGAAGTGGAAAGTTGTGATACTGTGGCATCTTGGTGTAGAAGGGCCTCATCGTTTTAGTGAATTACAACGATTATTCCCAAACATTTCTCATAAAGTTTTGTCGAACCAATTAAAAGAGTTAATGGAAGATGGGATTGTTGATCGAACAGTATACCCAGAAATTCCTCCACGAGTGGAGTATTATATGACGGAATTAGGCATGTCGCTTTTACCAATCGTTGAAATGATGTATGATTGGGGAAAAATGCGAATGGAACAAATTCGTAATACGTTAGAGAAGTAAAGAACCCTCCCGAGTGCGGAGGTTTTCTTTTTAGAAAGGTAGGAGTTATATTTGGTACAAGCTGCATATATTCATATTCCGTTTTGTCAGCATATTTGTCACTATTGTGATTTTAATAAAGTGTTCATTGAACGCCAACCGGTTGATCAATATTTAGATTATCTAGAGAAAGAAATAATAAACACGGTTCAAAAAGTACCGTTTGATAGTATGAAAACGATTTTTGTTGGTGGGGGAACTCCGACAGCGTTAAATATGGAACAGACAAAAAAGCTACTCGATATTATTAACCGTCGTTTGCGTCCGTTTGCTCCGAATTGTGAATTAACATTTGAAGCGAATCCAGGTGACTTGCCGAAAGAGAAGTTAAACGTATTGCTAGAAGGTGGAGTGAACAGAATTAGTTTTGGTGTGCAAACATTTCGAGATGAACTGCTTGAGAAAATTGGTCGCAAACATACAAGGGAAGATGCCTTTGTAGCGATTAGAGAAGCACAGGAAGTGGGCTTCAAAAATATTAATATAGATATTATTTATGCTTTGCCAGGACAAACGATAGAAGACGTAAAGGAAACATTAGATATTGCTTTTACGCTTGGTGTACAACATTTCTCGGCATATTCATTAATTGTGGAACCGAAAACAGTGTTTTATAACTTAATGAATAAGGGGAAATTACGTCTTCCAGGTGAAGATCACGAAGCGAAAATGTACGAAATGGTAATGGATGAAATGGAGAAACATGGTTATAAGCAGTATGAAATTAGCAATTTCTCAAAAGGTGATAATGAAAGTAGACATAATCTCACATACTGGAATAATGAAGAGTATTATGGATTTGGAGCTGGGGCTCATAGTTATGTAAATGGAGAACGTATCCAAAATGTAGGGCCACTGAAGCAATATTTCAATAAAATTGATGAAACGGATTTTCCATATTTAGACGTCCACGCAGTGACGGAGAAAGAAAGAATGGAAGAAGAACTGTTCTTAGGGCTTCGAAAAACAAAAGGTGTATCTAAAATGGCGTTCCAAAAGAAATTTGATATGGAGATGGATCAAGTTTTCGCGAAGCAGTTGCAAAGTAATCAAGAACAAGGGTTGCTTGAAGAGGGAGACGGATACGTGCGTTTAACACGAAAAGGAAAATTATTAGGGAATGAAGTGTTCCAGTCATTTTTGATTGATTAAATAAATGTTCTATAAACGTGAAAAAGTTTCATTATTTCGTGACGTTTCCGTTGACAATTGAATGTCAATTTTGGTAAGTTATTAATAGATTTAGCACTCGAAGACAAAGAGTGCTAACAGAGGTGATGATGAGATGCTTACGGAACGTCAGCTCTTAATTTTACAAACAATTATTGATGACTTTATTGGATCAGCGCAGCCGGTTGGTTCTAGAACGTTGGCTAAAAAAGATGAAATTACATTTAGTTCAGCTACTATTCGAAATGAAATGGCGGACTTAGAAGAATTAGGTTTTATTGAAAAAACGCACAGTTCTTCTGGCCGTGTTCCTTCTGAGAAGGGATACCGATTTTATGTAGACCATCTTTTAGCGCCGCAAAACTTACCGAAAGCTGAAATTGTACAAATTAAAGATTTATTTGCTGAAAGAATTTTTGAAGCGGAAAAAATTGCACAGCAATCGGCTCAAATTCTATCAGAACTTACGAATTATACGGCCATTGTTCTTGGACCGAAGTTAAGCACAAATAAACTTAAAAATGTACAAATTGTGCCGCTTGATCGTCAAACTGCAGTCGCTATTATTGTAACTGATACAGGGCATGTACAAAGTAAAACGATTACCGTTCCGGAATCTGTTGATTTATCAGATTTAGAAAAAATGGTTAATATTTTAAATGAAAAGCTATCGGGTGTACCGATGGAAGAACTGCATAATAAAATCTTTAAGGAGATTGTTACAGTTTTACGTGGGTATGTTCATAATTACGATAGTGCAATAAAAATGTTAGATGGTACATTTCAAGTTCCGTTATCGGAAAAGATATACTTTGGAGGAAAAGCAAATATGCTTTCGCAACCAGAGTTCCATGACATTCACAAAGTAAGATCCTTGCTGACGATGATTGATAATGAAGCTGAGTTTTATGATATTTTGCGTCATAAACAAGTCGGTATTCAAGTGAAAATTGGTAGGGAAAACTCTGCGACAGCCATGGAAGATTGTAGTTTAATTTCTGCAACGTATTCGATTGGAGAAGAGCAGCTTGGAACGATTGCTATTTTAGGTCCGACGAGAATGCAATACTCTCGTGTAATTAGTTTGTTGCAGTTATTTACGAGACAATTTACTGATGGACTTAAAAAGTAAATGAGAGTAATACATTCGCTCAAGTAATGGAATTTTCATTGCTGTGTGTAATATATAATACTTAGGTAATCATGCTATGCATGATAACTAATACCTTTTAAGGAGGTGAATATTGTGGAAGAGCGTAACGAACAAGTGGTAGAAGAAGTAAAAGAAGCGCAAGTTGAAGAAGCTGTCACGCCAGAAAACAGTGAAGAAACTGTAGAAGAAAAAAGTGAGGCTGCTCTTTTACAAGAAAAAGTAGATGAGTTACAAGCGAAACTAACGGAAACGGAAGGTCGCACATTACGTCTACAAGCTGATTTTGAAAATCATAAGCGTCGTGTCCAAATGGATAAACAGGCTGCTGAAAAATATAGAGCGCAAAGTCTAGTTTCAGACATCTTGCCAGCCCTTGATAACTTTGAAAGAGCGATGCAAGTGGAAGCAAGTGATGAGCAAACGAAATCCTTATTACAAGGTATGGAAATGGTGCATCGTCAATTGCTAGAAGCGTTGGCTAAAGAAGGTGTGGAAGTGATTGAAGCTGTTGGTAAACAGTTTGATCCTAATGAACACCAAGCTATTATGCAAGTGGAAGACAGTGAATTTGAATCAAACGCGGTAGTTGAAGAATTCCAAAAAGGTTATAAACTAAAAGACCGTGTGATTCGCCCATCAATGGTAAAAGTAAATCAATAATTTACATAAAAGTAGGAGGATTCGCCATGAGTAAAATTATCGGTATTGACTTAGGTACAACAAACTCTTGTGTAGCTGTTATGGAAGGTGGAGAACCAAAGGTTATCCCAAATCCAGAAGGAAACCGTACAACACCTTCTGTTGTAGCTTTCAAAAATGAAGAGCGTCAAGTTGGGGAAGTTGCAAAGCGTCAAGCAATTACAAACCCAAATACAATCATGTCTGTTAAACGTCATATGGGTACAGACTACAAAGTAGAAGTTGAAGGTAAAGATTATACACCACAAGAAATTTCTGCAATCATTTTACAAAACCTAAAAGCTTCTGCTGAAGCATACTTAGGTGAAACAGTAACGAAAGCTGTTATTACAGTACCTGCATACTTCAACGATGCAGAACGTCAAGCAACAAAAGATGCTGGTCGTATCGCTGGTTTAGAAGTTGAGCGTATCATTAACGAACCAACAGCAGCAGCGCTTGCTTACGGTTTAGAAAAACAAGATGAAGAGCAAAAAATCTTAGTATATGACTTAGGTGGCGGTACATTTGACGTATCTATCCTTGAGTTAGCAGACGGAACATTCGAAGTTATTTCAACTGCTGGTGACAACCGTCTTGGTGGAGATGACTTTGACCAAGTTATTATTGACCACTTAGTAGCTGAATTCAAAAAAGAAAATAACATTGATTTAAGCCAAGATAAAATGGCACTTCAACGTCTGAAAGATGCAGCTGAAAAAGCGAAAAAAGATCTTTCTGGTGTAACACAAACACAAATTTCATTACCATTCATTAGTGCTGGAGCTGCTGGTCCATTACACTTAGAATTAACATTAACAAGAGCGAAATTCGAAGAGATTTCAGCAAGTCTTGTTGAAAGAACGTTAGAGCCAACTCGTCGTGCATTAAAAGACGCTGGTTTTGCTCCAAGTGAATTAGATAAAGTTATCCTTGTTGGTGGGTCTACTCGTATCCCAGCTGTACAAGAAGCTATTAAACGTGAGACTGGTAAAGAACCATATAAAGGTGTAAATCCTGATGAAGTTGTAGCATTAGGTGCTGCAGTTCAAGGTGGCGTACTTACTGGTGATGTAGAAGGCGTACTATTATTAGATGTAACTCCACTTTCTTTAGGTATTGAAACTATGGGTGGCGTGTTCACGAAATTAATCGAGCGTAACACTACAATTCCAACAAGTAAGTCACAAGTATTCTCAACAGCTGCTGATAACCAACCAGCAGTAGACATTCACGTATTACAAGGTGAGCGTCCAATGTCAGCTGACAACAAAACATTAGGTCGTTTCCAATTAACAGACCTTCCACCAGCACCACGTGGTATTCCACAAATCGAAGTAACATTCGATATTGATGCGAACGGTATTGTTAACGTACGTGCGAAAGATTTAGGAACAAGCAAAGAGCAAGCTATTACAATCCAATCTTCTTCAGGTCTTTCTGATGAAGAAGTAGATCGTATGGTACAAGAAGCAGAAGCAAACGCTGACGCTGACCAAAAACGTAAGGAAGAAGTTGAACTTCGTAACGAAGCTGACCAACTTGTATTCCAAACAGATAAAGTTGTAAAAGATTTAGAAGGTAAAGTGGATGCGGCTGAAGTTGCAAAAGCAACAGAAGCGAAAGAAGCATTACAAGCTGCGATTGAGAAGAACGAGCTTGAGGAAATCCGTGCGAAAAAAGACGCTTTACAAGAAATCGTACAACAATTAACTGTTAAATTATACGAGCAAGCTCAAGCAGCTGCAGGGCAAGCAGAAGGTGCACAAGGAGCACAAGATGCTGGCGCGAAGAAAGACAATGTAGTAGACGCTGAGTTTGAAGAAGTAAAAGAAGATAAGTAATAATAAATAAGTAAGATGACAAAAAGTCAAAGTCAAGCGTGCCTTGGCTTTGGCTTTTTGTATGAATGAGAAGGAATGTGTGAGGATCTTAAGTTTTTTATTTTGCATACTGTAAGTAAGGAAACTTTGTTGCAAAGCACTTTCTTTCGGTGTTAAAATTACGTTTATGTGAAAGATTCGGGGGTTGTAAATTTATGAGTAAACGAGATTATTATGAGGTCCTTGGGCTTAGCAAGGGTGCTTCAAAAGATGAAATAAAAAAAGCGTATCGTCGTTTGGCTAAAAAATACCATCCAGACGTAAGTAAAGAAGAAAATGCAATTGAAAAGTTTAAAGAAGTACAAGAAGCATACGAAGTATTAAGTGATGATCAAAAGCGCGCGCAATACGATCAATTTGGTCATGCTGGTGCAAATCAAGGCTTTGGTGGCTTTGGCGGCGGAGGAGACTTCGGCGGAGGCTTCGGTTTCGAAGATATCTTTAGTTCATTCTTTGGCGGTGGTGGCGGCAGACGTCGTGATCCAAATGCTCCACGTCAAGGTGCTGACTTACAATATCAAGTTACTTTAGATTTTGAAGAAGCTATTTTTGGTAAAGAGTTAAATGTCGAGATTCCAGTAGAAGATCCATGTGATACTTGTAAAGGTAGCGGAGCAAAACCAGGAACTTCAAAAGAAACATGTAAACATTGCTCAGGATCAGGGCAAGTAAGTGTAGAGCAAAATACACCATTTGGTCGTATTGTAAACCGTCAAGCTTGTGGGCATTGTTCAGGAACTGGTCAAATGATTAAAGAAAAATGTACGACATGTCACGGTTCTGGTAAAGTTCGTAAACATAAAAAAATCAACGTTAAAATTCCAGCGGGTATCGATAACGGTCAACAAATTCGTGTATCTGGAAAAGGTGAAGCGGGCGTAAATGGCGGGCCAGCAGGAGATTTATATGTTGTTGTTCATGTAAGAAGTCATGAATTCTTTGAGCGTGAAGGAGATCACATTATTTGTGAAATGCCATTAACGTTTGCGCAAATGGCACTTGGTGCTGAAGTGGAAGTTCCTACTGTTCATGGTAAAGTGAAGCTGAAAATTCCAGCAGGAACACAAACAGGAACAGAATTCCGCTTAAAAGGAAAAGGTGCTCCGAACGTACGTGGATATGGTCAAGGGGATCAATATGTAGTCGTGCGTGTTGTTGTACCGACGAAATTAACTTCACATCAAAAAGATTTATTACGTGAATTTGCAGGACAAGAAGAGCAGGATGATAGTTTATTCGGAAAGCTTAAACGTGCTTTCAAAGGGGAATAATGGAAATAAAAAATGGAGTTGGTAAATTGTGAAATGGTCAGAAATTAGTATTCATACAACAGAAGAAGCAGTAGAAGCTGTCTCTCATATTTTACATGAAGCTGGTGCTAGTGGAGTTGCGATTGAGGACCCGGCGGAGTTGACGAAAGAGCGCGAGCAACAATATGGTGAAATTTATGCATTGAACCCAGATGAATACCCGGAGGAAGGTGTGTTAATAAAAGCATATTTCCCGCAAACGGATTCTTTACAGGAGACAATTGCAGGTGTAAAATCATCTATTGATGTGCTTCCATCTTACGACATCGAAATTGGTACTGGAAATATTACCGTTAACGAAGTCAATGAAGAAGATTGGGCTACTGCTTGGAAAAAATATTACCATCCAGTACAAATTTCTGATACATTCACAATTGTACCGACGTGGGAAGAATATACACCATCTTCTCCGGAAGAAAAAATTATTGAATTAGATCCAGGTATGGCGTTTGGGACAGGAACTCATCCAACAACAACGATGTGTATCCGTGCTTTAGAAAAAACAGTACAGCCAGGTGACGCTATCATTGATGTAGGAACAGGTTCTGGTGTACTGAGTATTGCAGCAGCAAAATTGGGTGCGGCTTCTGTTCAAGCATATGATTTAGATCCGGTTGCGGTTGAAAGTGCAGAAATGAATGTACGTTTAAATAAAACAGATGATATCGTATCTGTTGGACAGAATAGTCTTTTAGAGGGTATTGAAGGTCCTGTTGATTTAATCGTAGCTAACTTATTAGCAGAAATTATTCTTTTATTCCCTGAAGATGCAGCAAGAGTTGTGAAGTCAGGCGGATTATTTATTACATCGGGCATTATTGCTGCGAAGGAAAAAGTGATTTCTGAGGCGCTAGAAAAAGCTGGATTTACAATTGAAGAAGTGTTACGAATGGAAGATTGGGTAGCAATTATTGCACGAAATGCGTAATATAGATTTTAGTCTATAATGAAAAGGAGAGTCTCTCACTATAAGGTGAGGGACTTGCCGTTTGTTATATGAAAAATGATAACGTTTCGTTCTTTTCGTAAGTATTGACTTACGAAAGGAACGAAACTCTACTAAGGTGATTATATGCAACGTTATTTTGTAGAAGAGAAATATGTAAATGAGACAAGTATTCGCATTGTAGGTGATGACGTACATCATATCGCAAGAGTGATGCGTATGTCAGCTGGTGATCACATTTATTGCTGTGTAAACGGAAAAACAGCAGTATGTTCAATTGATGAAATTACCAGTGAATTTATTAATACGGCTATTGTAGAATGGGGAGAGGCGTCAAGTGAACTTCCTGTTTTCGTGACGATTGCAAGTGGACTGCCAAAAGGAGACAAGCTAGAGTTAATTTTCCAAAAAGGAACAGAGCTTGGGGCAGCTGCATTCTTACCATTTCAAGCATCTCGCTCTATCGTAAAATGGGATGCGAAAAAAGCTGATAAAAAAGTTGAGCGTTTAAGAAAAATTGTGAAAGAAGCTGCGGAACAATCACATAGAAGTGAAGTTCCAGAAGTACATGCTCCAGCATCGTTTAAACAATTGCTTTCAATGAGTGGTGAGTATGATGTTTGTCTTGTTGCTTACGAAGAGGAAGCGAAACAAGGCGAGAAATCTAATTTTGCGAAAGCTTTAACGATGATGAAACCAGGTCAGAAGCTATTGATTGTATTTGGCCCAGAAGGCGGTTTAGCTGAGGAAGAGATTACAGCGCTTCGTGAACATAAATTTGTACCATGTAGTTTAGGACCAAGAATTTTAAGAACAGAAACGGCGCCGTTATACGCGTTAAGTGCTGCTTCGTATCATTTTGAATTGATGGGGTGATGATCAATGTCAACTGTTGCGTTCCATACGTTAGGTTGTAAAGTAAACCACTATGAAACAGAAGCCATTTGGCAATTGTTTAAACAAGGTGGATATGAAAGAACTGAATATGAAAAGAAAGCTGATGTATATGTTATTAATACGTGTACAGTAACGAATACGGGAGATAAGAAAAGTCGTCAAGTTATTAGACGTGCTGTTCGTCAAAATCCGGATGCAGTTATTTGTGTAACTGGATGTTATGCACAAACATCTCCAGCGGAAATTATGGCGATTCCTGGTGTAGATATTGTAGTTGGTACACAGGATCGTGAAAAGATGTTAGGATACATCGAAGAATTCCGCAAAGAGCGTCAACCAATTAATGCTGTCCGCAACATTATGAAAACACGTGTATACGAAGAACTGGATGTACCTTATTTCACGGATCGTACACGTGCATCTTTAAAAATACAAGAAGGTTGTAATAACTTCTGTACATTCTGTATTATACCTTGGGCGCGTGGTTTAATGCGTTCGCGTGATGGAAAAGAAGTTATTAAACAAGCACAGCAATTAGTAGATGCAGGATATAAAGAAATCGTATTAACAGGTATTCATACAGGTGGATACGGTGAAGATATTAAAGATTATAATTTAGCTGGGTTACTTCGTGATATGGAAGCGGAAGTAGGCGGATTAAAACGTCTTCGTATTTCTTCTATTGAAGCGAGTCAGATTTCAGATGAAGTAATTGAAGTGTTAGATAAGTCTGAAGTAGTTGTACGTCACTTACACATTCCGTTGCAATCTGGATCTAATACTGTATTAAAACGTATGCGTCGTAAGTATACGATGGAATTCTTCCAAGAGCGTTTAGATCGTTTGAAAGAAGCGTTACCAGGTCTTGCGATTACATCAGACGTAATCGTTGGTTTCCCAGGTGAAACAGAAGAAGAATTCATGGAAACATACAATTTCATTAAAGAGAATCGCTTCTCTGAGTTACACGTGTTCCCTTACTCAAAACGTACAGGAACACCTGCAGCACGCATGGAAGATCAAGTTCCTGAAGATGTGAAGAACGATCGTGTTCACCGTTTAATTGAACTATCTAATCAATTAGCGAAAGAGTATGCGTCACAGTTTGAAGGCGAAGTACTTGAAATTATTCCAGAAGAGCAATTTAAAGAGGGCGACCGTGAAGGATTATATGTAGGTTATACAGATAACTACTTGAAAATTGTATTTGAAGGGTCAGAAGAATTAATTGGTAAACTAGTGAAAGTGAAAATCACGAAAGCTGGTTATCCATATAATGAAGCGCAATTTGTTCGTGTTCTTGAAGATGATGTGAAAAAAGAATCAGCAAGCGCATAAAGTGAAACTGTAATCAGCGTAGGATTCATCCCCCCGCTGATTATTAGCCCTCACCAATCGGGCTTTTACGGGCAGCACGATCCCCACCTAACTTCTTTGTTTTCGCTGAATTTTGAGTGGGGGTCTTACTGCCTGGCAAATAGCGGGCAAAGAAAGCATGCAAACGGAAACGATTTGCATGCTTTCTTTTTTTAGTGGAGACGTTAAGTACTGAAAAGGTATGAAATGAGTAGTTGTTTCGTACATTCCTGTATGAAAAAAGGTGTAATGACCAAAATATAGTTGTCTTCAGGTAAAAGAATAACAGCCATCTGCATAGTTTTTGAAAAAGGAAGAGCATCTATTCTTCTTTTATTCTGCCAAATAGTTGACCTGAAGTGATAAAATGTATTATAATCGTAAAAGACATGCTGAAGAAGTGTTTCTTTTTGCATGCTGAAGTTAGTATGTAAGTGTGATGTTTCGGAGGGAGGGAAAGAGAATGTCAAAAACAGTCGTTCGTAAAAACGAGTCTTTGGAGGATGCACTTCGCCGTTTTAAAAGATCGGTTTCTAAAACTGGTACACTTGCTGAAGCAAGAAAGCGCGAGTTTTATGAAAAACCAAGTGTAAAACGTAAGAAGAAATCTGAAGCGGCAAGAAAGCGTAAATTCTAAGAGAGGGTGTAAGTTATGAGTCTTCTCGGTCGTTTAAACGATGATATGAAACAAGCGATGAAGAATAAACAAAAAGAAAAATTAACCGTCATTCGTATGGTTAAGGCTGCTTTACAAAATGAAGGTATTAAACTGCAACATACTCTTACTGAAGAAGAGGAATTAACAGTTTTAGCTCGTGAAGTAAAACAGTATAAGGACTCCCTCCTTGAATTTAAAAAAGCTGGTCGTGAAGACCTTGTTGATAAACTGCAAAGTGAAATTCGGATTTTAAGCGCATATTTGCCAGAGCAATTAACGGAAGAAGAATTAGCGAATGTAATTAAGCAAGTTATTTCTGAAGTTGGTGCTACTTCTAAAGCAGATATGGGTAAGGTGATGACTGCTGTTATGCCGAAAGTAAAAGGTAAAACAGACGGATCACTTGTGAATAAGCTGGTTATCCAGCTATTAGCATAAAAAAACGTCTCATTTCGTATGAGACGTTTTTTTATGCTTTTTTTCAGTTTGGACGTGATATTACAAGCTCTTTTTTCATACATATGGGATGAGAGGGGGTCTTTTGAGATGAAAAAATTAGAACAAATGAAGAATTGGTTAACGAAGCAAATAGACCTGCCAGTGGATGTGCTAATGGATCTACCTCGGATCACGCTTGTTGGGCAAGTGCATATCTATATAGAAAATCATCGAGGTTTATTAGTGTTTTCAGATAAAGAAGTAAGATTGTTGTTAAAGCATGGTCAATTATTAATTAAGGGACAGTCCTTTGTTATTAAAACAATCCTTCCGGAAGAACTTTTGCTGGAAGGGATAATTGAGCAAGTGACATTTTTAGAAGACGAAAAGAAAGAGAAGTGAGGGAAACTTCCGTATGTGAAGTTTTTCTTCTTTATTCTAACAATTTGACCCTACTATTTATGGACAATAAAACTTTGTATTTCATTTTCGTACGAGCTATTTTGCTAATTAAAGTGAAAAGTAGTGTGTCTACTTTTGGAAAGGTAGTGAAGGCAGTAGATGAAAAATAAATGGTTTATAAAGTGGCTTGGATATGTAAAGGTACGAATTGAAGGTAGAGGAGCGGAACGGTTCGTTAACGAATGTGTACGTAGAAAATTATTAGTTTGGGACGTTAAGAAGATTGCTGATGAAACGTTAGTTTTTTGTATGTTATTACGAGATGTGAAAAAAATCAAGCCGATTTATAGAAAAAATGAATGTAAATTATACTTTATTGGGCGTTACGGTTTTCCTTTTTTGAATAAGCGCTTAATTAAAAATAGTGGATTCTTAATTGGTTTTTTAATTTTCTTTTTTGGCATGATTGCATTATCAAATATGGTTTGGAAAATTGAAATTACAGGAGCGAAACCTGAAACAGAATATATATTAATGAAAGAATTGGACAAAATGGGTATTAAAAAAGGAAAATTACAATTCCAAATGCCTAGTGTAGAAGATGTACAACGTCATTTGACAGACAATATTAATGCGATTACTTGGGCAGGACTAGAAATAAGGGGAACGACGTACCACTTTAAAATTGTTGAAAAAAATGAGCCGAAAAAAGAAAAGGAACAAAGACCGCAAAATTTAGTGGCAAAAAAAGAAGCGATTGTTACAAAAACATTTGTTGAAGTAGGAAAACCAGTCGTTCTAAAAAATGATCATGTAGAAAAAGGGCAGCTTCTCGTATCGGGGGTATACGGTAATGAGGAGAGTCAGACGATTGTTTCGGCGAAAGGTATTGTATATGGTGAAACGTGGTATACATCTAATGTGAATGTGCCACTGAAGACACAATTTCAAGTATATACTGGTAATACGTATAATGAGCATTACCTTAAATTGGGGAGTACGAAAATAAAAATATGGGGATTTCAACATGATAAGTATAAACGCTCCCGTACGGAAAGTGTAAAGCATGATGTGAAATTATTTGGTTT
The DNA here is from genome assembly GCF_054771475.1 of Bacillus sp. MN7755. NCBI lineage: Bacteria > Bacillati > Bacillota > Bacilli > Caryophanales > Bacillaceae > Bacillus > Bacillus sp. MN7755. Next base: position 114,140 of record NZ_BTRL01000026.1, read on the forward strand.
TACACTACCGATTGCATACGAAAAGGATATAGTGCGAGAAGAGGAAGAAGCGAACCGGGAATATACAGAAAAACAGGCAATGAAAGTAGCAAAAGAGATGGCTGAAAAAGAACTAAAGAAAAAATTGGATGAACATGCTATGATTGTAAGTGATAAGATTTTGAGTAAAGAGGTTGAGGCGGATCAACTAAAAGTCACATTGCATTATACTGTGATTGAAAATATTGCAGAGCCACAACCAATATCCGAATCCGATATTCAAGGAGACTGAGTAATGGCAGAACAATTAGTAGAAATGAACCAACAATTGGAAAATACTAACGAAGCAATCGCTCTTTTTGGAGTCAATGATGCTCATTTAAAAGTAATTGAACGGGAACTGAATGTATCGATTGTAACTAGAGGTGAAACTGTTCATGCATCTGGAGCAGTTGAAACTGTGACACTCGTAGAAAAAATCTTACAGCAATTACTTGTTGTTATTCGAAAAGGTGTGTCAATTACAGAAAGAGATGTTGCGTATGCAATTCAGCTCGCACAACAAGGGAAAATTGCTCAATTTGAAGAGTTATATGAAGAAGAAATCTTTAAAACGACAAAAGGTAAATCCATTCGTGTAAAAACAATGGGGCAAAGAAGATACATTCATACAATGAAGAAGAATGACATTGTATTTGGAATTGGACCTGCTGGGACTGGGAAAACATACTTAGCTGTAGTAATGGCTGTGAGAGCTTTAAAGCAAGGGTATGTAAAGAAAATTATTTTAACGAGACCGGCTGTAGAAGCAGGCGAAAGTTTAGGTTTTTTACCAGGGGATTTGAAAGAGAAGGTAGATCCGTATTTACGTCCGTTGTATGATGCTCTGCACGATATTCTTGGACAAGAATATACGCAGCGTATGATGGAGAGAGGTGTAATTGAAATCGCGCCTCTTGCTTATATGAGAGGGCGTACGCTCGATGATTCATTTGTTATTTTAGATGAAGCGCAAAATACAACGGGTGCACAAATAAAAATGTTTTTAACAAGATTAGGTTTTAGTTCTAAAATGGTTATTACGGGAGATCCTTCACAAGTAGATTTACCAAAAGGGGTAAAATCAGGGCTTTCGCTAGCTTCTAACATTTTATCTGGTGTATCAGGTCTTTCGTTCATTACATTAGAACAAACGGACGTTGTGAGGCATCCACTGGTGCAACGTATTATTGAGGCATATGATAAAATGGAATGATCCTATTTGTCAGGGTCATTTCTTTTTGTATTAAGGTTGGCGAACGGCATATTTTTTACTATCATAAAAGATAAGAGAAATAAACTATAGGTACTGGTGTATAAAAATGTTACCTAAAAGTATCGTTAGCTAGAAGAAATGAAAGCTATAAATAGTTTCACTTTATTTCTGGAGAGGAGAAGGTATTGAAATCATGTTAAGATCTCAAGAAATTTCTAAGTGGTTTCGTAATTTACAACATTCGAAAAAACTAAGTTGGATTTCTTACGTTTTATTAGGAGCAGTGCTGTTTTTTGCACTTATGAATAATGTGAAACCAGAGCAATTAGATGTTGATATGTATTCTATTGCGAAAAAAACAATTCACTCTCCTATTAAAATTGAAGATAAGGTTATAACGGACAGAAAAAAACAAGAGGCCGCTCAAAAAGTCGGGGATCAATATACATATAGAAGTGAATATAAACAAAATAGAGTAGATATTGTAAATGATGTTTTTGCCAAGGTAAATGAAGTAATTCAGGAGATGAAAGCTGCTGGACCTGAAGAGCAAAAAAAGATGACCGATGCTAATAAATTAGAAAAGTTGAAGAAGAAGTTGCCATCTAATTTAACAAAGGAATTATCTGATGAGATTTTACTGTACTTTATTAATTCAGAACCGGATCAACTAGAATTAGCAAAGAACGCGGCTTTAACGTCTGTTAGTGTTATTATGGGTGGAAATATTAAAATGTCCGAAGAAATAGCAGCAAAAGAGCGATTTGTTAATGAAATGAAAAGCCTTAATGTGAATAGCGGATTGAAGGAAGCTGTTAATGCGCTAGGATCATATGCGATTACAGCAAATTATTTTTATGATCCGGTTGTAACGAAAGAGAAGAAGAAAGCGGAAGAGGATTTAGTCCCACCTGTTTATATTCTTCAAGGACAAGTTATTGTTAGAGAAGGCGAAACAATTTCAAGTGATATGTATAATCAGTTGAAATTAGTCGGTTTATTAGAGAAAGGTAATAGTTTTCAACCTTATGTTGGATTAGCGGTGCTCATTGGTGTGTTATTATACTTTATGCATAAGCAGTTTGAAGTATTTTTACAGCGGAAAAGAGAAGATAGACCGTATATTTTAGCGTATATTACAATTTTGTCTATCACGATTGTTTTAATGAAAATTATTAGTTTGTTTCAAAAGCTTGAATATGCAGGAATTGCGTATGTTGTCCCGGTTGCGATGGGAACAATACTTGTAAAACTAATGATTGGCGATCGATTTGTATTTTTAACAAGTATGATTTTTTCTGTGTGCGGAAGTATTATGTTTAATGAAGGGGTAACAAGTACACTGAATTATAGTGTAGGTATTTATGTGTTATTAAGTTCATTATCAGTGAGTATTTTCTTAAGAGAAAAAAATCGTCGTACGATGATTTTGCAAGCTGGTATACTTGTTTCTATCTTAAATGTAGTCGTCTTGGCGGCGTTATTATTATTACGTAATGGGAATTTTTCACCTCTTGAAATTGGTACGCAATTATTAATGGCTTCACTTTCAGGGATTATCTCTTCCGTTTTAGCCATGGGGATATTACCTTATTTAGAAAGTGGACTTGGAATTGTGTCAAGCATGAAGCTTATGGAACTATCAAGTCCGAATCATCCGCTTTTGCGTAGAATTTTGTTAGAAGCACCAGGAACATATCATCATAGTGTAATGGTAGCGAATCTTTCTGAAGCGGCTTGTGAAGCAGTTGGAGCAAATGGTGTATTAGCACGTGTAGGGGCATATTATCATGATGTAGGAAAAACAGTACAACCGCAATTCTTTATTGAAAACCAGATGGGAATTGAAAACCCACATGATAAATTAGATCCTGTGACGAGTAAAGAGATTATCATTGCTCATGTAACTGATGGAGTAAGGATGCTCGAAGAATACCATATTCCGCAAGAAATTATTGATATTGCTGGACAACATCACGGTACAACGCTCCTTAAATATTTTTATTATAAGGCGATTAAAGAAGATAAAGAAAAATATACAGAAGAGATGTTCCGTTATCCGGGATCAAAAGCAACTTCTAAAGAATCGGCAATCGTTGGTATCGCTGATAGTGTTGAGGCGGCGGTACGTTCTATGAATCACCCAACACCAGATCAAATTAATAATTTAGTACAAAGTATTATTAAAGATCGCCTGCAAGATGGGCAATTTAGTGAATGTGATTTGACATTTAAGGAACTACAAATCGTTGGAAGAACGTTATGTGAAACGTTAAATGGTATTTTCCATTCGCGTATTACATATCCGGAACCACCGGAAGAGAAGGAGAAAGAATGAGTTTATTAATTGATTTCATTGATGAAACAGAAGAAGTGAAAGAAGAATATGTGAATTTAATTCGTGAAATATTAGGAAAAGCAGCTCAAATGGAAAAAATAGAGGATGGTGCGGAGTTATCAGTGACATTTGTAGATAACGAACGCATTCGCGAGATTAATCGTGATTACCGAGATAAGGATCAGCCTACTGATGTCATTTCCTTTGCTATGGAAGAAATGGGAGAAGGGGAAATGGAAATTGTAGGTGTAGAGATGCCGCGTATGTTAGGTGACCTTATTATTTCTATTCCGAGAGCGAAAGAACAAGCTGAAGAGTATGGACATTCTTTTGATCGTGAACTTGGCTTTTTAGCGTTACATGGCTTTTTACATTTACTTGGTTATGACCACATGACAGAAGAGGATGAAAAAGAAATGTTTGGAAGACAGAAAGAAATTTTAGATGCATTTGGATTAGGGCGATGAAAAAAGGAAAACTTATAGATAGTTTTGGGTATGCTATAGCAGGTGTATTCTTTTGCCTTCGTCATGAACGAAATATGAAAATTCATTATTTAGCCGCAGTCATTGTTATATGCTGCGGCTTTTATTTCCATATTACGAAAGTAGAGTGGATGGTATTACTTATTGTAATAGGAATTGTAATGAGTTTAGAGATGGTAAATACAGCTGTGGAAAAAACCGTAGATTTAGCGACTACCGATATACATCCGTTTGCGAAAATTGCAAAGGATGTCGCAGCGGGAGCAGTTTTATTGTTTGCTATAATAGCTGTTATAATTGGTGCTATTATCTTTTTACCGTATGTGGTATAGTTGCATTCCAAAGTTTTTATTAAGCTTTGGAAGTGCCGTAAAGGCCTTTAATAAGAGAGTGTATCTATTCACAGCTGTGAACAGGAAGGATGCGGGAATATGAATAGTAAACAATTAATTCAAGAAGCAATCGAAGCGCGTAAACAAGCGTACGTACCATATTCTAAATTTCAAGTAGGTGCAGCATTATTAACACAGGATGGAAAAGTGTATCGTGGATGTAATGTTGAGAATGCATCATATGGCCTATGTAACTGTGCAGAAAGAACAGCTTTATTTAAGGCGGTTTCTGAAGGAGATAAAGAGTTTGTAGCTATCGCGATTGTGGCGGATACAAAGCGTCCAGTACCTCCTTGTGGAGCATGTCGACAAGTTATGGTAGAATTATGTAAACAGGATACGAAAGTATACCTGTCAAATTTACATGGTGACGTTCAAGAGACAACGGTCGGAGAATTGTTACCAGGAGCATTTTTAGCGGAGGATTTACATGAATAGAAAAGGTTATAAATCAGGTTTTGTCTCTATTATTGGCAGACCGAATGTTGGGAAATCTACATTTTTAAATCGTATTATCGGCCAAAAAATTGCTATTATGAGTGACAAGCCACAAACAACTCGTAATAAAATTCAAGGCGTATATACAGAAAATGATTCACAAGTAATTTTCATTGATACACCAGGAATACATAAACCTAAACATAAACTAGGTGACTTCATGGTGAAGATGGCTCAAACGACATTAAAAGAAGTTGATATCGTTCTGTTTATGGTCAATGCAGTCGAAGGATTTGGTCGTGGTGAGGAATTCATCATTGAGAAGTTAAAAGAAACGAAGCAACCAGTATTTTTAGTCATTAATAAAATTGACCAACTTCATCCAGAACAATTATTAGAGTTAATTGATCAATATCGCAAACTACATGAATTTGCAGAGATTGTACCGATTTCTGCATTAGATGGTAATAATGTGGACGCTTTAATTGGAACGATTAAAAAGTATTTACCAGAAGGACCACAATACTATCCAGATAATCAAGTAACGGACCATCCGGAGAGATTTATTATTGCAGAGCTTATTCGTGAGAAAGTACTACATTTAACACGTGAAGAAGTGCCGCATTCTGTGGCTGTTGTTATCGATGCAATTCAAAAACGCGAAGGCGGGGCAGTTTATATCAATGCAACGATTGTTGTTGAACGTCCATCGCAAAAAGGGATTATTATCGGTAAACAAGGGAAGATGTTAAAAGAAGTTGGTAAGAGAGCTCGTTTTGATATTGAAGCATTACTTGGTTCTAAAGTATTTTTAGAAGTATGGGTAAAAGTGCAAAAAGATTGGCGCAATAAAATGTCTCAGCTTCGTGACCTTGGTTTCCGCGAAGACGAGTACTAAAATAGAGTAAAGCTGTAATCAGCGGATGTTTTGTTCATCCGCTGATTATTGGTTTTATGAGTTTTGATAAATTAGGAAAAATTTTTCTCACATGAAAATGGACAAAATGGGTCAATTTAATAACAACAAAGGAAATTGGTTTATAGGCTACGCTTATTGAGAAAGGTGGATTCTTATGCTAGATTTTACCTGGAAGTTTTTCTCCAAAACAGGAAGCATTGAAACGTATTTGCTTTTGAAAGAAATGGAAAAAGACGTAAACGATGAGATGGATCAACATGAAGAGGAGCTAGCGCATCTAGACTCTCCAATTTCTTGACCCGTTTTGTTCAAACCTTGGATGGTGACGAACATGTTTCAAAAAGTTGAGGGCATCGTTATCCGTACGACAGATTACGGAGAAACGAACAAGATTGTTACAATATTCTCAAGAGAACTTGGTAAGGTAAGTGCAATGGCAAGAGGAGCGAAAAAACCGAAAAGCCGGTTAGCATCTGTTTCGCAACTTATGACACATGGTCATTTCCTTATACAAATGGGATCTGGACTTGGAACTTTGCAACAAGGCGAGATTATTTCAACTATGAAAGAAATTCGCGAGGATATATTTTTAACTGCTTATGCATCATTTATTGTTGAGTTAACTGATAAAGCAACAGAAGATAAAAAACATAATCCATATTTATTTGAAATGTTATATCAAACGTTGCATTACATGTGTGAGGGTGTTGATTCAGAAGTATTATCATTAATTTATCAAACGAAAATGCTTCCGGTATTAGGGATGCGCCCGTACTTTGATACATGTGCGATTTGTCATCAAGAAACAGATTTTGTCGCCTTCTCTGTCCGGGAAGGCGGTTTTCTGTGCTCGCGTCATGCTGAGCAAGATCAGTATCGTATACCAGTGGGGGAAGCCGTTCATAAATTATTACGTCTTTTCTACCACTTCGATTTACATAGACTTGGCAATGTATCAGTGAAGGATAGCACAAAAAAACAAATGCGTTTAGTGTTGAATACATATTATGATGAATATTGCGGGATTTATTTGAAATCAAGACGTTTCTTAGAACAACTTGATAAGTTTCAAATATAATTTGGGGCCGTATATGGTCCTTTTTACATCCTATCTTTTTCGAATAGCATATTTAGTATATAATATTTAAGAGATAGTATAACTTTTTTCGTTGTGCATTAAAGGTGGTGATTATCATAGAGCTGAATAAACGGCAGGAACATATCATTCAGATTGTAAAAGATCACGGTCCTATTACAGGGGAGTCAATTGCTGCGCAATTGGGATTAACACGTGCAACGCTAAGGCCAGACTTAGCAATTTTAACGATGGCTGGTTATTTAGAAGCGCGCCCACGCGTAGGTTATTTTTATACGGGAAAAACTGGGGGACAGCTATTATCTGAAGCTGTTAAGAAAATTAAAGTACAAGATTATCAATCTAGACCAGTTGTAATTGATAAAAATGTATCAGTATACGATGCAATTTGTACGATGTTTTTAGAGGATGTAGGTACATTATTCGTTGTAGATCAATCGACTCTATTAGTTGGTGTTGTATCTCGTAAAGATTTATTACGAGCTAGCTTAGGAAAGCAGGATTTAACCTCTCTTCCGGTTAATATTATCATGACAAGGATGCCAAACATTGCGATGTGTCGTAGAGAAGATTCTTTATATGATATTGCGATGGAATTAATAGAAAGACAGATTGATGCGATGCCAGTTGTAAAAGATACGAAACAAGGTTTAGAAGTGATTGGACGAATTACAAAAACAAATATTACACGTGCGTTTGTAAACTTAGTAAATAACGAATAAGTGTAATTTGTTTAAAGTGAGGTAATGTAATGGATAATAAAATCGTATATGTCGTATCTGACTCTGTCGGAGAAACGGCTGATTTGGTTGTTCGAGCAGCAATGGGGCAATTCCCATTTGCTCCTGATATTAGACGTGTGCCGTATGTAGAAGATACAGGGACATTAAAAGAAGTGATTTCGATTGCTAAGAGCAATCAAGCGCTTATTTGTTTTACGTTAGTAAAACCTGACATGCGTCAGTATTTAGTAACAGAGGCTGCAAAAGAAGGCGTAGAGGCATATGATATTATCGGGCCTCTAATCGATCAAATTGAAGAAATTACAGGGCAAGTACCGAGATATGAGCCGGGTGTTGTTCGTAGATTAGATGAAGAATATTTCAAAAAGATTGAAGCGATTGAGTTTGCTGTAAAGTATGATGATGGTAGAGATGCGCGCGGTATTTTAAAAGCGGATATCGTGTTGATTGGGATTTCGCGTACATCAAAAACACCACTTTCTCAATATTTAGCGCATAACAAACGTTTGAAAGTTGCCAATGTACCACTTGTACCAGAAGTGGATCCACCTGAGGAATTATATCAAGTGGCAAAAGAAAAATGTTTCGGTTTGAAAATTACGCCAGATAAGTTGAATCATATTCGAAAAGAGCGATTGAAATCACTTGGACTAAGTGACGGTGCAACATATGCCAATATTAATCGTATTAAAGAAGAAATTGATCACTTTGAGAATGTAGTTGGTAAAATAAATTGTCAAGTAATTGATGTATCGAATAAGGCGATTGAAGAAACAGCTAACATTATTGTGAATGCAGTGCAAAACCAAAAAATGTTTTAGCACATTTACCAAAGGTGAATGTGCTTTTTTCGCTCGTGAGAAACACAATGCTTGCTGATTTCGTAATAGATTATACCGGAGTGGTTATACTTATATTCTTCTGTCCTTTTATTATGTTAAAGGTAGGGTTTCGTTATCCTGAAATAGAGGATGAAAAAATAAAGGGATATGTAGCGTAGCTGAAGAAAATATATTATAATAAAAAATTGTGATAAAAACCTATATTTTACGTTTAGACTTTAATTTTTCAGAATAAACTAGGGATAGGATTTACGAAAAGACATGTAATTACGTTAAATCGACAAAATCTATACAAGAAAACGCACATTATGGAAGGATTCGCAGAAGGGATGTAGAATACAGAAATATGCAAAACATCAATATGGTATTAGTTGATGCAGATGCATATCCTGTGAAGGCTGAAAATTGTGCAAGTTGGAACGAAATTTCATGTCGAAATTTTGTTTGTCACATCGTATGCTCATCGTTTAAGGAAACAGCAAGGGAAATTGGATCTATGTAGATGCTGAATGAGCTAAAGTTGATTTCTTTATATGTATCAACATGCAAAAGAAACAGATCTCGTGATCACATAGGATATGATACTTGCTAGTCTTCTTGTAAAAAAGTGCATATGTATTGTCTCCAGGAGGTACATTTGTAACAGATGAGTAAATGGATACAATTTTATATAGTAGGTACGTGTCTGCGAAGTTACGCAGAAAAGGGTCTGCAAAATCGTTTGATAACGTAATCGACAACACTTTCTAATAAGTTTAGAAAAAATATTGTCGAATTATAAAGGAATTTTTTAATTTATATCGAATACAAAATACGACACGGAGATGGAGTTATGGGGAACAGAATTCCCGAAGAAGTTGTTGAACAGATTCGGGCGTCATCCGACATAGTAGAAGTGATTGGTGAATACGTTCAACTTAGAAAACAGGGGCGTAACTATTTCGGCCTTTGTCCATTTCATGGTGAGAATTCTCCTTCATTCTCTGTTTCATCTGATAAGCAAATTTTTCATTGCTTCGGATGTGGAGAAGGTGGAAATGTATTTTCCTTTCTAATGAAAATGGAAGGACTGGCTTTTACCGAGGCTGTTCAAAAGCTAGGTGAAAGAAATGGAATTGCGGTTGCAGAGTATACATCAGGGCAAGGACAACAAGAAGACATATCTGATGACACTGTCATCATGCAACAAGCTCATGAACTTTTGAAAAAGTATTATCATCATTTATTAGTAAATACAGAAGAAGGAAACGAAGCACTTTCGTATTTGTTAAAACGTGGTATTACAAAAGAGATGATTGAGAAGTTTGAAATTGGTTATGCGTCACCTGCTTGGGATGCAGCAACAAAAATTTTGCAAAAAAGAGGTTTATCGCTGTCTAGTATGGAACAAGCTGGTCTTCTCATAAGAAGCGAGAAGGATGGTAGTCATTATGATCGCTTCCGTGGAAGGGTCATGTTTCCAATCTATACGTTGCAAGGTAAAGTGATAGCATTTAGTGGAAGGGCATTAGGAGATGACACTCCGAAATATTTAAATAGCCCTGAAACACCGATTTTTCACAAAAGTAAATTGTTGTATAACTTCCACCAAGCGAGGCCGTTTATTAGAAAACGTGGGCAAGTGGTCCTTTTGGAAGGATATGCTGACGTACTAGCTGCGGTAAAAAGTGGTGTGGAAGAAGCTGTTGCGACAATGGGAACAGCTTTAACTGAAGAACAAGCAAAACTTCTGCGACGTAACGTTGAAACTGTTGTTCTTTGCTATGATGGTGATAAAGCAGGGCGAGAAGCGACGATGAAAGCAGGGCAATTATTGTTGCAAGTTGGTTGCCAAGTGAAAGTTACATCCTTGCCAGATAAGCTTGATCCTGATGAATATGTGCAACAATATGGGACAACTGCTTTTGAAAATCTTGTGAAATCAAGTATAAGTTTTGTTGGTTTTAAAATAAATTATTTGCGTTTAGGGAAAAATTTGCAAGATGAGTCTGGCAAAGAAGAGTATGTGAAAAGTGTTTTAAAAGAGTTATCGTTGTTACAGGATGCGATGCAGGCAGAATCATATTTGAAGTCATTATCGCAAGAATTTTCGTATTCAATGGAAACACTTTTGAATCAATTGCACCAATATCGCAAAGAACAAAAGGTACAGCAAAAACAAGTAAAGCAGGTTTCTAAGCCGTCTCAAATTGTTCAAACAAAACCGAAGTTAACAGGTTTTGAAAGGGCAGAAAGAGAAATTATTTACCATATGTTGCAAAGTCCAGAAGTGGCTGTTCGTATGGAATCCCACATAGAAGATTTTCATACAGAAGAACATAAAGGGATTTTATATGAACTATACGCATATTATGAAAAGGGAAATGAACCTTCAGTCGGAACATTTTTAAGTTGGCTCTCTGATGAAAAGTTGAAAAATATTATCACTGATATTTCGACGGATGAATTTATTAATCCAGAATACACAGAAGAAGTGCTAGAAGGCCATTTGGAGACGCTTAGACGTCATCAAGAAAAACTTGAAAAGATGGAAATCATCTTTAAGGTAAAACAGATGGAAAAAACGGATCCTGTAGAGGCTGCTAAATATTATGTAGCATATTTACAAAATCAAAAAGCGAGAAAATAGCTTTTTTGAGAAGTTTTTAGTATAATGAATGTTTGTATCTCGCGTAAGGAGGGGAACAGATGGCTGATAAACCAGCTCGTTCTAAACAAATTGAAACTGAAATGACCCTTGAGCAGGTGAAAGAACAACTCACTGAGCTCGGAAAAAAACGTGGCGTTCTTACATATGAAGAGATTGCAGAACGCATGAATGGATTTGAAATTGAATCCGATCAAATGGATGAATACTATGAATATTTAGGTGAACAAGGGATTGACTTAGTTGGCGACAATGACAACGACGAAGGCCCTAATAATCGCCAAATAGCAAAATCGGAAGAAGAATTCGACCTCAATGATTTAAGTGTACCACCTGGGGTTAAAATCAACGATCCTGTTCGTATGTATTTAAAAGAAATTGGTCGTGTAGATTTACTATCTGCAGAAGAAGAAATTCGACTTGCAACGCGTATTGAAGAAGGCGATGAAGAAGCGAAGCGTCGTCTTGCAGAAGCAAACTTACGTCTTGTAGTAAGTATTGCAAAGCGCTACGTGGGCCGTGGTATGCTTTTCTTAGACTTAATCCAAGAAGGGAATATGGGTCTAATTAAAGCGGTTGAAAAGTTCGATTATCGTAAAGGTTTCAAATTTAGTACGTATGCAACTTGGTGGATTCGCCAAGCAATTACACGTGCGATTGCAGACCAAGCAAGAACAATTCGTATCCCAGTTCATATGGTTGAAACAATTAATAAGTTAATTCGTGTACAACGTCAGTTATTACAAGATTTAGGACGTGAACCATCTCCTGAAGAGATTGGTGAAGAAATGGATCTTGCTCCAGAAAAAGTACGTGAAATCTTAAAAATTGCACAGGAGCCAGTTTCCCTTGAAACACCGATTGGTGAAGAAGATGACTCCCATTTAGGTGATTTTATTGAAGACCAAGAAGCAACATCGCCTGCGGACCATGCAGCGTATGAATTGCTAAAAGAACAATTAGAAGATGTGTTAGATACACTAACAGATCGTGAAGAAAATGTTCTACGTCTTCGTTTTGGTTTAGATGATGGACGAACTCGTACGCTTGAAGAAGTTGGGAAAGTATTCGGCGTAACAAGAGAACGTATCCGTCAAATTGAAGCAAAAGCACTTCGTAAACTAAGACATCCAAGCCGTAGTAAGCGTCTTAAGGATTTCTTAGAATAGGCTACCTTTAAGTTTACTTCACCTTTGTGAAGTAAACTTTTTTGTTTTGTTAATTTTTGTTAAACTTTATCTGTCGGCAACGATTACAATTTCTTGTAATTTATTTTACAGAATTGTCTTTTGATTTGCAAATGCTCATTTTTCGATTTTTCGATTAATTTTGTTTATTCTATACAAAAATATATGTAGAAAAGTGAAAAATATGATGAGAAACGTTAATAATTATCGAAATAATAAGTGATATAACAATAAAAAGCAATAAACTGAATTTATGGAATATTTTTAACAAGTAGTAGTTTACTCTTTTCTGATAGAGTGTTTTCAAGTACAATGGAAATGACTGAATCATCTAACTATTTAGGGGTATAGAGGGGGGAGAAGAGATATGAAACGTAATCCGCTGATTCCGTTCGCTCTTATTGCAGCATTAGGTATTATCGTTATGTTTGTATTTTCATTTCAGGGGCTAAATAAATCTAAAGAGTTAGCTGATGCAAAAAATGGCGGGAAGCCAGCACAAACAGCATCAAAGCCAGAGGATATTGTAAAGCAAAGCTGTACGAGCTGCCACGGCGATCAGTTACAAGGGGCAGTAGGACCTAATTTACAAAAAATTGGTGGGAAACTTTCGAAAGAAGAGATTCAAGAAGTTATTTCGAAAGGAAAAGGAAATATGCCGCCAAATTTAGTTCCAGCTGATCAAGCCGCTAAAGTAGCTGATTGGTTATCGAAGAAAAAATAAAGTTTTGTGTTACAAGCCTTTTGCTTATGCAAAGGGCTTGTTTTTCTATATTTTCTAAAATACGATGAGTTATAGAGAATGGAATTGTTGCTATGGGCTTGCAACAACTACTATAAATTCATTATCATGGAGACAGACTGACAAGAGAAGGAGTAATGGAAATACATGAATGAAGTAAAGCTTTCAAAACGATTAGAAGAAGTTGTGCGTGAGATACCAGTAGGATCTACAGTTGCTGATATTGGATCGGATCATGCGTATTTACCGTGTTATACAATTATAAATAATATTGCTACTAAAGCAGTTGCTGGAGAGGTTGTAGATGGGCCATTTCGTTCTGCACAAGCAACTGTAGCTGAAAGTGGCTTACAAGATAAAGTAGATGTGCGTAAAGGGAATGGATTAGCTGTTATCGCGCCAGGAGAAGTAGATGTAATTACAGTTGCCGGAATGGGCGGAGCGTTAATTCGTGACATTTTAGAAAGTGGTAAAGAAAAATTAGAAGGTGTATCGCGTTTAATTTTACAGCCGAATATTGCAGCGCATCACATTCGTGAATGGTTTATTGAGAATGGATGGGAGCTTATCCATGAAAAAATCGTAAAAGAAGATGGGAAAATTTACGAAATTCTAGTAGGGGAGCGAGGAAACACTGCGGTGCCTTATTCTGAGAATAAACAAGCTGAATTGTTTATGGGACCATTTTTAGTAAAAGAAAAAAGTGAAGCTTTCGTTGAAAAATGGGAAGGAGAATTGAAAAACTTCCAAAATATTTTAAAGCAGTTAGAACGTGCGGCTGATTCTGAAGAAACAAAGGTGAAGCGTGAGGAAGTAGAGGCGAAAATGAAAATGATAGGGGAGGTTTTATCATGAGTAAAATTCCAAACGGCCATGAAATTATTTCTGTATTTGAAAGTATGTATCCGAAGCATTTGGCGATGGAAGGAGATAAGATTGGTCTGCAGATTGGAGCGCTTAACAAACCTGTACAGCACGTATTGATTGCGTTAGATGTAACGGAGGAAGTTGTAGATGAAGCAATTCAATTAGGAGCGAATGTCATTATTGCACATCACCCTTTAATTTTTAACCCGCTAAAAGCGATTCATACAGATAAGGCGTATGGGAAAATTATTGAAAAGTGTATTAAAAATGATATTGCCATTTATGCAGCGCATACGAATGTGGATGTTGCTAAGGGCGGAGTAAATGATTTACTTGCTGAGGCGTTAGGATTGCAAAATACAGAAGTTTTGGCACCGACATACGCAGAAGAAATGAAAAAAATTGTTGTGTTTGTGCCAGTAACTCACGCGGAAGAAGTACGAAAAGCATTAGGAGACGCAGGTGCTGGTCATATCGGCAATTATAGCCACTGTACGTTTAATAGCGAGGGTACAGGTACGTTTGTACCTCAAGAGGGAACAAATCCTTATATCGGGGAAACTGGGCAGTTAGAACGCGTAGAAGAAGTGCGAATCGAAACGATTATTCCAGCTTCATTACAGCGAAAAGTGACTAAAGCAATGGTAACGGCACATCCATATGAAGAAGTAGCATATGATGTGTATCCACTTGATAATAAAGGTGAAACGTTAGGGCTTGGAAAAATAGGCTATTTACAAGAAGAAATGACACTCGGACAGTTTGCAGAACATGTAAAGCAATCATTAGACGTAAAGGGTGCACGAGTTGTTGGGAAATTAGATGATAAAGTGCGCAAAGTAGCTGTACTTGGTGGCGATGGTAACAAATACATCAATCAAGCTAAATTTAAAGGAGCGGATGTATATGTAACAGGTGACATGTATTATCATGTTGCTCATGATGCGATGATGCTCGGTTTAAACATAGTTGACCCAGGACATAACGTTGAAAAAGTAATGAAGCAAGGTGTGCAAAAGCAATTGCAAGAAAAAGTGGATGCAAAGAAACTCAACGTACACATTCATGCTTCGCAGTTACATACAGATCCATTTACATTTGTATAAGAAAAATAAAAACCGTTGCTCATATAGGCAACGGTTTTTATTATTGTTCTTTTTTCACTTTTACACGAGGTAATATTTTTTGTAACGGTACTTTTCGAACTCTTTCCCATGTAGCGGGATTCATTGGGTCATATTGATCTAAGAAAGCGATAACTTCTTTCGTAATTGGCGTTGGAGTAGAAGCACCTGCTGTAACAGCTACGTTTTCTACACCTTGTAGCCATTCTAATTTGATTTCACTTACGTCTGCAACGCGGTATGCTTTCGTACCAGCGATTTCTTGTGATACTTGTGCTAAACGGTTTGAATTGTTACTTTTCGGATCACCAACAACAATTGTTAAGTCTGCAACATCAGCTTGTTTAGCAACGGCTTCTTGGCGAACTTGAGTTGCTAAACAAATTTCCTTATGGAATTCTGCTGTTGGGAATTTCTTCTGAATGTCCTCCATTAAATGTTGAACATCCCATTGGCTCATCGTTGTTTGATTTGTAACTAAAATTTTATCCGTTGGAATTTCTAATGTTTTTAAATCATCAGCTCTTTCGATAAGATGAACGATGTCAGGTGCAATACCAACTGCGCCTTCTGGTTCTGGATGATTTTTTTTGCCGATATAAATGACATGGTAACCTTCAGCTTTCTTTGCTTCAATAAGGTCATGTGTTTTTGTAACATCTGGGCAAGTGGCATCGATTGTTGTTAAACCTTTTTCTTTTGCACGTTGTTTAACTTCTGGAGAAACACCGTGTGCAGTGAAAATAACAGTACCAGAATCGATTTTATCTAAAATTTCTAATCGACTTGGACCGTCTAATGTAATGATACCGTCGTCTTCGAATGCATCTGTTACATGTTTGTTGTGAACAATCATACCTAAAATATAAATAGGTCTTGGTAATGTTGTATCTAATGCGGCGTTACGTGCAATAACCATCGCATCCACAACACCGTAGCAATAACCACGAGGGGAAATTTTAACAATTTTCATATGAGTAATCCTCTCCTTCTAAACAAGGGATACTTTTGTGCATAGTCTTTTACATTATAAAGGAGGAGTGGATAGAAAACAAAGGATTGTTACACATACAGTTTTGGTTTTGTTGCTATTTTTTGAACGGGCTCCTCTCGTACTTCTTTTTCTATGGCTGGCTCAATCGCTATTTTTTTTCTTTTTCTTTTTTTTTGTGGAGGAGGTGGAGTTGCTACCTCAACCTTTTCTGTTAAATCTTCAGTTTGATCTTCGGCTGGATCTTCTTCCGTACTTTTTCCAGAGGTGAGGATTTTAACAATGCTTGGGAGGTTACGCATAATGGGACCGTACTGTTCGACGACAGGACTTACAGATTGAACGACTTGGGATACTTTTTCGATATTGTTTATCATATTAGTTGGATTCGAAATTAAATTTGCAAAAAAACTGCCGATACCGCTGCTTGATGCTGCTGTAGTTGCTGCACCGCCGCGCGTTTCATTTGATTCATACATTTGAGGGGGGATCATTTGCTCGGGATGCTGCTGCATGTATGGTTGATATTGCTGTTGATATTGCTGTTGGTATTGTTGTTGATATCGCTGTGGGTATTGTTGTTGATATTGCTGTGGGTATTGCTGTTGATATTGGGGTGGCGGTTGCTGGTGTTGGTGCATCATTGGTGTCTGCCCTTCTATTTGTCGATAAGGCGGAACCATTTGCATGAAAGGTTCGGTTGGATCGTGTTTTTTAAAGAGTTTAGCAAGGAACCCTTTCTTTTTTTGTGCCATCGGTGGTAGTTGTGGAATTGGATATGGTGTATAAAGTTGTTGGCCTGGATTCGGATACATTTGCCTTGCGGGAGATTTTGGAAACATGTGAGAAATCCTCCTTTCTTCAGTTAGGTATATACACATACAATATGCAATAAGAGGGAAGAAGGTTAGTTTTTGAAGTAAAAACCTAAACTAAAGATGGATTTTACTTGTAGATTTCGATATAATGTAGACTTGACTGATTTGTGCGCGCAGTAGAAATTTAGAAAGAAGGTGTAACTTATGACACAACAAACTTTTACACAGTATGATTTTAAACCATTTTTAATAGATGCAGTTCGTGAACTACGCTTTACAGAGCCGACAGGAATTCAACAGAAAATTTTCCCGGTCGTGAAAAAAGGTGTAAGTGTAATTGGACAATCCCAAACAGGTTCTGGGAAAACACATGCATACTTACTTCCTACATTAAACAGAATTAACCCAAGTCGTGAAGAAGTACAACTTGTTATTACAGCGCCTACTCGTGAGTTAGCACAACAAATTTACGAAGAAATCGTGAAATTAACAAAGTTCTGTGCGGAAGATCAAATAATTACAGCACGTTGTTTAATTGGTGGAACTGATAAACAACGATCAATTGAAAAGTTGAAAAAACAACCTCATATTGTAGTTGGAACACCAGGACGTATTAAAGACTTAGTAGAAGCACAAGCGCTATTTGTTCATAAAGCAAATACTATTATTGTCGATGAAGCAGACTTAATGCTTGATATGGGATTCATTCATGATGTAGACAAAATTGCAGCACGCATGCCTAAAAACTTGCAAATGCTAGTTTTCTCTGCAACAATTCCTCAAAAACTAAAACCGTTTCTGAAGAAATATATGGAGAATCCAGAGCATATTCATATCAATCCAAAACAAGTTGCAGCTGGAAATATTGAGCATTATTTAGTACCTTCTAAACATCGTAACAAAATCGATTTAGTGAATAAAATGTTGCTACAATTTAAACCGTATTTAGCAGTTGTTTTCACGAATACGAAGAAGATGGCGGATCAGGTTGCTGACGGATTAATGGAACGTGGTCTAAAAGTTGGACGAATTCACGGAGATTTATCACCGCGTGATCGTAAAAAAATGATGAAACAAATTCGTGATCTAGAATTCCAATATATCGTTGCAACTGATTTAGCAGCACGTGGTATTGATATTGAAGGAATTAGTCATGTTATTAACTACGAACTTCCATCAGATTTAGATTTCTTCGTTCACCGCGTTGGAAGAACAGCACGTGCAGGCCATTCAGGTATTGCAGTGACAATTTATGATCCGGCAAACGAAGAAGCGTTAGATAGTTTAGAAAAGCAACGTAATATTGAGTTTAAGCATGTAGATTTACGCGGAGATGAGTGGGCGGATTTAGGTGAGCGTCGTCGTCGTAAGAGCCGTAAAAAACCAAATGATGAACTTGACGTTATGGCAACAAAAGTTATTAAAAAGCCGAAAAAAGTAAAACCAAACTATAAACGTAAACTTGCAACGGAACGTGACAAAGTGAAGAAAAAATATAGCAATAAAAAAAGATAAGGGATTTCCCTTATCTTTTTTTTACCCAGCTATTTGCGAGAGTCGTAATCAATATGGATAGAAAATATTGATTACAGTTTCACTTAATCCAGCTAATTTAAATGAAGAGTATAGTCTGTTTAAATAGTCATATGGATTTGTGTAGTGCATTTTTTGTGAACAAACAATTCACTACATATTTCTACAAATTATGCTATCATTATATCTATTGTATATTGAAGAGGTGATTGTATGTTAAAGATTGGATCTCATGTTTCTATGAGTGGTAAGAAAATGTTATTAGCAGCAAGTGAAGAGGCTGTTTCATACGGTGCAACGACGTTTATGATTTATACAGGTGCACCGCAAAATACAAGAAGAAAACCAATTGAAGAATTGAATATAGAAGCAGGAAGAAAACATATGGAACTAAACGGCATTGAGGAAATTATCGTACATGCGCCATATATTATTAATGTCGGGAATACGACGAAGCCAGAAACCTTCCAATTAGGTGTGGACTTCCTTCGCATGGAAATTGAAAGAACATCGGCATTAGGTGTGGCGAAACAAATCGTGCTTCACCCAGGTGCGCACGTTGGTGCAGGAGCGGATGCTGGTATTCAACAAATTATTAAAGGGCTTAATGAAGTATTAACGCCAGAGCAGACGGTTAATATTGCGTTAGAAACGATGGCAGGAAAAGGAACAGAATGCGGTCGTAGCTTTGAAGAAATTGCAAAGATTATTGATGGTGTGAAATATAATGAGAAGCTATCTGTATGCTTTGATACGTGTCATACGCACGATGCAGGATATGACATTGTAAATGACTTTGACGGTGTATTAAACGAATTTGATAAGATTGTCGGTATTGATCGTTTGCAAGTACTGCATATTAATGATAGTAAAAATGTACGCGGCGCAGGAAAGGACCGTCATGAAAATATCGGTTTTGGTCATATCGGTTATAAAGCGTTGCATCATATTGTGCATCATCCGCAGTTAATGCACGTACCGAAAATTCTTGAAACGCCATATGTAGGTGAGGATAAAAAAGATAAGAAGCCGCCATATAAATTAGAAATCGAAATGCTGAAAAATGGTACTTTTGATGAAGGGCTTCTTGAGAAAATTAAAGCGCAATAAGCAATAAGGAGGGGATTTTCCCCTCCTTATTTTAGTAGTTGCTGAAATAAAGTATTTACTTGTTGGGCAGTAGCAGGGGAGGTTACTTTTGCAATTTGTTTTAAGAGCTCTAGTCGTTCGTCATTATCGTAAATATTAATATTCTTTCCTTTCATAAGTACAACAATTTGATCAGCTTGTGCAGTCGTAATGGAAACTTCATATTCTTTACTATATTTCAATAACTCTTTTGTAGAAATATGATTTAATTTTTTATTTACAAGTTGTTTAATGAGGTTCATTGAGTTATCCTCCTTCACACGTTCTTCTATCGAAATATATGAGTACGTAGCTTGTACATATTCGTATAGAGTTTCTTTTTTCATGAGAAAAAGAAGCGTATGTTATAATAAAAGGACAAAACTATAGAAAAAGATTATAGGGAGGACTTATGGAGCAAAAGCAACATCGAAAAGAAAGTGTTATCCATCTTATGTATCGTTTAGTTATGATTATTTTCGGGGCAGCATGCGCGGCGGTAGCAATTGAACTATTTTTAATGCCAAATAAAATTATTGATGGTGGAATTATTGGTATTTCTCTTATATTAGATTATCTTACTCCTAATATTTGGTGGTTAAGTTTTTCTACTTTAGTCGTTATTCTCAATATCCCCTTTATGTATTCAGGTTATAAGCAAATCGGAAAAACGTTCATGCTATCTTCGGCGTTCGGTATTGTAGCTTTAGCGTTTATTGAATCAACTTTACATGCTGTTCCGCCATTTACAACAGAGCCAATTTTAGCGACAGTGTTTGGTGGTCTTATTTTAGGTCTTGGTGTAGGGCTCGTTATTCGTCACGGTGGATCAATGGACGGAACAGAAATTATGGGTATTTTATTAACGAAGAAATTACCTTTCTCCGTTGGCGAATTTGTAATGTTTGTGAACTTATTCATTTTTGCGTGGGCAGCATTTGTATTTGGTGTTGAACAAGCTATGTATTCTGTTATGACGTACTATATCGCATTCAAAACAATTGATACAGTCATTCAAGGTTTAGATGAAACGAAAGCAGTTTTAATTGTATCAGATCAATATGAGGAAGTATCAAATGCGATTTTACATCGTCTTGGCCGTGGAACTACAAAGCTTGTAGCGAAAGGTGGTTACACGGATAAAGAAAAAGAAGTTATATATGCCGTTGTAACGCGTCTGGAAGTGACAAAGTTAAAATCGATTGTGTATGAAATTGATGCGAATGCATTTGTTACGATTATGAGTACACAAGAGACAAATGGTGGTAAGTTTAAATCGGCTATTCACTAAAAGATTAATTGTAATATTTTTCGAAAGCAGAGAATTTTTCTCTGCTTTTTGTTATAATAGTAAGGTTTCTTGAAAAAATAGATATATTTTATGCAGATTGGTTTACAACTATAATAAGCTGTACTATAATTCAAATAGATATAAATCGGAATCATTCTGAATTAAAATAGGTGAGATGCTATGAATAATGTATTAGAAATAGAAGGATTGTCATTTCGATATGAAGATCGAAATGTGTTAGAAGATATTAATTTGCAAGTTCCGAAGGGAGCTTTTTTAGGTTTAGTTGGGCCAAATGGTTCTGGGAAATCAACCTTGTTAAAATGTTTATTAGGCGTTTTAAAGCCGAAACAGGGAAGTATTCGTTTGTTTGGTGTTGATAGTAAGAAGTTTAAAGAATGGAACAAAGTTGGTTATGTATCCCAAAAGGCAAATAGCTTTAATTCTGGTTTTCCGGCAACTGTTTTTGAAGTTGTGTCAATGGGACTCGTTTCCAAAAAAGGGCTGTTTCGCTTTTTCACGAAAAGCGATAAGGAAAAGGTAGAAAAAGCGATTGCTGATGTAGGGATGAGTGAGTTTCAGGGGCGTAATATCGGAGAACTTTCTGGTGGACAACAACAGCGTGTATTTATTGCTCGTGCGCTCGTTAGTAATCCTGAATTACTTATTTTGGACGAGCCTACTGTTGGTATCGATGTGAAGAATGTAGAAAGTTTTTATGAGATATTAGAGGATTTAAACAAAAGGTTAGGAATCACATTAATTCTCGTTACGCATGATATGGGAGCTGTTACCGAGAAAGTAACGCATGTTGCATGCTTAAACCAACATCTACATTTCCATGGAAATGTAGAAAAGTTCCGAGAGTTAGAAGATGCAGAAATGTCCGTTTTATATGGACATCATGTTCATCGTTTAGAACACGAGCATGAGCATCACGGGAGGATATAATGATACAAGATTTTTTACAATATGACTTTTTACGTAACTCTTTATATGCAGGGATTTTAATAGGACTTGTTGCACCGCTTATCGGTGTATTTGTTGTCATTCGCCGTATGTCACTTATTGCAGATGCATTAAGTCACGTGACATTATCGGGTATTGCTGCAAGTTTACTACTAGAAAAAACAATTTTCACAGGGGGATTTTTAAATCCGTTATATATGGGGATGATTTTTTCTATTGGTGGGGCGTTACTTATTGAAAAATTACGTACTGTATATAAACATTATCAAGAATTAGCAATTCCGATTATTCTTTCAGCAGGAATGGGGATTGGTGTTATTTTTATTTCACTTGCAAATGGATTTAACACAGATTTATTTAGTTATTTATTTGGTAGTGTAAGTGCTGTAACAAGTACGGATTTAATAATCATCGGCATTGTAGCAATTGTTGTTATTGTAACGATTACTCTATTATACAAAGAGTTATTTTTACTATCGTTTGATGAGGAATACGCTGTATCAACCGGTTTGAGTGCAAAGTGGATTCACTTTATTTTCATTATATTGGTTGCGCTTGTTATTGCAGTATCAATGCGTGTAGTAGGGGTTCTTCTCGTATCATCATTAATGACGTTACCAGTTGCAGCGAGTATTCGTATTGCTAATGGATTTAAACAAACAATTTTCTTTTCCATTTTATTTGGTGAAATTGCAGTAATTGGTGGAATGTTTGCTTCGTATCAACTTGATCTAGCACCAGGTGGTACAATTGTTATGATAGCAGTTCTTATTTTAATTGGTGCGATTTTATGGAAGAAGAAAAAAACTGCATAAAGTAGGGATAGATATGAATCTAACAGAAGCTTTACGCCTAATGAAAGATAAAGGATACAAACATACTGGAAAAAGGGAAGAAATGCTCAGGTTATTTGCAGCTCACAATCGTTATTTAACGGCGAAAGACGTTTTAGAGCATATGAAGGATGATTATCCGGGTCTTAGCTTTGATACAATTTATCGTAACTTAACGGTGTTTGCTGAAATTGGTGTTTTAGAACAAACAGAATTAAATGGTGAGAAACATTTTCGTTTTACATGCTCTATTATGGAACATCATCATCATTTTATTTGTTTAGATTGCGGGGGAACGAAAGAAATCACTTCCTGCCCGATGGATTTTATGAATAAAGATTTTAACGGTTATGAAGTAACAGGTCATAAGTTTGAAATATACGGCCGTTGTCCAAAATGTGCAAAGTAAAAGCTCGTCAGTTATATAACTGACGAGCTTTTTTACGTAGAAAAAAGGTTGCTCACCAATATTGTGAGCAACCTTCTTTTTATTGTTCTTGTGCTTCTTTTTCTTTTTCTCGTTCAGCAGCCATTTCAGCAGCAATTACGTCGATTTCTTTTTTCAGTTCTTCTACCATTATTTCTTCTGGTACTTTACGAACAACTTGCCCTTTGCGGAATAATAGACCTTCTCCGCGTGCACCAGCAATACCGATATCAGCTTCACGAGCTTCACCAGGACCATTTACAGCGCAGCCAAGTACTGCAACTTTAATTGGTACTTGCAGTGTAGAGATGTATTCTTCCACCTCGTTGGCAATGCTAATTAAATCAATTTCAATACGACCACAAGTTGGACAAGAAATAAGTGTTGCTGCATTAGATGCAAGGCCGAATGACTTTAATAGTTCACGCGCAACTTTTACTTCTTCAACTGGGTCAGCACTTAATGAAATACGTAATGTATTTCCGATACCCTTATTTAAGATTGCTCCAAGACCAGCGGCACTTTTTACAGTTCCAGCAAATAAAGTTCCAGATTCTGTAATACCTAAATGTAATGGATAATCAAAAGCACGTGCAGCTTTTTCGTATGCTTCAATTGCTAAGTTAACATCAGAGGCTTTCATAGATACGATAATATCGTGGAAATCTAAGTCCTCTAAAATTTTAATATGATGTAAGGCGCTCTCAACCATACCATCTGCAGTTGGGTATCCGTATTTTTCTAAAATGTGACGCTCTAATGAACCTGCGTTTACACCGATACGGATTGGAATACCGCGTTCTTTTGCTGCATTTACAACAGCTTCTACTTTATGGCGACGACCAATGTTACCTGGATTGATACGTACTTTATCAATGCCGCCTTCAATTGCTTTTAAAGCAAGGCGATAATCAAAATGAATATCAGCAACAAGTGGAATGTTGATTTGTTTTTTAATATCAGCAATAGCATTTGCTGCGCGTTCGTCTGGAACAGCAACACGCACGACTTGACAGCCAGCTTCTTCTAAACGTTTAATTTCAGCAACTGTTGCTTCAACATCATGTGTTTTTGTTGTTGTCATACTTTGTATAATTAATTCATTATTACCGCCAATTGTTAAATTACCGACTTTAACTGGACGTGTTTTTGTACGATGAGTCATTTCATTCACGAATAGATCGCTCTCCTTATAAAAGAAGTTTCTTATTTAGTCCCTTATATCAATGATAGTATACGTGATACAGGGCTACAGAAACCGAAGTGCTCGGTTTCACTTTTACTATTGTATCAGCGCCTTTATGTAATTGACAAGGATTAAGTGATTGCTTATTGATATAAAGGGAATTTATAAGACTTTCCAATTTGTATTTTTGTAGCAGATGTACTTTTGTTTAGTTCTTTAAAGTCATCAATTACCTTTTCAATAGAAGGGATTTTTTTCTTGTTAATTTGTTCGGTTATAGAAAGAACTGTTTCACCTGTTTTGACTTCAATTGTTTTATAAGTTACATTTGTTTCTTTTTCTGCTTTGTTCTCTTTATTTTGTTTTGTATCTGTATTTTCTTGTTTTATCGTTTGGGCTGCATTTGTTTTTTTATATGAACTTAACATCGGTAAAGTGCCGATTTTTATATCGTAATAAAATATATAACCAAGAACAAGCACGAATAAGAATATACCTAATCTCTTCATATTCTTCACTCCTTTGCTAGGAATATATGCTTGTCCAAAAAAAAAATGCCTATTTAGGCATTTTTTCGGTCTTATTTTTCTTTCGGTTTTGGAACTTCTTTAATCGTTAAGTATAGAACAATTAAAACAACTGCGATATAAATGAATGTTGAACCAGGTACAACGATTTTGAATAAATCCATAATCATAAAGAAGATTGTTGGAATTGTGTAGCTGTAAGCAGTTAACGTCCATACTTGCTTATAAGATAATTTACGTTGACCACTCATAGCAGAACCTATAAACGCAAGTAAAGTAATTCCTAAGAAAGTAATAAACAATTGGAATAGGTATACTAACACGCCGATAACGGCTAGTAAAATTGGATAAATACTATCGAATACAGAAATGAAATCTTGCAAATCCTTTTTCTCAAGAGATGTCCCTAATAAATCATTATAGGAGTATGTTTGTGTTTGACCATTTCCTATAGAAACTACTTTATCTTTTAAAATAAATAAACCAGTTTTATTTTGATATTTTTCGATATCTGTTGTATTTGGATCAAATACGAAAAGAGCATCTCCCTCTTCTTTTTGAATAGGTTGTTCAATATCAGCTTTTAGTTCACCATTTTCGATTTTAAAATCAGGTAAATCTTTTTCAATTGCTTGATTTACCATGGTCACACTATCTTGGATAAAGCTACCGTAAAAGAATGTTCTTGGGATAGTAGTGATTAGACAAAGTAGCATAATATACAAAATGGTTTTTCCGATTTTTTGAAAACGGAATAGCGCCATATCTTTAGGCGAATATACGCTTTTGGCTAATTGGGTAAATATGGACATAGATTCACTTCCTTTATGTATGTATAAAATCATTGTAACGTAGGAATCTAGGGAATCTCAAGATATATTATATTTACATATAGTGGAGATAACTAAATTTCTTTTATTAATTTTCTTCTTTTAAATGAGAAAAATACAATTGACACTTTTCTTTTCTATATGGTAAATTTATCTTACATTTCTTAAAGGATATATCCGATAGGAATTCCTTTATTTGAAGTATTGTTACATACATAATTGTGGACCCTTAGCTCAGCTGGTTAGAGCAGACGGCTCATAACCGTCCGGTCGTAGGTTCGAGTCCTACAGGGTCCATATCCATTTCACATGTTTATTATGTCAGCAGGAAGCTTCCTTGTAGAAGGGAGCTTTTTTTATGAAATATATGAGCATTTTAATTGAAAAGAAGTGGGAATTTTGCTACTTTAATGATAGCAAGACAATGTGATTTATTTGTTTGCACCCTATGGCAATTAGGGTAGAATGAAGTTGTATGTCACTTAAGTGGCAATACATAAACTGGGAGGAATATAACAATGGCAAAACACGAATTACCAAATTTACCTTATGCGTATGATGCTTTAGAGCCTCACTTTGACAAAGAAACAATGAACATCCATCATACTAAACACCATAACACGTACATCACAAACTTAAACGCTGCTTTAGAAGGTCATGCAGAATTAGCTGACAAAAGCGTAGAAGAATTAGTTGCAAACTTAAACGAAGTACCAGAAGCAATCCGTACAGCAGTACGTAACAATGGTGGTGGACATGCTAACCACACATTCTTCTGGACAATCTTATCTCCAAACGGCGGCGGACAACCAGTAGGTGAACTTGCAACTGCAATTGAAGCGAAATTCGGTAGCTTCGATGCATTCAAAGAAGAATTCGCAAAAGCTGGCGCAACTCGCTTCGGTTCTGGTTGGGCTTGGTTAGTAGTAAATAATGGTGAGTTAGAAGTAACAAGCACGCCAAACCAAGATTCTCCTCTAACTGAAGGTAAAACTCCAGTTATCGGTTTAGATGTTTGGGAACATGCTTACTACTTAAATTACCAAAACCGTCGTCCAGACTACATCGGTGCATTCTGGAACGTTGTAGATTGGAACGCTGCTGAAAAACGTTACCAAGAAGCAAAATAATTGTAATAATGATAGAAAAAGCTAGGAGAGTGCTCCTAGCTTTTTTCTATGCTTTCCTTTTACATAATTGGGCTTGTCTTTGGAAGACTAGAACATGAAGTAAAGGAGAGTTGTGTATGAAGTGGAAACATATAATTGGTGACGTTGAAGTGAATCGGGATTTAGTGTTATTGCTCCTTATTGGAGGTTTATACACGCTCGCAATTTCTTTATCGAATACGTTTGTTAACATTTATTTATGGAAACAAACACAAAATTATGTGAATCTTGGCTTGTATAATTTGGCCAGCGTTGTATTACAGCCTCTCACATTTCTTATAGGTGGGAAATTAGCGAAGCGTATTGATCGCTCAATCTTGTTAAGAATAGGCGTAGGAACGTTAGCGATTTTTTTTATCGTTGTTTTAGTAGCCGGAAAAAGCGCTTCTCACTATATTTTATTAATGGGGGCTCTTTTAGGAGTTGGATATGGTTTTTACTGGCTCGCGTTTAACTTATTAACATTTGAGATTACAGAACCAGAAACAAGAGATTTCTTTAACGGGTTTCTTGGACTTCTTACATCCTTCTCTGGCATGATTGGACCGATAGCAGCTGGATACACAATTTCGCGTATGGAAAAATGGAGTGGCTATACGGTCATATTCTTTCTTTCATTAGTGCTATTTGCAATCGCTGTTGTTTTAAGCTTTTTTTTATCTAAGAGAGAATGTGAAGGTAGCTATGAGATCACGCAAGTTTTGAAAGAGCGACGAATTGATAAAAATTGGGGAAGAATTACACGTGCTCATTTTTTCCAAGGATTGAGAGAGGGAACATTTATTTTTGTTATTTCAGTATACGTGTACTTAGCGACCGATAGTGAGCTCGCATTAGGAAAATATAGCTTAGTAAATTCTGCTGTATCATTTGTATGTTATTACTTAGTCGCTCGTATGTTAAAGAAAGAGTGGCGAAAAAAAGCAATTTTACTTGGAGGCATTATTTTATATGCGGTTGTATTTTTAGTTATATTTAATGTTACATACACAAAATTACTTATTTATGCAGCATGCATTGCGATTGCATACCCTATTTTACTCGTTCCGTATGGATCGATGACATATGATGTAATTGGTAGAGCGAAAAATGCGAGAGAGTGGCGTGTAGAGTATGTAGTTGTCCGAGAATTATGGTTAAATGCTGGAAGAATTTGTTCAGTATTAAGTTTTTTATGTGCTGTATTATTCTTTCCGCCTGAAAAGAGTTTACCTTTTTTACTATGTATTTTAGGTGCTGGACATTTTCTTATTTATTTTGCAGTTAAAAATGTCAAATATGATGAGGGAAATGCGGGGAAAACAAGTGTTGTAGCGCAAGGAACCACGCAGAACCAAACTGAACCAGAAGGTTAACTTCTGGTTTGTTTTATGCTAGAATAGAAAAAGATGTAAGACAGCAGTGAGGACACCTGTACGAGGGTGTCCCTTTCACATTACATAGCTGTTGGTAGAGGGGGTTTGTATGAGCAAGAAGCAGAAACAACAAAAGAAAAAGACTCACGTTCCTTTTCGGTTAAACGTGCTGTTTTTCTGCGTGTTTTTAATGTTCTCCGCGGTTATTGTAAGGCTTGGATATGTACAAATTGTTCGCGGTGAAGAATACAAGAATGAAGTGGAGAGGAAAGAGAACTCGACGATAAGTAATCCTGTACCACGTGGAAAAATATTTGACCGTTATGGGCGAGCTGTAGTAGATAATGCAGCTGTTCGTACGATTACATTTACAAAAATGAAAGGATCAACTGCAGAGGCTCGGTTAGAAACAGCGAAGAAGCTAGCAGATTTGATTGAAGTACCGACAGATAAATTAACAGATCGCGATAAAAAAGATTATTGGCTTGCTATTCATAAAGAGGAAGCCAAAGAAAAAATTACGAATAAAGATCGTCAAGAGTTGAAAGATAAGAAAATTGACGATAAAGAATTAGATGAGCGTCAACGAAATCGCGTGACAGAAGAAGAAGTGAATCAATTATCCGCAAAAGATTTAGAAATATTAGCGATTAAAAGCAAAATGGACGGCGGATATGCAATGACACCACAAGTCATTAAGAAGGATGCAACAGATAAAGAATATGCGATTATTAGTGAAAAGTTAGCGGAATTGCCAGGAGTAGATACAAGTGTCGATTGGGAACGAAAATATGCATATGATGGTGATTTGTTCCGAAGTGTACTTGGTGGTGTAACAACTTCTGATGAAGGCTTACCGAAAGAGCGTTTAGATTACTATCTTGTTCGTGATTATAATCGAAATGACCGCGTAGGGAAAAGTTATCTTGAGCAGCAATATGAAGATAGCCTGCACGGTACGAAAGCAGAAGTGAAAAATATTACAGATAAAAACGGTAATATTTTAGAAACGATTAATGTATCAAAAGGGCAAAGTGGTAATGACTTGAGCTTAACAATCGATATGGAATTACAAAAGCGTGTAGAAGAAATTATCACGAAAAATTTATTGAGATATAAAGGCGGACAACCTCTTTTAGATCGTGCATTCGTTGTAATGATGAATCCGAAAAATGGTGAAGTTTTATCTATGGCTGGGAAACAGTTAGTGAATGAAAATGGCGAAACGAAAGTACAAGATTTCGCATTAGGAACGATGACAAGTTCATATCCGATGGGATCGACTGTAAAAGGTGCGACAGTACTTACGGGGTATCAAACAGGTGCGATTAAACCAGGTTCCTCTCAACTCGATGAACCAATCGTATTGAAAGGAACACCGAAGAAATCTTCTTGGAAGACGATGGGATATATTAATGATCTGACAGCATTAAAAATGTCTTCTAACGTATATATGTTTAAAACAGCGATGAATATCGCAGGTGTTCAATATGTGAGAGGTGGTACGTTAGATATACCACAAAAAGCATTTGATACGATGCGTTATTATTTCGGACAGTTTGGACTTGGTGTGAAAACAGGTATTGATTTACCGAATGAATCAGCCGGCCAAACAGGTAGAGGAAATCAGCCAGGTTTCCTATTAGATTTATCAATTGGACAGTATGATACGTATACACCGCTTCAATTAGCACAATATGTTTCAACAATTGCAAATGGTGGTTACCGTATGCAGCCGCAAGTTGTGAAAGAAATTCGTCAACCTTCAGTGAAACCAGACGAAGTTGGAAAAGTTGTTCATTCAATGGAACCGAAAGTACTAAACCGTATTGATATGCCTGAATCACAAATTAAACGTGTTCAGGAAGGATTTAGACAAGTATTTAACGAATCTGGTGGTACAGCTGCGAAATACTTTACAGGTGCACCATATAAAGCTGCTGGTAAAACAGGTACAGCTCAAACTGTGTATGGCGGAGATCAAGAGATTGGTAGAAAGGCAAACGGTGAGCGTAAAGAGACATATAACTTAACTTTAGTAGGTTATGCGCCACTTGAAGATCCTGAAGTAGCATTTTCTGTTGTTGTACCTTGGGTAGATGATAAATCAGGTATTAACGGTTATATTAGTCGTGACATTATGGACGCGTACTTTGATTTGAAAAAGGAAGAAAATGGTGAAGCTTCAACAGATGAAAAAGACAATAAAAATAAAAATGTAGATCAAGACGATGAATAAAAAGATTGTAAAAAAAGCACACTAACTGAAAAGTTAGTGTGCTTTTTTTTATGGTTCATGCATACGTTTTAATAAAGTGGACAAGCATATAATAATATCGAAAAATTAAGAGGCTTCACAAATGATACGTATGCATCTCCTCTAGAGGATAACTGTTTTATAGACCAATCATCAATGAAGATGCACAGTGGCTACGGATTAAAATTTTACTTAATGTTGATTCTTGTGGAACTTTACAAAACTTTTACAAACAATTAAAACCGAATTAATAGTTTAGCAGTATTCTTATATCTGTAATCCTGTTATTTCCGGTTACTTCTAGGAGGAAGAACACGTGAAATGGATAAGTGCATCGATTAAAGTTTTCATGCTGTCGACATGTTTCCTTTATGTTGGCACGGCTACTGCATTTGCTGTGAATGAAATGGGAGAAGTGAGAGTTGATGGATCCTCAACAGTTTTTCCTATTATAGAAGCAGTAGCGGAGGAATATACAAAGGTGCATCCGAACGTGAAAATTTCCATCAGTGTTTCTGGAACAGGAGGAGGATTTAATCGTTTCAGTAAAGGAGAAGTGGATATAAATAATGCTTCGAGAGTAATGAAACAAGTGGAAGAAAATGAAATGAAGAAAAACTCCATTCAGTTTACACCGTTCGAAGTCGCTTACGATGGTCTTACGATCGTTGTGAACCGCCAAAATACTTGGGTAGACAATATGACGGTAGACGAGTTACGTCTATTGTGGAGTGAAGATGAAAGCGAAAAGCGATGGTCACAAATTCATTCATCATGGCCACGTGAACAGGTGAAGTTTTATGCGCCAGGTGTAGACTCTGGTACGTATGATTATTTTCAAAATGTCATCTTACAAAAAAGTCGCATTGTAAAAAAAGTCTCTTTGTCTGAAGATGATCAAGTTATTATGCAAGGGGTAATGAATGATAAAAATGCCATTGCTTTTGTAGGATATGCTTATTATATGGCCAATCGAGATAAGGTGAGAGCAATCAAGGTGAATGGTGTACTTCCGACGAAAGATACCATTCAATCAGGTAAGTATCAGCCATTATCTAGGTCGCTATTTGCTTATGTGAATGATGCATCTATCCGAAATAAAATGAATGTAGCAAATTATATTGAGTTTATGATTCAGCATGTTGGTAATCTCGCCGAAGAGGTTGGATATGTAAAATTACCAAAAGAAAAATACAATGAACAGCTGCGGATGTTAACAGAAATAAAAAGGTAATGTCAGGGTGGAAAGGGGTTTTCATCTTTGGCTTATAATGACAAAAGTCAAATTACATTTTCTGTACAACATTTGATTGAAAGAAATACAAAACAAAGAAAAAAAACGCAGCGAATCAATCGAATAGTTCCGTTATTACTAAAAATAATTGCTAGCGTGTCTATTGTGACGACACTTGGAATTATTTTTACGTTAGCAAATGAAACAATGATGTTTTTTCAAAAAATACCATTACACTCCTTTTTGACGGAGAAAGAATGGTTACCTTTTTTTGAAGATCCTAAATTCGGTATATTACCACTTATATGTGGAACGGTCCTTGTAACCGCAATCGCCATGTTCGTAGCAATTCCTATCGGTTTAGCGTGTGCTGTATTTTTAAGTGAATATGCTTCAAACAGTGCAAGGAAATTATTAAAACCGATGTTAGAACTATTAGCAGGTATCCCGACAATTGTATATGGTTTTTTTGCATTAACAGTTGTCACACCGCTTTTACAACGGATTATACCAGATTTACAGTTTTTTAATGCGATTAGTCCAGGTATTGTTATTGGGTTTATGATGATACCTACAATTGCATCTCTGTCTGAAGACGCAATGAGAGCTGTAGCGAAAGGAACGAAAGAAGCTTCGTTAGCACTTGGAGCAACTCGGTTTGAGATGGTAAAACAAGTCGTGTTTCCTTCGGCTTTTACAGGGATTATGTCAGCGATTATATTAGCCGCTTCCAGGGCAATCGGTGAAACAATGATCGTTGTAATTGCAGCGGGATCCACACCGAATGTATCGCTCGATCCGACACACTCTATTCAAACGCTAACAGCCTATATTGTGCAAGTGAGTTTAGGTGATGCTCCACATGGAACAATTACTTATTACAGCATGTATGCTGTAGGCGCAACGTTATTCTTTTTTACTTTTATAATGAACATCATTTCGCAGTCTATTATGCGCCACTTTAGGAGGCTGACATAATATGCGAATGTTGAATCATAAAAAAATACAAGAAAATATGGCATCACGTTTTTTAAAAGATCGAGTTTACAAATTGTTATTTTATATAGCAATTTTGTTTTCAATAGTAATACTACTTATTTTGCTTTTTCAAATTTTTGAAAAAGGTATAAGTTACCTTTCGTTAGATTTCTTTACAAACTTCGCTTCGCGTAATCCGAAAGAAGCTGGGATTGCTGCAGCTTTGTCAGGAACAATATTATTTATGAGTATTGTTATACCGGTCTCCTTTATATTTGGAGTCGGAACTGCTCTTTATTTAGAGCAATATGCGAAGGAATCTATATTTAAAAAGGTAATAGAAATTAATAATCAAACGTTAGCAGGAGTACCTTCCGTTGTATTTGGATTACTCGGCTTAACTATTTTTGTATATGCTCTTCATTTAGGTGAGAGTATCATTGCGGCGGCACTGACGATGAGTTTACTCGTCTTACCGACAGTTGTTGTAGCGAGTCAAGAAGCGATACGATCTGTACCAAGTTCATTATTAGAAGCTTCTTACGGATTAGGTGCTACGAAGTGGCAAACGATGTATCAAATTGTATTGCCATATGCTTTCCCAGGAATTATAACGGGTTGTACGTTAGCGATATCGAGGGCGATTGGAGAAGCGGCACCGTTATTAGTTATCGGGGCACTTGCATTTGCAAATTATGTTCCATTTAGTATGTTTGATAGATTTACAGTTTTACCAATTCAAATTTTTAATTGGATGAGTAGACCGCAAGAAGAATTTCAGTATGTAGCAGCTGCTGGGATGATTGTTTTGTTAGGTTTGTTGCTCTTTATCAATATATTTGTCCTATGGTTACGAAATCGAAAATAAGTTGGAAATGGATGAAAGGGGAATTCAAATGGTAGCAACAGTAGTAAATGTACAGGTGAAAAACGAGGAGAAAATCGAGACTGCGCCAAAGAAAGTAGTATTTGATACGAAAAACTTAAATTTATGGTACGGAGAAGACCATGCTCTAAAAGATATTAACTTAAGCATTCATGAGAATGAAGTTACAGCAATTATCGGGCCAAGTGGTTGTGGTAAATCAACGTACTTAAAAACATTAAATCGTATGGTAGAGTTAGTACCGATCGTGCGAACTACAGGTGTAATTGAATATAGAGAGCGCAATATATTTGATAAAGCGTATCCAGTTGAAGAATTACGAACACATGTAGGAATGGTGTTCCAAAAGCCAAATCCATTTCCGAAATCTATTTATGAAAATGTAGCATATGGCCCGAAAATCCATGGTGTTCGTGACAAGAAAACGTTGGATGAAATTGTTGAAAAAAGTTTACGTGGAGCAGCGATTTGGGATGAGTTAAAAGATCGTTTGCATGATAATGCATACGGTTTATCCGGTGGACAGCAACAACGTCTATGTATTGCACGTTGTTTAGCGATTGAACCAGACGTTATTTTAATGGATGAGCCAACATCGGCACTAGATCCAATTTCAACATTAAAAGTAGAAGAATTAATTCAAGAGTTAAAGAAAGATTTTAGTATTGTTATCGTAACGCATAACATGCAACAAGCAGCACGTATTTCAGACAAAACTGCCTTCTTCTTAAGTGGAGAAGTTGTGGAGTATACAGATACAAACAAATTATTTACGACACCTTCAGATAAGCGTACAGAAGATTATATTACAGGCCGATTTGGTTGATATCACTAGCAAGGCTAAGAGCCAATGCCCTCTTAACGGAGGGCGTTTCTTATTTTACCTCATTTTGATAGAGAAGTAATACTTCTCCTATCTTAAGGCTTATTACATGTAGGCTAGGTAGGAGATCTATATATAATGGCACATAAATACTGAGGGGGAAGAAACAATGGTAAGAGAACAGTTTCAATGTGATTTAAAAACATTACAGCAAAAGGTGATTGAGCTTGGCGAACTAGCGAGAGAAGCTTTATTACTTGCTATGGAAGGTCTTCATAAAAAGGATGTAGAGAAAGCGTTAGAGGTAATAGATGGTGATTATCGTATGGATACTTTAGAAGAGGAAATAAATGATCTTGCGCTTATGCTTATTACGAAGCAGCAACCTGTAGCAAGTGATTTAAGAAGGATTTTCATTTCAATTAAAACAGCGACAGATTTAGAGCGTATTGCAGATCATGCTGTTAATATTGCGAAATCAACAATTCGCCTAGGGGAAAAAGAAGTGGCTGTTAGTTTGCACAATCTTGATGAGATGTTTGCAATTGCAAATGAGATGTTACAGTTAGCGTTAGAAGCATATGAGCAAGAAAATTTAACTTTTGCGAAACAAATTGCCGAAATGGATGATTCTGTTGATGAAATATACGGGAAAGCAATTCGTGAATTTATATCTTCAGTTCCAGAACAACCAGAAGCAATTACACAAATTACACAATTATCCTTTGTAGCGAGATATATTGAGCGTGTAGCAGACCATATTACAAATATTGCTGAAAATGTTTTTTATTTAGTAAAAGGAAAGCATTACTTATTAAATGAATAAAGAAAAAAAGCAGGTGAAACATCACCTGCTTTTTTTAGTCAAAACATGACAAAAAAAGCTCGTTGTTTCCTTTAGTTTATGATGATAAGATGTATCATAATATAATGGAAAAAATAGGACATATATGTTGTTCGCTTATTAAGTAATATTTTACTAAGTCAATGGTAAGCGCTTTCTTTTGGCGTTTAAAAGGTACATGTATATAGGGAGTTTTACCGCCTGTCAAAGCACGAGTGGTCAGGGCTCATAATCAGTGCGAAAGGAACAAACCCCATACTGATTAAAGTTTTATTTTATACTGCTAGTTAATGCGGGGTAGATAATATACATATCGTATATGAAGTTACTGAACATTATATAAGTGGAGGCTGAAGTATATGAAGGGGGTTATTTTAGCTGGAGGAAAAGGACGACGCCTTAGACCATTAACATGTAATACTCCAAAGCCGATGTTGCCATTATTAGAAAAGCCAGTTTTGGAATACAATATTGAATTATTACGTCAGCATGGTATTCGTGACATTGCAATTACTGTTCAATATATGAGTACAGCTATTAAGCAATATTTTGGTGACGGTAGCAAATGGGGCGTTAACTTGTACTACTTTGAAGACTCTCCTCCGCTTGGAACTGCAGGGAGTATTAAACAAGCGGAAAAATTTTTAGATGAAACGTTTGTTGTCATAAGTGGAGATGCGTTAACTGATTTTCAATTATCAGAAGGAATTACGTTTCATGAACAAAAGAAAAGAATGGTAACTATGTTTGTAAAAGAAGTAGAAAACCCACTCTCATTCGGTTTAGTTGTAATGAACAAAGAACAAGAGGTTACACGATATATAGAAAAACCGAGCTGGAATGAAGTTGTCTCTAATATTGTGAATACAGGTATATATATTATGGAGCCAGAAATTTTTTCTTACATACCGCCCCGGAAATTTTTTGATTTCAGTCAAGATGTGTTTCCGTTATTGGCAAATAAGAACGCATTATTTGCATATTTGTCAGAAGGTTATTGGTTAGATATCGGGACATTTGATCAATATCGCCAAGCACAATTTGATTTGTTAACGAAAAAATTGCAAGTACCTATTCCTTACACGGAAGTATTGCCGATGGTATGGATGGGAGAAGGCGTGACGATTGGAAAAGGAACGAAAATTCACGGCCCTTCTTTTATTGGAGAAGGAGCAAAAATTGGTGCAGGAGCTATAATTGAACCGTACTCTATTATAGGGAAAAATAGTATTGTTTCAAGTTATTCTCATCTTCAAAAAAGTATTGTCTTTGCAAATGCGAAAATTGGGCAGTATTGCGAGTTATTAGAGACGACAATAGGAGAGCATACAATGGTTGAAGATGACGTTACACTGTTTCAAAAAAGCATTGTAGCGGATCATTGTCATATAGGGAAAAGTACAGTAATTAAGCAAAAGGGAAAACTATGGCCATATAAGGCGATTGACAGCTATTCGGTAGTAGGATCGGCTGGTGTTCAAGAAAGTGAAAAGAGTGCAGGATGGTTGCAAAAAAGCCGCATTGTAGGAAGAGGTAATGTTGAGATTACGCCTCAATTTATTGTAAAGGTTGCGATGGCGTACGGATCCCTTTTTGCTAAAGGACAAAGTATATTAATTGGGAGTCAAGAGCATATAGAAACGACTTCTTATAAAAATCTCTTTCTTCATGCGATTCATGGTATCGGAGTTCATACGATGGAATGCAAAGAAATGAATGAATCACTTTTTCGGTATAGCATTCAGGATTTACAATGTGCAGGTGGGGTTTTCATTCAAGTGGAAAATGAAAAAGAGGTTGTTATAAAGTTGTATGGTAAGGAGGGGGTACAATTAACGTATAAGCAGCAAAAAGCGATAGAACAAGTATATATGTCTGAGGCGTTTTATTACACATGTGAGAAAGAAATGGGACGGAATAAGCTAGTCCACGTTTCTTTACATGATTATATAGAGGCTGTATTAGAGCGTATTGATATTGAAAAAATAAAAAAACAGAAGTTCCATCTTCTTATTAATAAGAGAAATGATATGTTACAACATTTACTTATGCTCTTTTTGCAAAGGCTCGGATGCACAGTTACGTGGATTTATGCGGGCGAGCAAAAGGATCATGTGAAAGCCTTGATGAAATCAAGTAAAGCAAATATGGCACTTATGTTTTCCGAGCAAGGAAATTATTTTGAGTTATATGATAACCATAGTAATATTTACCAGGGGACAGATTTTGAAGAGGTAGATATTCCAGATTTATTACTTGAATCGGCAGGAAGTATTTACCCAATGTCTTTGAAATTAGGAGAATGTTACCTTCTATTTTATACGCAGGATGAAAAAAAGTCGTTTCAAGCGAGATGGAAACGAGATATTTTATATCGAATTGGAAAATTATTCGAGTTAATAGCATTGCAGGGAAAAACATTTCTCAGCATAGTAGAGCAATCACCGCCGCTCTATTTACTTTGTGATGAAGTTGTATGTTCATGGAATGAAAAAGGGAAAGTAATGAGGAAATTATTGGCTGATATGGAAAGAAAGGAAGAAGGTATATTTGAAGGAGTACAGTTCAAATATACCGAAAAAGAGTGGTCTTATATCGTTTCTGACACAAAACAACCGAAATTTTTAGTGTATTCACATGCTAGAAACCCAGTAATAGCAAGGGAAAACATGAAAAATCTTATAGAAAAAATTAGACAATATCAAAAGGTGTAGAATTTTTATTTTAAAAGTGGTATTATAGTATAGTCTGATTTAAGTTATTAGTACTGGAGGGAAATAAGAATGCGTGTGAATATTACTCTAGCATGTACAGAATGCGGAGATCGTAACTATATCTCAAAGAAAAACAAACGTAACAACGCTGAGCGTATCGAGCTTAAAAAGTATTGCAAGCGTGACAAGAAGTCTACGTTACACCGTGAAACAAAGTAAGCAGTAGGAATATTTTCCTACTGTTTCTTTTTTTATTCGATTCCTTTGTTAAAAGTGATACACTATCATCATAGAGTAAAGTGTCACTGTAAGGGGGAAGATGTGTGAAAGAAGAGAAAATACGTTTGCGTAAACAAATAATAGAACACATGAATTCTTTATCAGAAGAACAGTATGCAACTTTATCAGAGCAAATTGCATTTTCGTTGTATGCGCAAAAAGAGTGGGCTGAGGCTAAAATAATTGGAATTACTCTTTCAATGGAAAATGAAGTGAATACATATCCTATCATCGAAAAAGCTTGGGAAGAAGGAAAGAAAGTTGTTGTTCCAAAGTGTAACAAAGGAACGCGAACGATGTCCTTCCGACAAATTAGTAATTTTGATCAATTAGAAACAGTGTATATGAATTTACGTGAGCCGATTCCGGCGCTTACGGAAGAAGTGAATGCGGATGAAATTGATCTTCAAATCGTACCAGGCGTAGCCTATACAGAGCGAGGAGAGCGAATTGGATATGGCGGTGGCTATTATGATCGTTATCTCGTACATTATAAAGGGAAAACGCTATCATTAGCTTATGATTTTCAAATGGTAAAACATATTCCAGTAGAGCCATTTGATAAAAATGTCGAAAAAATTATTACAGAAAAAGGAACAATGGTTATAAATGGGCTTGTATAGACAAATAAAAATTGACGAGACTTTTTCTTCTTGATTATAATAAAATATGTGAACGTTTTCTTATTATAATTTTTTATAGTAAGTGAGCATAGAGGGTGATGAAATGATATCTATTTATGATATTCAGCAATTGCTAAAGAAATTTGGTACGATTATTTATACGGGTGATCGAATTGCAGATTTACAATTAATGCAAGATGAATTGCGTGAATTAAATCAATCACAGCTAATCGATCCACAAGACTATCAAACAGCTTTATTTTTATTGAAGCAAGAAATTCAAAAAGAGCTAAATAAGAATTAGATAAAGGTAGGTAAGCAACATGGAAGAGAAATGGTTAGTTGGTGTTGACCTTGGTGGTACAACGATTAAATTAGCATTTATTAATGTGTACGGTGAAATTTTACATAAGTGGGAAATCCCTACGAATACAAATGAGCAAGGAAAACATATTACGCTTGATGTAGCGAAAGCTATTGATAAAAAGTTAGAAGAGTTAGGTGAATTAAAAAGTAAGTTAATCGGTATTGGTATGGGAGCTCCTGGTCCTGTACACGTGGCGTCTGGAATGATTTATGAAGCGGTTAATTTAGGATGGAAAAACTATCCGTTAAAAGATTTATTAGAAGTAGAAACAGGATTACCTGTTGTTATTGATAATGATGCAAACTTAGCAGCGCTTGGTGAAATGTGGAAAGGTGCTGGTGAAGGAGCAAAAGATTTAATTTGTATGACACTTGGTACTGGTGTTGGCGGCGGTGTAATTGCTAATGGTGAGATTGTACACGGTGTAAGTGGTGCTGCTGGTGAGATTGGACACATTACAGTAGTTACAGAGAATGCTTTCCCATGTAATTGCGGGAAGTCTGGTTGCTTAGAAACTGTAGCATCTGCAACGGGTATTGTACGTGTTGCTATGCAAAAAATACAAGAGACTGATAAAGAGAGTATTCTTCGTTCTATGTTAGCAGAAGAAGGGCGTATTACATCAAAAGACGTATTTGAAGCACATGGACAAGGTGATGAACTAGCTGGTGAAGTAGTAGAAAAAGTAGCTTCTTATTTAGGCTTAGCTGTAGCGAACCTTTCTAGCACGTTGAACCCAGAGAAAATTGTTATTGGTGGAGGCGTTTCTAAAGCTGGAGATGCACTATTAGAACCAATTCAACGTTATTTCGAGCAATATGCTTTCTCACGTGCTGTAAAGAGCACGAAGCTAGCTATTGCAACACTTGGTAATGATGCAGGTGTTATCGGAGGAGCGTGGCTTGTAAAAAAGCACAAATACGAAGCGAAGATGATATAAGTTGTGAACTATGAAAAGAGGAAGGGGAAACCCCTCCTCTTTTTGTGCGAAATCTTGATGAAGAATAACATGTAAATGAATTAAGCTGCTGGTGGGTACCCGTTATATAGAACAGTCATGATTGTAAACCATCCGAAAACGAGTACAGTTGCAATTGCAAAGCCGCCCGCGAGAAAATTCTTTTCGCGAAGTGTTCTAAGCGTAGCAAATACAGCTAACAGAGTGACAAGCGTAAAAATAATAACAAGGCCCATACAATATCCTCCTCTGTCTACCCATTCCTTAATATGAGTTTTTGGAATATTTACTCTTTTATATTGTACATGTTTTAAAAATGATTGTCGAGATAGCATCCTT
This sequence comes from Bacillus sp. MN7755, assembly GCF_054771475.1. Classification (NCBI taxonomy): domain Bacteria; kingdom Bacillati; phylum Bacillota; class Bacilli; order Caryophanales; family Bacillaceae; genus Bacillus; species Bacillus sp. MN7755. The sequence goes on from NZ_BTRL01000026.1 coordinate 154,553, forward strand.
TCTTTTCCTAAGAGAAAAAAATGTTGTATCATTGAAAGTAAGTTTAATAATTGGAGGAGATTTTCATATGAAATGGATACAAATGCCGTTAGGCCCATTACAAACGAATGCTTATATTTTAACGAATGATCAAAATGAGTGTATTATCTTTGATCCTGGTCATGAAGGAGAGAAGCTCGTTACATATTTACAAGAAGAACAATTAAAGCCACTGGCTGTTTTATTAACACATGCTCACTTTGATCATATTGGTGCTGTTGATGCGGTGAGAGACGCTTTTCATATTCCTGTGTACGTACATAAAGAAGAAGCAGATTGGTTAAGCGATGCAACTGTAAATGGCTCTCAAATTTTTATGATGAATCGCAGCATTACAGCAAAACCAGCAGATCATATTATTGATACAGAAGGTGTATTAGCAATTGGTTCATTTAATTTTGAAATTTTTGAGACGCCAGGACATTCTCCAGGCAGTATTTCTTATTATTGTAAAGAGGCGAATGCTGTATTTTCTGGAGATGTATTGTTCCAAATGAGCATCGGAAGAACAGATTTACCTGGTGGGAGTTTTGCTGAATTGATTGGAAGTATTGAAGAAAAATTATTTGTGTTACCAGATGAAACAGCGGTGTTATGTGGACATGGTCCAGAAACAAGCATTGGTTTTGAAAAAGAAAATAATCCATTTTTACAGTAAGGGGTCATTATGGGAATGGAGCTCATTTTTAGAAAATGGATGGAAAAAGAAAAGGATTATTCGATTTCATATAGTACATATATGAACCTTGCGTTATACGCAGAGGAACATGGCTATTATATGAAAGAGCGTGAAAAAATTGGAAGACAAGGGGATTTTTTCACAAGTAGCAACGTATCCTCTGTTTTTGCAAAGACCTTTGCTAAGTTTTTAATTCGTCTTGTTGAAAATGGTGAAGTTAATCCGAATATTTGTGAGATTGGTGGGGGAACAGGAAGGTTTGCCTATGATGTTTTACAAGAATGGAAGCAATTATCTCCGGAAACCTTTATTGATTTAAACTATTCAATGATTGAAATGAGTCCTTTTCATAGAAAACTACAGCAGAAAAATCTTTGTTCGTTTTCTAACGTGTCATATTATACGTCGCATAGTGAAATGGGAGAATCGTTCGAAGGGATTCTTTTTTCGAATGAGTTATTTGATGCATTCCCTGTTGAAGTAATTGAGAAGAGAAATGGAATATTGAATGAAGTACGTGTTACGTATACAGAGGAAGGGAAACTTGCAGAAGTATATAGACCGTTACATAAAAGAATTGGTCGATACTTATTGAAATATAATATTCATCTTGCAGAAGGTCAGCGTTTTGAAGTGCCGATTGTGATGGAAGAGTATATAAAAGAAATTGCGAAATGGTTTCAACGAGGTGTATGTATTACAGTTGATTATGGATATACAAAAGAAGAATGGATGCATCCTGCACATCAAGAAGGAAGTTTACGAGGGTATTATGAGCATAAGTTAATCCGTAATCCTTTAGCACATCCAGGTGAAATGGATCTTACTACTCATATTCATTGGGATGAGCTGAAAGAGATATTTAGCCTGCAAGGTATGAATACAGTATGGCATAAGAAGCAATCTGAGTTTTTGTTAGCAGCAGGAATATTAGACCAGCTTACAAATCACCAAGATAAGAATCCTTTTTCTGAAATTCAAAAACAAAATCGAGCAGTTCGTTCTATGATTTTGAGCGGAGGATTAGGGAGTGCATTTGATGTTGTTATACATACGAAACATATGCAACAGTTACACTTGGATCGGTATTTAAAAATATAAAAAACAAGACACAGCATATTTCTGTGTCTTGTTTTTTAATACGACTTATGTAGTATCATATATTTCCTCTCATGATATATATTTATATTAAAGATATGAGATGAAAAATATAAAATACGTCCTTTTTCTCTGTTTATTAGTCCCTAACCTAATAATACGCGAACGAGTTGAATAATTGTCTCGTTTTCCACTTTGTAATAAATTTCCAACCCTTTTCTTTCACTTGAAACGATTTTAGCACTCTTTAACTTTGCTAAATGCTGTGAAATTGTAGATTGTGGCATGTTTAAGCCAGTGTACATTGTAGAAACGTTGCTTGGACCACGTTCAATTAATCCTTTTACAATACATAAGCGAACAGGATGAGCAAGCACTTTCAATAATTCTGCATTGCTTTCATATAGTTCTATTTCTTTTTGAAAGGTTTCTAACATGTTCTTTTCCACCTCCGTGTGAGCTGTTATACCATACTATACATACCAAAAAATTAAAGAAAAGAAAACAGTTGTTGCAGAAAAAAAGTCCTAAAGTAAAGAAATTGTAAGAAAAGAGACCCTGATGTAAATAAAGTAGATGATTTAGCACGGTTTTGTAAAATGACATTTTTGGGTGAAAATTTCGATGCGTTTTAAAAATTGAAAGATATAGATATATTTGTAACACAATCTTACCATGATTTTCTTATTCTTTCAAATGAATATACAAAATTTTTAAAATAATAAGATAAAGGAATTATAATGTAATATCTAGAATATAAAACAGGTTAAAAAGAAAAGAAGCTGAATGTAATCAGCTTCTTTATAGTGATAATAAAATGTTTGAGTATAGCTGATAAATCTTAGAATTACCAAGACATTAGTTATGTATTCTTGATTTCTTCTTTCATCAATTTTAAAAATCTGTGGTTCCATATATTTTCATAAAAATCAATTGTCTCTTTTGCGGACATAAATGGATTATTTAGCGTAGAGGTGGCTTTCTGTACCATGAAGTTTTCGTATCCAAGTCCATGAGCAAATTTAATTGTAGCATCCATGCAGTACTCTGTTTGGGCGCCACAAAATTCAATATGCTGTACAGATAATTGGTCTAAAATTTCTTTTAAGTTAGTTTTATAAAATGAATTTGCATGTGTTTTTCTCACAAAAAAATCTTGTTCTTGAACATCTAGATCAGCATGAATAGCCCAAAGTTCTCTTTCAGGTACTAAATCATCATCACAATGTTGAACGAAAATGATTGGTTTGTTTGATTTTCTGTATGAAGAAATTCTTTTATTTACTTTTGTAAGTAAATTTTGTAGATCGAATAAATGTTCTTCGCTATAACATACTCCATTTTGTAAATCGATAACGATTAAAACATCTGCACAAGTATCCATTATTTTTGCCCCTTTTATTTCTTAATATATCAATTAATTTATTACTTGGAAATAGATGGTGCCCTATCGTTTTTTATGAACTATACGAAAAGTAAAAAGTATACTCGAAAACATAAAAAGAAGATATGAAAATTTAATTTCATATCTTCTTTTCTCTCTATGCATTTACAGGCTCTTCTACATAAGAAAGGGCATTTTCAAAATCGGATATTAAATCATCAACATTTTCAAGGCCAACAGATAAACGAAGTAATGAATTAGAAATCCCTCTTTCATCACGAGCTTCTTGCGACAATGCTGCATGTGACATTTTAGCTGGGTAGGAAAGAATTGATTCGACAGCCCCTAAACTAACTGCAAAGACAGGTAATTTTACTTTTGATAAAAATTGGCGGAGTGCATCTTCTGATTGTAAAGTGAAAGATAGGACAGCTCCGGCTGATGTAGCTTGAGATTGTTGAATATCAAATCCAAGATGTGTTTGTAAGCCAGGATAATAGACGTTTTGAACTTTAGCGTGTTCTTGTAAATAATGTGCAATTTTATTGGCGTTTGCAGCTGAATGCTCAAGGCGTACATGCAATGTTTTTAGACCGCGAAGTACGAGAGAACAATCTTGAGGTCCTAAAATAGCGCCGAATGCATTTTGTAAAAATCCAAGTTTTTGAGCAAGTTCGGCATCTTTTACGACCGCTAATCCGGCAGTAACATCACTATGACCAGCAATGAATTTTGTAGCACTATGAAGAACGACATCTGCTCCAAGTTCAAGCGGTTTCTGGAATAGTGGTGTCAAAAATGTATTATCAACAAAGGTAAGAGCGCCAATAAATTTTGCAAGCTTAGAAACAGCGCGAATATCTGTCACCTTTAAAAGCGGGTTAGAAGGTGTTTCTACATAAAAGAGCTTTGTATTTTGTTTAATGTTGTGCTTTATTTCTTCTAAATTAGTCATATCAACAAATGTATGTGAGACACCGTAACGGGAGAGTACTTCAGTTATCATTCGGTGAGTGCCTCCATATACGTCTTCTGAAATGAGTACGTGATCACCTTGTGAAAGAAGGAGGAATGCAGTAGAAATTGCTGCAATGCCTGATGCAAATGCGAATCCTTTTGTTCCGCCCTCTAATAATGCAATGATGTCTTCAAGAGCTTCACGAGTTGGATTACCAGACCTGCTATAGTCATATTTCCCGAACGTATCTACATCAAACTGATGGAATGTTGATGTGTTATAGATGGGAACGTTAACAGATCCTGTTTGTGGGTCATGTTTATATTGGTTGTGTAGTAAAAGTGTATCTATAGAATAACTCATATTCTTACACCTTCTTTTACAAGTTTAATGGCATGCTGTAAGTCTTGAATTAAATCGTTACTATTTTCAATGCCAACGGAAAATCGAAGAAGACGATTACATACACCGTTTGCTGTTCTGATTTCTTCAGGAATATCAGCGTGTGTTTGTGTTGCTGGATATGTCATCAAACTTTCAACACCACCGAGACTTTCAGCAAATGTAATTAAGGATAAGGATTGTAAGAATGGATTAATCCATGTTTCATTTTTAAGACGAAATGAAATCATGCCGCCTCTTCCAGGATAAAATACATCTGTCACCCCGTCCTCATCATTTAAATAAGCAACAACTGCTTTTGCATTTTCTTCATGTTGTCTCATGCGAAGAGCTAACGTTTTCATACCACGAATTAATAGCCATGAGTCAAATGGGCTTAAGACCGCACCAGAGGCATTATGATAATGAGCGATTTCCTCACAAAGTTCCTTTCCTTTTGCAACGACAAGTCCGCTTAGTACATCGTTATGTCCTCCTAAATATTTCGTTGCACTATGAAGTACAATGTCGGCACCTTCTGTTAATGGCTGCTGTATATAAGGCGTGTAGAATGTGTTATCTACAATAAGAAGTAGTCCGTGTCTTTTCGCTACAGTTGCGACAGCGGCAATATCAGTAACTTGCATTAATGGATTTGTCGGAGTTTCTATGAAAATAGCTTTCGTTTCAGTGGTGATAGCTTGCTCAATTTGTTTAATAGATTGTGTATTTACGTATCTACATCGAACGTTCCACTTTTTTTCGTGCTCAGAAAATAATCGATAAGTGCCCCCGTATAAATCTTCAGATACAATAAGTTCGTCTCCGGAGCGGAATAGGGAGAGGACGAGGAGAACAGCTGCCATCCCTGAACTACAGGCATAACCTTGTTCGCCGTATTCTAAATCTGCAATTGCCTGTTCTAAAAGGCCGCGAGTTGGATTACCAGTTCGTGAATAGTCAAAACCAGTAGATTTACCAATTCCTTCATGACGATAAGCGGTTGAGAAATAAACAGGTGGGTTAACCGTTCCTGTTGTAGTTTCGCTACGATTTCCGATTTGTGCTAGTTTTGTTTCAATTGTTGACATGTGAAAATTCCTCCTTTTTAAATTAACAATTAAGTGAATGTAAAATAAAAAAAGCCTTCTAAGAAGAAGGCTTTCGGTTTGAATAGAGTCTTCTTCTCATCTGTCAAATCTTTCACAATTTGCTGGAATTAGCACCTTATTAACAAATGTTAATGGTTGCTGAGGCGTCATAGGGCCAGTCCCTCTACCTCTCTAGATAAGAATGTTCGTATGAAATTTTATTATGTTTTTAACTTTACAACAAAAGATAATTGAATTGCAACTTTATTTTAAATAATTTTTATTTTTCCGCAACTGTCATTGACTTTTGCATTTGTGCGTGCTAAATTTATTGAAAAATTAACAAACATTGTTAAAAGGGGAACGCATTTCCTTTTAGCTACATAAATAAAATAATAAAGACAAACTCTTATTAAGAGCGGTGGAGGGAAAGGCCCTGTGAAACCCGGCAACCTTCAAACGAAATGTTTGAAACGGTGCTAATACCTGCAAAACGAATGTTTTGCATAATAAGAGGAGGAACAATTATGTCCCCCTCTTCAAAGTGAAGAGGGGGTTTTTATATTGATAGAAATGAGGGAGATTTGTGAAATTACTAGATTTATTATCAAAAGGAATTGTAATAGGTGATGGTGCGGTTGGGACGTTATTACATTCACATGGTTTGCAAAGTAGTTTTGAAGAATTAAATATATCCGATCCAGATTTAATTATATCGATTCATAAGCAATATGTAGCTGCTGGGGCAGATGTGATTCAAACAAATACGTACGGAGCAAATGAAGCGAAATTACGTATGTATGGTTTAGAAAATCAAGTTACTGAAATTAATAGAGCGGCAGTAAAACTGGCGAAAGCATCTGTGACAGATAGAAATGCAATTTTAGGAACAATTGGCGGTATGAAACATATTGGAGCCGTTACAACTACTGATATGGAAAGAGAATTTATGCTACTTGAGCAGGCAAGTGCTTTACTAGAAGAACAGGTTGATGGACTACTATTAGAGACTTTTTATGATGAGTTTGAATTACTTCATGCTGTTCAGGTGCTACGAAAACAAACGAATATCCCAATTGTAGCTCAATTAGCGTTACATGAGGCAGGTACGACTCAAAATGGAAATGATGTAAATGAAATCTTAAAACAGCTTTTAGATTACGGTGCAAATGTCGTTGGATTGAACTGCCAACTAGGGCCACTTCATATGACGGAAGCTTTTAAAATGATATCGATTCCGCAAAATGGTTACTTGTCAGCATATCCAAATGCAGGTCTTCCAAATTATGTGGAGGGACGTTACGTATATGAGGGAAGTCCGGCTTATTTCGAAGCGATGACACCGAAATTTATTGAGCAAGGTATTCGGTTATTGGGCGGTTGTTGTGGTACGACTCCAGAACATATTGAAAGTATGAAACGGGCTACTCTAAATGTTACGCCTGTAATAGAAAAGGATACGATTCAAAGACCGAAAGTAGTTCATACACACGAGAAACGTTCGAAAGCTCATGTCACTTTAGCGGAGAAAGCAAAAAAACAAACGACAGTAGTAGTGGAATTAGATCCACCGAAAACGTTAGATACACAGCGGTTTTTTGAAGGGGCGAGAGCATTGAAAAGAGCTGGGGCGGACGCTATTACTCTAGCAGATAATTCATTAGCATCGCCTCGCGTTTCGAATATGGCAATGGGAGCATTATTAACGAAGCATGATATTCCCGTATTGACGCATTTAACGTGTAGAGACCATAACGTCATCGGGCTACAATCTCATTTACTAGGCTTATCAGCATTAGGTATGGAAGAAGTGTTAGCTTTAACAGGTGATCCAGCACGCGTCGGTGATTTTCCAGGTGCCACTTCTGTATATGATTTGTCCTCTATTGAGCTCATTAAAATGATTAAAGAAATGAATGATGGGCGCTCTATTTTAGGGAAATCAATAGGCCCAGCAACAAGGTTTTCAGTGGGAGGTGCGTTTAATCCGCATGTAAGACATTTAAAAGCAGCGGTTAAGCGAATGGAACGGAAAATAGATGCTGGAGCGGAATACTTCTTAACTCAGCCGATTTATGATATCGCGTTAATTGAAGAAGTGTATGAAGCAACAAAGCATTTGGAACAACCTATTTTTATTGGGATTATGCCATTAATAAGTAAACGGAATGCAGATTTTCTTCATTTTGAGGTGCCGGGTATTACACTTCCTGAAGAAATAAGAGAGAGAATGGATGGGCATGAAACGAAAGAGGCAGCAATTGAGGAAGGGATTCATATTTCACAAGAATTGATCGATGCGGCGATGAAATATTTTAACGGCATTTATCTTATTACACCATTTCTCAAATATGAAATTACAGAACACCTTGTTAAATATGTGAGAGAAAAGCAAGAAGTGAAAGAAGGTATTAATTGATGAAATGTATAGAAGAGAAATTACAAAATAACATTTTAATATTAGATGGTGCAATGGGAACAATGATTCAGCAAGAGGACTTAACAGCGGAAGATTTCGGAGGTGAAGAGTACGAAGGCTGTAATGAATATTTAGTAGAAACAAGACCAGATGTTATTTTAAAGATTCATAAAGCTTATATTGAAGCCGGAGCGGATATTATTGAAACAAATACATTTGGGGCGACAAATATTGTATTAAGTGATTATGCGTTGTCTCATTTAGACGAGGAATTAAATGAGAAGGCAGCGAGTTTAGCAAAGCAAGCTGTTATAGAAAGCGGGAAGGAAGTATATGTTGCGGGAGCAATGGGACCGACAACGAAAGCGATTAGTGTTACTGGTGGTGTGACGTTTGAAGAATTAATTGAAGCTTATACAAGGCAGGCAAGAGGATTACTGAAGGGAGAAGTTGATGTATTACTCGTTGAGACGAGTCAAGATATGCGTAACGTGAAGGCTGCTTATATTGGAATTCAAGCAGCTTTTGACGAACTAAATAAAATTGTACCTATCATGATTTCAGGAACAATTGAACCAATGGGAACGACTCTGGCTGGGCAAACAATTGAGGCTTTTTACTTATCGGTAGAACATATGAAGCCATTATCTGTTGGATTAAACTGTGCGACTGGTCCGGAGTTTATGAGAGATCATATTCGTTCACTATCTGATTTGTCGGAGTGTTACATTTCTTGTTATCCAAATGCAGGTCTTCCTGATGAAGATGGACATTATCATGAATCTCCATCTTCTCTCGCTGAAAAAGTGAAGCGATTTGCTGAAGAAGGATGGGTTAATATTATCGGTGGTTGTTGTGGCACAACACCAGAACATATAAAAGCAATGAAATCTGCGTTAGATTCGCTTAAGCCGCGTGAACATCATGAACGAGAAGGGCATGGGGTTAGTGGATTAGAGGCACTGCAATATGATGATTCTATGAGACCGTTATTTGTAGGTGAAAGAACGAATGTTATTGGGTCACGTAAATTTAAAAGATTAGTAGCAGAAGGTAAATTTGAAGAAGCTGCTGAAGTCGCAAGAGCACAAGTGAAGAAAAATGCTCATATTATTGATATTTGTATGGCAGACCCGGACCGGGATGAAATAGAAGATATGGAAAACTTCTTGGCAGAAGTTACGAAAGTGTTAAAAGTACCGATTATGATTGACTCAACAGATGAAAATGTGATGGAGCGAGCTCTTACTTATATTCAAGGAAAAGCTGTTATTAATTCAATTAATTTAGAAGATGGAGAAGAACGATTTAAAAAAGTGACACCGCTTCTTCAGAAATATGGTGCAGCTATTGTTGTAGGAACAATTGATGAAGACGGTATGGCAGTAAGTGCGGAACGAAAACTTGAAATTGCGAAAAGAAGTTATGAGTTATTGACGAAGAAATATGGTATACGTCCGTCAGATATTATTTTTGATGCACTTGTATTTCCAGTAGGTACAGGTGATGAAGAATATATTGGCTCAGCGGCAGCAACGATAGAAGGGATTCGCCTTATTAAAGAAGCATTACCAGAGTGTTTAACGATTTTAGGTGTAAGTAACATATCATTTGGTTTACCACCAGCTGGACGCGAAGTATTAAATTCCGTCTTTTTATATCATGCAACGAAAGCAGGATTAGATTACGCGATTGTGAATACGGAAAAATTAGAACGCTATGCGTCAATTCCTGAGGAAGAAAAACGTCTTGCAGATGCATTACTTTTTGAAACAACGCAAGAGACGTTAGAAAAATTTACAAATTTTTATCGCGCGGCAAAAAAGAAAGATGTCGTTATCCAAGAAACATTAACTCTTGATGAGCGACTAGCAAATTATATTGTAGAAGGTACGAAACAAGGGTTACACGAAGATTTAAGCCTCGCACTTACAGAAGGAAGAAAACCTTTGGATATTATTAATGGCCCACTTATGACAGGAATGGATGAGGTGGGACGATTATTTAATAATAATGAGCTTATCGTTGCTGAAGTATTGCAAAGTGCTGAAAGTATGAAAGCTGCTGTAAGCTATTTAGAGCCACATATGGAATCTAGCGATAGTGCAAAAAAAGGGAAAGTATTATTAGCGACTGTTAAAGGTGATGTGCATGATATTGGGAAAAATCTCGTTGAAATTATTTTAGCGAATAACGGATATGAGATTATTAATTTAGGAATCAATGTACGTTCGGATCGAATTGTTCAAGAAGTACAAGAAAAGAAGCCTGATATTATAGGTCTTTCTGGTTTGTTAGTAAAATCGGCTCAACAAATGGTAACGACTGCAGAAGATTTAAAAGCGGCGGATATTGATATTCCGATTGTTGTAGGCGGGGCAGCGTTAACGAGAAAGTTTACAGATAATCGTATTTCGCCATCCTATAAAGGGCTCGTATGTTATGCAAGTGATGCGATGACGGGGCTTGATATTATTAATAAGCTTCAAAAAGAAGAAGAGCGTGAGAAGATGAAGCAGGATAAAAAGGAACGTCATCTTCATATTGTAACAAAAGAAGAGAAGAAAGTAGAAATTCCAGCAGTAATTGAGCCATTACCAAAATCAGAGGTTATGGTGCCTGATTCAACAAAACGAATTGTATTACGAGATGTTCCTGTTTCACATCTTGCACCATTTCTGAATAGACAAATGCTACTTGGACATCACCTTGGATTAAAAGGAAGTGTGAAGAAGCTTTTGCGAGAGGGAGATAAAAGAGCGCACGAATTAAATGATTTAATAGACGAATTATTGCAGGAAGGACAATCTTGGTTAAAACCAAAAGCAGTGTATCAATTTTTCCCAGCGCAAAGCGACGGACAAAATATTGTAATATATGATCCAGAAGATCATACACGTGTCATAGAGCGTTTCACATTCCCGAGACAAGGAAAAGAACCATATCGTACTTTAGGTGACTATTTAAGACCAATTGGAGATGAAATGGACTATGTTGCTTTCCTATCCGTTACTGTTGGGGAAGGCGTTCGGGACATTGCTGAAGAGTGGAAGGCGAAAGGTGATTATTTACGCAGTCATGCCATTCAATCGTTAGCGCTTGAACTAGCAGAAGGACTTGCTGAAAAAACACATATGCTCATTCGCGATCGCTGGGGTATTCCAGATTCTCCAGAATTGACGATGGAAGAACGCTTCCGTACGAAATATAGAGGGATACGCGTGTCCTTCGGTTATCCAGCATGTCCAGAACTTGCAGATCAAGAAAAGCTATTTCGCTTAATTCATCCAGAGGAAATAGGTATTTCATTAACGGAAGGATTTATGATGGAGCCAGAAGCGTCTGTAACGGCTATGGTATTTTCTCACCCCGAGGCAAGATATTTTAGTGTATTATAGTCTAGAAGGGGGAGACGTATGAAAAAAATAGTCTTTACAGGTGGCGGTTCGGCAGGGCATGTAACACCTAATTTAGCCATTATTCCATATTTAAAGGAAGACAACTGGGATATTTCTTATATTGGTTCTCATCAAGGAATTGAGAAAACGATTATAGAAAAGGAAGGCATTCCGTACTATAGTATTGCGAGTGGAAAGCTACGCCGTTATTTTGATTTGAAAAATATAAAAGATCCTTTTCTTGTAATGAAGGGTGTTATGGACGCGTATGTAAGGATTCGAAAACTCAAACCAGATGTGATTTTTTCAAAAGGTGGTTTCGTATCTGTACCAGTCGTAATTGGAGGATGGCTAAATAGAGTACCAGTCTTATTACATGAATCTGATATGACGCCAGGACTAGCAAATAAAATTGCGCTCCGTTTTGCTTCGAAAATATTTGTTACATTTGAAGAAGCTGCGAAACATTTACCGAAAGAAAAAGTAATCTATACAGGATCACCTGTACGTGAAGAAGTATTAAAGGGAAATCGTGAAAAAGGTTTAGCATTTTTAGGTTTTTCACGTAAAAAGCCAGTTATTACAATCATGGGAGGAAGTTTGGGCGCAAAGAAAATTAATGAAACGGTTCGAGAAGCGTTACCAGAACTTCTGAAAAAGTATCAAATTGTGCATCTTTGCGGAAAAGGTAATCTTGATGAAAGTTTACAAAATAAAGAAGGATATAGACAATTTGAATATGTACATGGAGAGCTGCCAGACATATTAGCGATAACAGATTTTGTTATTTCGCGTGCGGGGTCCAATGCCATTTTTGAGTTTTTAACATTGCAAAAGCCAATGCTGCTAATTCCGTTATCGAAATTTGCAAGCCGTGGAGATCAAATATTAAATGCAGAGTCTTTTGAAAGACAAGGATATGCCTCTGTACTGTATGAAGAAGATGTGACTGTGAATTCTCTTATAAAGCATGTTGAAGAGCTATCTCATAATAATGAGGCGTATAAAACCGCATTAAAAAAATATAATGGAAAAGAAGCGACTAAAACAATCATTCACCATATTTCAGAGGCATGATGAAAAAATCATGTCTCTTTTAGTAGGTTGAAAGATTCCAAGAAACGGTGTTTTTATGTTACAATAACAAATGGTTAGTAGGGAAATTCCAATTAATGAAGCGTGAAAATACGAATGGATTAGGAGTGACTGTGTTGGAGCTAAGTCTCTATGAAAATACTGCACTTATTATATGCTTTGTGTTGTACGTTGGTAGTGTTATTGTTTATATTTCAAGGAAATTTTCGCAAGAAAGAGAGCTTGAAAAATCAGAGATAACAGCTGAACTAGAAATGTTAGCTGATGAAAGTTATAAAAAGCAAAAAATAAAAGAAGATCATGAAGCATCCCATCATTTAAACGCAAATAAGTTTTAAAGATGGGTATTTTTTTTGAAATCGTTTTTTATTATATATAGCAAGTAACGCTAAAAAGGAGTTTCCCGTATATAAAGAAGGGGTGTATATAAATGGATTTTTATATCGCTTCAGGATTCAAAAATAAACATCTTGTACGTTCTATAGCAAATGAACTGAAACATGCAGGATGGCATCATACATATGATTGGACAAGAAACGAAAGAGCAGTAAATCAAGAACAATTAAGAGAAATTGGCCAGGCAGAAAAGAATGCTATCAAAGAAGCGGATGTCTTTTTACTTATATTAGATGGCGGAAATGGGAGTCATACAGAGTTTGGAATGGCGATTGCGCTAGAGAAAAAGATATATGTATATCATGAAGGAAACCCGCTTCAAACAACGTTCTATCATTTGCCAGAAATAAATATTTTTGAAGGCGATGCAGCTGAATTTGCATCTCACGTTATGAATCATGTGAAATAATAGTAATTATCTAAAAGGTTATAAAAGCGATCTTTTGGGTACAGTGATGATAAGAAAAAGTATATAAAGGAGTTACATTATATGAAATTAGAAAATGGATGGGAAACGAGCTTTTTAGAAGTTGTACAAGGTAGTGAATTTAAGAAAGATGCACTTCTTAGTCAATTGCTTTGTGAGGATAGTGAAGAAGTTGAGGAGCTTGTTGATGATTACGGGTATGAAGAGATTATTGAACGTGAACATGATGATGAGTTAGCAGAAGTTTTAGGCGAAGAACTGTTTAGTGAGATGGAGCGATACGTATTCTTATCTTCACAGCCAGCAGAAAAACTTATTTCATTCGTAAATGGATTAGGTTTTCATGTGTTAGATTGGATCGTTCTTCTTGAAACAGAATTTGGCATTGATAGTGCACACTTTACGTCGGACGCCGTGAAAATGTTAGAAAAGCGTTTTAGACAATTTCCATACATAGAAGATAAGACAATTTTTGATATGACATTTGGAGAAGCAATGGATGTATTACAATCCATTACAGGATTACAACTGAAGGAAAAGATGAACTTATAATGTAAAAAAAGAACGTGAGGATATCACGTTCTTTTTTTACATTATAATAATTTTGTCATCTAGTTTTGTTTGTCCGCTAAGAAGTGCGTTTAAATATTCCACTTTTCTTATACAGGCTTGTATATGTCTTTCAACCTCTTGTAACTCTCCTTGGTGATGTGTTTCAATTGGATGAATTTGTACGTTGAATTTTTCGAATTGACTACTATATGTTATTTCTGCATAGCCGCTCATAATATCCGTTTCGTTATGAAATAAAAATTGCTTCGTTTTGTCACAGAATGATACATCCTGAAACCCATATACTTTTAATGCTTCAATTACTTTTTTTATCATTTTTGTATTCATTTTTTAACCCTCTTTACGAAGTTCTACTTATATATTATAACATAAAAAATTACATAGAAAGCGCTTCCAAGTGTATTTTATTATAAACTTTACGTTTCAATCACAAAAATGAAACAAAGAAAAAATAATTGTAAAGAAGGAAGGACTCTTTTATTGTTTCGTCATATATATAGAGAAATAGTGCAATGAAAGGAAATTTTCCGAGGTGGAGATCGTATTTCCAATTTGAGCGCAGTAAAAGAGGTGAAAATCTTGAACTTTGATATTGTAGGACAAAAAGCATATATAAAAGATGGAGCGCATCGGAACCGAATTGGAATTGTAAAGAAAAACGAGACAAAATTAGAATCGCAGTTTGCTATTGTAATTGGAGAACAAAGCATTGATGTAGAGCTCAAGGATATCGTGTTAGTTGGAGTAGACGTAGGACAATTTCATAAATGGTGCGAACAAAATGGTTATTTGTGAAAAGGACGGGCTGTGAGATAATGAAATATATTCTCTTTTTCTATGTGTAGGGAGATAAAGAGGAAGATGGAAAGAACTAAAAAAAGACGCTAACATTTTTGTTAGCGTCCTTTTTTGATTATGAAGCAATTTCACCAGTTTTTGTATCATCTTGATTGTACGTATCTTGATCTAATTCACCAAGCCATTTACTTGAAATAAGACCTGCTGTCATAGAACCACTTACGTTAAGAGCTGTACGGCCCATATCGATTAATGGTTCAACCGAGATAACAAGAGCGACAATACCGATTGGTAAGTTCATTGTAGATAGTACGATTAATGCTGCGAATGTTGCACCACCACCAACTCCGGCAACACCGAATGAGCTAATCGCAACGACAGCGATTAAAGTTAAAATAAATTGTGGTTGTAATGGATCAATTCCTACAGTTGGAGCGACCATCATTGCAAGCATTGCTGGATAAATACCTGCGCAACCGTTTTGTCCGATAGATACTCCAAATGATGCTGCGAAGTTTGCAATTCCTTCAGAAATACCAAGTTTTTCTTTTTGAGCTTCAATATTTAATGGCATTGCGCCAGCACTAGAGCGAGATGTGAATGCAAATGTTAATACAGGGAACACCTTTTTCAAATATTGAATTGGATTTAAACCAGATAGAGCAATTAATAATAAGTGGATAACGAACATTACGATAAGTGCTACGTAAGACGCTAACACGAAGTTACCAAGTTTTAAAATAGCATTTATATCGCTACCAGCAACTGTTTTTGCCATAAGAGCTAATACGCCGTATGGAGTAAGGCGTAAAATTAATGTTACCATACGCATTACGATTGCATATACAGCATCAAGCATCTTCTTAAATAGCTCTGCTTGTTCTGGATATTTTCGTTTTACACCTATAAAGGCTATACCGATAAATGCTGCAAATATTACAACAGAAATTGTTGATGTTGGACGAGCACCTGTTAAATCAAGAAACGGATTTGTAGGTAACAGCTCTAATAATTTATCTGGAATTGTTGTTTTCTCAATAGAAGTAAATCTTTCTTCAACTAACTTCAGACGAGCAGATTCTGCATCACCTTGTTGTAGGCCTGTTGCTGATACATCAAATCCTGCACTTGCAGCGATACCGACAGCTGCAGCGATTCCTGTAGTAAGAATTAAAATTCCGATAATAAGACCACTAATTTTACCAAGATTTTTCGTTAATTGTAATTTTGTAAATGCTGAAATAATAGATACTAAAATAAGTGGCATAACGATCATTTGAAGCAATTTCACATAACCGCTACCGATTAAGCCAAACCAAGTATTTGATTCAATGATGACTTTAGAAGTAGGCTCATAAATAAATTGTAATATAAGACCGAAGATAATTCCGACTCCTAAAGCAGTAAATACACGTTTATTAAAAGATACATGCTTACGTTGCATATAGTATAATACGCCAACTAAAATGAGCATGACTGCAACGTTAATTCCGACAAGCAGTGTATTCATGTTGATTCCCCCTAATTCCAATCTGTTATATAGAATATAAGGTAATAAAACCTATAAGTCAACTAGGGAATTGCGGAATTAAAAAAAAGATGGCAAAATGCCATCTTTTAATGTCCAGCCCCAGGGACAAGTAAGAACGTCGTGTAGTATGTAAATCCTATGAAGAAAACAGTTAAATATGCCCCGAATACGTATATATACATACGCTCTGTTAATTTTAAATAGCTTAAAAGTACGAAGAATCCTGTTTGTCCTAAAAATAGTAGTGCGGTCGAGTGCATATCCCCTACGTAAAACATAACCGAGAAAATTCCAGTCCAAAAGCCGAGAACGCGAAACATGCGCTCCATGCCATCTCCCTCCTTTTCTAAAAAAAGTAAACCTCACTTCATTATAGTTTATTTTTCTTACTATTGTAAATATTCGTTCATATAAAAAGAAGCCAATTATAATTGGCTTCTTTTTATACGGAAAATTAAATTGTTAGTTTATAATTACAAGATTTACATCCATCCAGTAAACTATCATTTCGTGTTAATTCCGTGTTAGGGAATAGGATTTCAAAAATCCCTTTCATCATATCTCCGTGCATATTACAAATTTCAGTTGGATGATGAACAGCAACTTCTTTAAATGGACAATTGTGTACATCATAGAAAATTTTCGTTCCATCTGCACTTAATTCAAATGCCGGTGATAAGCCAGCTGTTGAGAAAGCTTCTTTTGCAATTTGAACTTTTTGTTCCACTGTTAAAGCATCTTCACTCACATTTAAGCGCTGCATATGTTGTTGCATTAATTCGGCCCCGAATTGTTTTCCTGTTTCGTATAGCGCTTTTTCACCAGCAGCACCAAGGCTAAGTAAAGAATTGAATGCTATTCTTGCTAACAATTGATAGTCACGGAAGGGGAATTGTAATTGGATAACATCATCAGATAATACATATAATCTGCTTGGTCTTCCGCCTTTTCCTGTTTTCTTTGTTTCCGATTTAAGCATATGAACATCTTCTAATTTAGATAAATGTAAACGGGCTACGTTTGGATGAATGTCAAACTCATCTGCAATTTCTTGTACAGTTACGTAACTATGTTTTTGAGAAATATATTTATAAATGTAATAACGAGTTGGGTCAGATAATACACCTGTAATTTTTAAAGCTTGTTCCATGAGGATCTCCACCTTTATCACTTTATCCAAGATAATAACATTATAATACAGATAAACATGAGTATAGGTAATTTCAGACAATAATTCAGGAATTGTTCACAATTTCACAAACATATTTTTCCTTTTTTACCTAGTGAAAACACAAAAATGCCGATTTTTCTTATGAATTTTTTCATGCTATATACATAGTGGGGAGGGAAAAATGATGAATGGAATTGAAAGTTTTGCGAATACGATTTTGAAAGAGGCGTGTAGGGTACAAGCGTCGGACTTACATATCGTGCCGAGGCAGAAGGACGTGGCAATTCAACTACGTATAGGAAAAGATTTAATGATGAAACATTGTATTGAAAAGGAATTTGGAGAAAAACTTGTTTCACACTTTAAATTTTTAGCATCCATGGATATAGGAGAGAGGCGGAAGCCACAAAATGGTTCACTGTATTTACAAATGGATGGACAAGAAGTGTACTTACGCCTTTCCACGCTTCCAACCGTATACCAAGAAAGTCTCGTTATTCGTCTCCATTTACAAGCATCTATTCAGCCGTTATCTCATCTTTCGTTATTTCCAAGTACAGCAAAAAAATTACTCTCTTTTTTAAGTTATTCACATGGGTTACTTGTATTTACTGGACCGACTGGTTCTGGGAAGACAACAACAATGTATGCATTATTAGAGGTAATTAGAAAAAAGAAAACGCGCCGCATCGTTACACTGGAAGATCCAGTTGAAAAAAGAAATGACGATTTATTACAAATTCAAATAAATGAAAAAGCAGGTATCACATATGAGGCGGGACTAAAGGCTATTTTACGTCATGATCCAGATATTATTTTAGTTGGTGAAATCCGTGATGAAGAAACAGCGAAAATCGCAATAAGAGCAAGTTTGACTGGACATTTAGTAATGACGACACTGCATACGAATGATGCGAAAGGGGCGATACTCAGGTTCATGGATTTTGGCGTAACGAGGCAAGAGATTGAACAGTCTTTATTGGCTATAGCTGCACAGCGACTTGTCGAATTAAAGTGTCCGTTTTGCAAAAGAAAGTGCTCAACTTTATGTAAATCAATGAGGCAAGTAAGACAAGCGAGTATTTATGAGTTGTTATATGGATATGAGTTAAAACAAGCGATTAAAGAAGCAAACGGGGAATGTGTCACATACACGCATGAAACATTAGAATCTTCGATACGAAAAGGATACGCTTTAGGATTTTTAGAAGAGGATGTTTATGTTTAAGAAAATATGGAGTTTAAGTGATCAAGTAGTATTATTGAAACAATTAGGGAAACTATTAGAAAAAGGATACTCCCTTTTGCAGGCATTAGAATTTTTACGGTTTCAATTACCTTTAGAAAAGAAAGTACAATTGCAGCACATGATTGATGGATTAAAAGATGGAAAAAGTCTACACGATTCTTTTCATCAATTAAAGTTTCATCAGGAGATGTTAAGCTATTTATTTTATGCCGAGCAACATGGTGATCTTTCTTTTGCATTGCAACAAGGGAGCGCACTTCTATATAAAAAGGTTAAGTATAGGAAAGATATGTTAAAAATAATGCAGTATCCTATGTTTTTGGCGTTTTTTTTAATAATCATGATTTTGATTTTTAACCGCATTTTATTACCACAGGTTGATATGGTATATAGTTCGTTTGGTTCTACAGCACCGTTATTTACAAAACAAATATTAAGTACAATTAAGCTACTACCTTACCTTATATTTAGCACTCTTTTTATCGTTTTGATTGGATGTAGTTTATATATGCTTTACTTTCGGAAACTCCCGCATATGAAGCAGGTAAAAATTATGCTTCGTATCCCCCTCGTAAAAACATTTCTTATTTTGAAGCATTCACATTATTTCGCCACTCAATTGAGCAGTTTATTACATGGCGGATTATCAGTACTTGAGGCTCTAACAATAATGATGGAGCAAAAATATCATCCGTTCTTTCAGTATGAAGCGGGCCGAATTGAGCACCAATTAATTGCAGGAGAATCGTTACAATCTATTATTGCTAAAAGTGGATATTATGAGAAAGAACTTTCTTATATTATTACGCATGGACAAGCAAACGGTAATTTAGCGATTGAATTAGGTGACTATAGCAATCTTATTATGGAAAAGATGGAGCAAAAAATTAAACGTATGTTAGTGATCATTCAACCGATCTTATTTATGTGTATTGGAGGAATAGTCGTTCTTATGTATTTAGCGATGATTATGCCAATGTTTCAAATGATGAATTCTATTTAGGAGGTATTTACATGCAGAATGAGGAAGGGTTTACTCTTTTAGAAATGTTATTAGTTATGGTGGTCATAACTGTATTATTACTATTAATTATTCCAAATGTAGTTACGCAGCGTTCATCTGTCGAAGGAAAAGGATGTAAAGCTTATGTGAAATCTATAGAAGCCCAAATACAAGTATACCAATTACAACATAATAAAATTCCTACGCTAAAAGAGCTAAGTGATGAAAAATATATTACAGCTGATAAGTGTCCGAATGGTGAATCTATTCATATTTCAAATGATGGCACAGTAACAAGTGGGAAACTGTGAAACAAAAGGGTTTTACTCTTTTAGAAATGCTACTCGTTCTATTTGCAATCTCTGTATTAAGTATGGTCACGTATTATAACGTACATTCATTATATGAAAAACAAAAAATCGAACAATTTTTGAGACAGTTTTCAAATGATATTTTGTATATGCAACAATTAGCGATAAACCGTCAAAAACACTATACATTACGCTGGCATAAAGATAGACATATGTATTATATAGGAGAGTCGAGTACGAATCTTTCTATCATTAAAAGAGAATATGATAGTGATATACAAATTGATTTGAATACTTTTCCAAATCCGATGACATATAATCCGAGTGGAAATATTAATAGAGGTGGTACGATTCTACTTTCGTATCGAAGTTATAAATATGATATTGTATTTCAGCTTGGCAGAGGGAGATTTACGTATCGTGAAATGTCAAAAAGGGTCAGTGATGGCTGAAATGCTTGTAGCATTAAGCATCTTAATGATGGCGGTATCTTTACTACTTCCGCAAACAGTATTGATTATGCAAGAACGAAAAAACATACAAATTCGTTATAAGGCACTTGTATTATTAAAAGGAGAAGCAGCTTTATATATGTATGAGAATGAGGCAAAGCAGCAGAAAGAAAAAGTCATAGACGGAAATGTATATTACACATATTGGGGAGGAAATGAAGTTTGTGCTATGTGGAGAGATGTGAAAGGAAGAATGATGGAACAATGTTTTTATGCAGGAGAAAAAATAAATTAGAAGCCGGGTTTACATTAATAGAAATGATAGTATGTTTTTTTCTGTTATCACTGTTCTTTTTACTCTTGCCACGTTTAAATTTTATCGGAATAGAAAACAAACAGTCGAAAGGATTAAATAATTGGGAATGGGATGTATTTTTAGGACAAGTACAGTTAGAGTTTCGTGAAGTATCATTTGTAGAAAAAATAGTTCCTGAGAATAAAGATAGTATGTTGCGCTTCCGTCTTCGCACTGGAGATGAAGTGACGTATGAAAAAATGAATAATCGTCTTGTAAGAAAAGTGAATATGCGTGGAAGAGAAGTTATATTACAAAATGTTGAAATGGTTTCGTATGAAGTAACACCTCATTTGCTTTTTATAAATGTGAAAGATAGGAGTGGAAAAATATATGAAGGTGTAGCTGTAAGATATAGCGAAATGGAAATAAATACATGAGAAAACAAGATGGATTTACGATGCCAGGAACAATCATTTTTCTTGTATTATTAACTTCGTTCTTTGTATATGAAACGAATATGTTGCGTATAGATAAAAATTTTTATACTGAAATAGAGCAAAAATTTGTACTGGAGGAACTATTAAATCGATCTATTACAAATATAAAAAAAGACTTACAGCAAAAAGAAAAGGAAGATACTTTTTTCTTTCATTATGAAAAGGGCGAAGCAAGTGGGAATTACGTTTTTGAAAACGATGTTATTCTCGTTTCATTGCAGTGCAAAATAAAACAAGAAGTTTTCTATAAAGTAAGCTTTCGGTATAGAAAAAAAGATGAGAAAATATTCGATTGGATAGAAGGATAGTATGTAAAATATATGGATAAAAAACCATGATTTCTCATTTAAAAACAGGCTATTTTTTTAAAGGAAATGTATAAATAAAATAATTAAAAGTTTAAATTTTCTCAAAAAAGAGAAAGGTAGAAAGAATATGATATATTCATGCTATCCAATCATTATTTTAGGGAGAATAGGGAAATGACAAACAACAATCAAATAGGTGAAAATAAGGAACAAACTATTTTTGATCATAAAGGAAATGTAATTATGACGGAAGATAGGGAAATACAAATTATTTCAAGATTCGAAGAACCTCTTATTGTCGTGTTAGGAAATGTATTAAGTGATGAAGAATGCGAAGAATTAATTGAATTGTCTAAAAATAAATTAGCGCGTTCAAAAGTTGGTTCATCACGTGATGTAAATGATATTCGAACGAGTAAGGGTGCATTTTTAGACGATAATGAACTTACTGCGAAGATTGAAAAACGAATTTCATCTATCATGAATGTTCCTGCGTCGCATGGAGAAGGATTACACATTTTAAATTATGAAGTGGATCAACAATATAAAGCGCACTATGATTATTTTGCGGAACATAGTAGATCAGCTACTAATAATCGTATTAGTACGCTTGTCATGTACTTAAATGATGTAGAAGAAGGCGGAGAAACGTTCTTTCCGAAATTAAATCTTTCTGTGAACCCTAGAAAGGGAATGGCAGTATACTTTGAGTATTTCTATCAAGACCATTCATTAAATGAGCTTACGTTACACGGAGGGGCACCTGTAACGAAAGGTGAGAAATGGATTGCAACGCAGTGGGTGAGAAGAGGTACTTATAAGTAAGAGCGTGTATGTGACGTTTTGTTCTTCATTGTATAAGGAGAACAAGACGTTTTTTTATTCAATAATGTAATCTTTCGTTATAATAACAAATAATACATGACGATTGAGAGGAACGAACATGAAATCTATATACATAACCGGTTATATGGGAGCTGGGAAAACAACAATTGGAAAAGCATTAAGTAAAGAACTTCATATGGATGTTGTAGATACAGACCAAAAAATTGAAGAGAAGCAAGAGAAGGAGATTCGTGATATTTTTGCCGAAGAAGGCGAAATGGCTTTTCGGGAATATGAAAGTGAAATGTTACGTTCACTACCGGTTCATAATGTCATTATTACAACTGGCGGCGGAATCATTGAACGAGAGGAAAACCGAAAGTGGATGAAGGAAAATGGAACTGTTGTGTACTTGTATTGTGATCCACATGTAATTGCAGAAAGGCTTCGTGAAGATACGACACGTCCACTATTTCAGAAGAAAGATATAGAGGCATTTGTAATGAAATTTGAATCGCGCCGAGCGTATTATGAGGAGGCACATATTCATATCGATACGACTAATAAGTCGGTAAAGCAAATTATGAATGAATTAAAAGAAAAGGTTAATGAATAAGAAAGTGGACATACTAATCAAGTAGAGGTGATGATAATATGTCTACTAATGATTATGTTCGCTTTGTGACACAGCAATTTGTGTCGTATATGGATGCTCCAAAAGAAGATCGTAAACAAAAGAAAGAACAACGCCGTGCTGAAAAAGAGCCATTTATGAATAAGTGGTTTGGTGTGATGCCGCTGAGTGCTGCTTTGTTTTATCGAAACGTAAAAGATAAACGAAAAAAATCAAGTTAACTATTCCGTAATATGTCTAGCAAAATACAAATCCCCTAGTAGCATCATACTACTAGGGGATTTGTATTTACTGCACGGATTCTTTTTCTTCTGTAACAGCATGTATTTTATTGTTTACCCATACGAATCCTATGCCGATACAAATAGAAATGCCCCAGCCGACAGCAGTCATAATCGCTCTCATTTCACCATAGCCATCTACACCGAAAACAGAGATGAAATAAATTTTCAGGAAGCTTTTTAATATGAATTGTAGCCCGAAAAATAGCGTTAAATATTGTAGTGCAGGATAGATACGACTATCACGATACAGTTCACGACTTTTATCACGGTCATGGCCTTGCAGTGCGGCAATATCTGCTGCGAAATATAACATAAGTGGTTTTTTTATAAAAATTGTACATATAACGATAATACCGAGTACGATGTGATAATACGCATCGTTCCACAACATTCGTTCAGCTGATCCGGATAATAAATCTACTGTCGTATTAGAAATGAGTGTAATTAAAATAAAGAACCCTGTTACGTTAAACTGTTTTTCTTTTTTAAAGGTATACAGTGTATAAATAATCCCCGGAACAGAGGAAAGTAACATCGCGTAATAAGGATCGATATAAGGCTTCGCAAATTTCCAAATGAGGAATGGGATTACGAGATAAAAGACGAGATCTAATATAGCTTTTTTATTTTGATTCATATAGAGCCTCCTTAAGTCATACATATATTTTATAATATAATTTCTGAAAATTGTATAAGGTTTAGTGAAAAAAGAAAAAGTATATGATTAGTAGATTGAAAAAAATTGCCCCTAGCGTAGTAAGTTTTTTTAGTATATAATAAAGGAAACGCTTTCATTCTTAGTTTGTTCACAAAATGGACGGAAAATCACATAATTACGATCGATATGTTGTTTTATAATGAAACTAATTAAATATACATGCATACAATATTGTGAAATAAATAACATAAATAATCTATATAAATGTAAACGTTATCAAAAGAGAGAGGTGGAGACAATGAGTAAATTTTTCTTCAATCATAATCCAGCAACAGTAGAGGATGGAAGGCTTGTTAAGTATGCTGAAATTATTTATGGAGAAGGTGGCCGTTCTGTATTAGAAAATTTAATGGTGAAGGCATCTATCAGATTACGTGATCGTTATCCGAATAAATCTGACGAACAGATCTCGAACCTTGTAAATAAAGGCATCCATGATATGTTTCAAAAATATGTAAGTGAGTAAATAAGAGTAGCCGATGGCTGCTCTTATTTTTTTGTATAAGGATGGTGCCTCTAGCTGAAAATAAGGGTGTATTTTGAAAGATATAAAAAGGAGTGGGACATATGAGCAATGGAATTGGCCGTTCAAAAGAAAATCTACCAACTGATGCAAATCATGTGAGCGCAAAAGATCGCGCACATCAAAAACGTTTGGCAAAACAAAAACAGCAAGAGCGTAATGGCGATAGAGGATAACTCAAAAAAAGCTCCTTCTAAAACAGAAGGAGCTTTTTAAGAGAGGAAATGATTCGCGGTAACATAAAAAAGGCCACCGTTAATAATTTGCACTGTAATGCGTGGTTCATACTGTTCTTGCAAGGCTTGTTTTTCAATTTCATAGCTTTCAGGAAGTTCATCACTTTCTTCATAAAAACGATTTAAAAGATCTAAATCGTGATTCCAGCGCACTCTTGCTTCTTTCGCCCACGTATGGTCATCTTCTGCAATTATACTTTTTAAAGCGTCCTCTATACGTTGTAAACCACTTTGCGGTTTAATGATAGGTGAGAGTGTAAAACAAAAGTCAGGTATTTTTGGTGTAAGTTTAATTTTAGTTAATGTGTCATGAAAGTTTGCCATCATTGTTCCAGAAATGAGATGAATACCAATGGAGTGAAGAATGTCTTTTTTTCGATCACATTGGTAGGAAACTTTTATATTTATACCGAGCCACGGGTGGAGCGGGGTATGTGTTGCCCCGTTATGCCGTACGTCCTCATATAAACGTATGTAAGATCCTAGTTCTTTTGTTGTCTGGAAAATTTGATGTAGACGCGGTGAACCGTAGTGAATAAGCTCGCCATCATTTTCTTCATTTTCTGGATTCGTAATAAGGGTAAGGCGCATCGGATTCGGTACGCCTCCTGTTTTCTCAAGATAGTGCCAATAAAAAGGACGGTTCATTAATAATTTATCCATCTCAATTGTTAATTGCACGTCTAATAATTGAGGAGAACGCTCTAAAATTTCGCAGTTATTCGCCTCAAAGAAATTGTATAAGTAATTATGAATTTCATGTTGCTGCATAGCCTTGCACCTCAGCTTCATTTCGTTTCGCGAAGTCGATAATAGATGTTAAGTTTTCCATCTTAATTCGGATTTCTCCTTCGCTTTTTGATTGCGCAAATATTTCTTGAATATGCGCATCGATGTTTTTCATATTAATTCTCGTTAAAATTTCATCGAGTTCACCGATAACACGCTCGAATAAATTGATTTTTTCATATAACAGTTTCAAAATATGTTCTTCAACAGTGTGTTTTGTGGCTAAGTTATAAATATGAACATCATTCTTTTGACCAAGACGGTGAATACGTCCGATTCTTTGTTCAAGACGCATTGGATTCCATGGTAAATCATAATTAATCATATGGCTACAAAACTGTAAGTTAATCCCTTCACCACCAGCTTCAGTTGCAATTAATACTTGTGCGTGATTTTGGAAAAGTTCCTTCATCCAATCTTTTTTCCCGCGTTTAAATCCGCCGCGGAATGGTACGGAAGAAATGCCGTGTTGTTGTAAAAACCACTGTAAGTACATTTGTGACGCTCGGTATTCCGTGAAGATGACGACTTTATCGTCAATTTCTTTTATAAGCTCAAGAGCTTTATTTGCTTTTGAGTTAAAAGGAATATGATTAATTTTATCCATTAGCACATCGATATGCGGATCCTTTATGTAATGTTCATTTTCCTTCTGCCGTTTTTCTACATGTTTTTTTAATGAATAGTAAACAGCCTCACGACTACTACACGCTTCCCGTTTTAAAGTTAATGATGAGAAAGCGGATGTGAAGGCATCTTGTCCTCGCCAATTTTCAATATCATTATACAAAGCTTGCTCTTCTTCATTAAACTCAATAAAAATTGTACGTACATGTCTCTTTGGCCAATCAATTCCAGTATTATGACGTCGATTTCGGACCATCACTTTGTTAATAAGAGCTTTTAAATCTTCATCTGATTCGGCTGAACGATTTTTTGAAGCGTAATATTCTTCAAAGTTGGACTGATTGCCTAAATGTCCTGGTTTTAATAAAGAAACGAGGTTGAAAATTTCATCAATCTTATTTTGAACAGGAGTAGCGGTTAATAATAAACAAAATTTCTTTTTTAATCGTTGTGCAAATTCATAGTTTTTTGTTTTATTATTTTTAAGTTTATGTGCTTCATCGATAATAATAAGGTCATATTCTAAGTTCAAAACGATATCACGATGTGGTGAACGTTTTGCAGTATCAATTGATGATACAATCACATCGGCTTGTTCCCACGAGTAGCTTTTCTTTTGGGCTACAGCTGGTATGAAAAACTTTGTATTTAGTTCGTATGCCCATTGTGATACGAGAGAGGCCGGGACGAGTATAAGTACTTTTTTCACAAGGCCGCGGACCATATATTCTTTTAAAATGAGTCCAGCTTCAATCGTTTTTCCAAGCCCTACTTCATCTGCTAGAATCGCTTTGCCATTCATTTGTTCAATGACATTTTGAGCGACTTCTAATTGATGAGGAAGCGGTGTGAAATGGGATAAATGTTTCGGTGCTTGTAGTCCATCGAAAGTAGGAACAAGTAACGATTTTTCTGTTTCATAAGCTAAATGATATAAATCCCAGTTTGTCCAAGGGCCATCTTCGTCAATTCTATTTAAAAAATTGTTTTGCCACGTCCGATCTACGGAAATATCGACATTCATTATGACTCTCCCACCTTTTATAAACTAAAGTAATTATGAAAAAATCTTTATTATATAAGCCTTGTAACAAGGCGCTATTACACATACTAAAAGTTAAAGAATAGGCAAAGATAAAGGGCTAAATTTTGAAAGTTGTATTTAATAAGATTAAGAATGAAAAATTCTAAATTATTTTTTATGCTAGAATATTGATGAAATATAGCGAATAATGTTAGGATAATGGTGTGAAATGTATGGAATCTTTCGTATTTTATCCAAGAAAGTGATTTTTTATTTACGCTTTCATAAAAAAATGTAATGAGATTCCGTATATCCTATCTTTTCAGAGTGAAAATGTTTAGATAAGGGAAACAACTTTTATTGATTTGTCAGAGCATAAGGGGGAGAGAGCATGATTACATTACAACGTACACCGTTATTTGATGTATACGCGAAGTATGGTGGGAAAACAATCGACTTCGGTGGTTGGGAGTTACCAGTTCAATTTTCAAGCATTAAAGAAGAACATGAAGCTGTACGTACAGCGGCAGGTTTGTTCGATGTGTCTCATATGGGAGAAGTTGAGGTAAAAGGTGTAGATAGTTTAGCATTTTTACAACGTGTTGTTACAAATGACGTATCTACCTTAAAGGTAGGAGGCGCACAATATACAGCTATGTGCTACGAAAATGGTGGTACAGTAGATGATTTATTAATCTACAAACGTGGTGAAGAAGACTATTTATTAGTTATCAACGCATCAAATATCGAGAAAGATTACGAATGGTTAGCTAGCCATGTAATTGGCGATACGACAGTAGTCAATGTTTCTAGTGAAGTTGCACAGCTTGCAATTCAAGGACCAAAAGCAGAAGGCATTTTACAAAAAGTTGTGTCAGAAGATTTGAAAGAAATTAAGTTCTTTAAATTTAAAAATGATATTCTTGTAGATGGAATTCCAGCACTTGTATCTCGTACAGGTTACACAGGTGAAGATGGATTCGAAATTTACTGTAAGAGTGAAGATGCTGCAAAGCTTTGGGAGAAGCTTCTTGAAGTTGGAGCCGAAGAAGGTTTAAAAGCATGTGGTTTAGGTGCTCGTGATACACTTCGCTTCGAAGCAACATTACCACTTTATGGTCAAGAATTATCAAAAGATATTACACCTATTGAAGCTGGAATTGGCTTTGCGGTAAAACCAAATAAAGAAGCAGACTTCTTTGGAAAAGCGACTTTAAAAGAGCAAAAAGAAAACGGTGCGCCTCGTAAGTTAGTCGGCATCGAAGTAATTGAACGTGGAATTCCTCGTACACATTACCCTGTATTTATTGGAGAAGAAAAAATCGGGGAAGTAACGAGTGGTACACAATCTCCAACGTTAAAGAAAAGCATTGGTTTAGCACTAATTGATGTAAAATACGCAGCAGTTGATACAGAAGTAGAAATTGAAATTCGTAATAAACGCGTCAAAGCAGTAGTTGTTCCAACACCATTTTATAAACGTTCAAAGTAACGGGGAGAGGGGTAGATTTCATGTTGCATCGTTATCTTCCAATGACAGAAGAAGACAAAAAAGAAATGTTACAAACGATCGGCGTTCAAACGATTGATGAGTTATTCTCTGATATTCCAGAGAGTGTCCGTTTTAAAGGGGATTTAAAAATTAAAGAGGCAAAATCAGAGCCAGAGCTTTTAAAAGAGCTATCTCAAATGGCTAGTAAAAATGCTAACTTAAAAGAATACGCTTCTTTCTTAGGAGCAGGCGTATACGATCATTACGCTCCAGTAATTGTAGATCATGTTATCTCTCGCTCAGAATTTTATACAGCTTACACGCCATACCAACCAGAAATTTCACAAGGGGAATTACAAGCAATCTTTGAATTCCAAACAATGATTTGTGAGTTAACAGGAATGGATGTAGCAAACTCTTCTATGTACGACGGTGGTACAGCTTTAGCTGAAGCGGCAATGCTAGCGGCTGGCCATACTCGCAAAAAGAAAATTCTTGTATCTAGTGCAGTGCACCCGGAATCAAGAGCAGTACTTGAAACGTATGCAAAAGGTCAACATCTTGAAGTTGTTGAAATTAATCATAAAGATGGTGTAACAGATTTAGACGTATTACAAAGTGAAGTAGATGATACAGTTGCTTGTGTAATCGTTCAATATCCAAACTTCTTCGGACAAGTTGAAAAATTAGCTGATATTGAAAAAATCGTTCATCAACAAAAATCATTATTTATCGTTTCTTCAAATCCATTATCATTAGGCGCATTAACACCACCAGGAAAATTTGGTGCTGATGTTGTAATCGGTGATGCACAACCATTTGGTATCCCAACGCAGTTCGGTGGACCACACTGTGGTTACTTTGCAACAACGAAAGCATTTATGCGTAAAATTCCAGGACGTCTTGTTGGGCAAACTGTAGATTCAGATGGTAAACGTGGGTTTGTATTAACGTTACAAGCACGTGAACAGCATATTCGTCGTGATAAAGCGACATCTAATATTTGTTCAAACCAAGCGTTAAATGCATTAGCAGCTTCTGTTGCAATGACAGCACTTGGAAAACAAGGTGTGAAAGAAATGGCACGTCAAAACATTTCTAAAGCACAATACGCAAAACGTCAATTCGAGGCGAAAGGCTTCACAGTAACATTTGCTGGACCATTCTTCAATGAGTTCGTTGTAGATTGCAAACGTCCAGTGAAAGAAGTAAACGATGTATTATTACAAAAGAATATTATCGGCGGTTACGATCTAGGCCGTGATTATAAAGAGCAAGAGAACCATATGCTTGTAGCAGTAACTGAGCTTCGTACAAAAGAGGAAATTGACACACTTGTAAATGAAATGGGGGCTATCCAATGAAGAACCAAGACCAAGCACTTATTTTTGAAGTGACTAAAGAAGGACGCGTAGGATATAGCTTACCCAAATTAGATGTAGAAGAAGTGAAACTAGAAGATGTATTTGAGAGCGATTATATTCGAGTAGAAGATGCAGAGCTACCGGAAGTATCTGAACTTGATATTATGCGCCACTATACAGCACTTTCAAACCGTAATCACGGCGTTGATTCTGGATTCTATCCACTTGGATCTTGTACGATGAAATATAATCCGAAAATCAATGAGAGTGTAGCTCGTTTCGCAGGATTTGCAAATATTCATCCACTTCAAGATGAAAAGACAGTACAAGGTGCAATGGAATTAATGTATGACTTACAAGAGCATTTAATCGAAATTACAGGTATGGATACTGTTACTTTACAACCAGCAGCTGGTGCACACGGAGAATGGACAGGCTTAATGTTAATTCGTGCATACCATGAAGCAAATGGTGACTTTAACCGTACGAAAGTAATTGTGCCTGACTCTGCTCACGGAACGAATCCAGCATCTGCAACTGTAGCTGGTTTTGAAACAATTACAGTAAAATCAAATGAAAATGGTCTTGTTGACTTAGAAGATTTAAAACGTGTTGTAAACGAAGAAACAGCAGCACTTATGTTAACAAATCCTAATACATTAGGTTTATTCGAAGAAAACATTTTAGAAATGGCAGAAATCGTCCATAACGCAGGTGGTAAATTATACTATGATGGTGCAAACTTAAATGCAGTATTAAGCCAAGCACGCCCAGGAGATATGGGATTTGACGTTGTGCATTTAAACCTTCATAAAACATTTACAGGTCCTCACGGCGGCGGTGGCCCAGGTTCTGGTCCAGTAGGTGTGAAAGCTGATTTAATTCCGTACTTACCAAAACCAATTTTAGAGAAAACGGAAAATGGCTATCACTTTAACTATGATCGTCCAGAAGCAATTGGGCGCGTAAAACCATTCTATGGTAACTTCGGAATTAACGTTCGTGCATACACATACATTCGTTCTATGGGTCCAGATGGACTACGTGCAGTAACGGAGTATGCGGTATTAAATGCGAACTATATGATGAGAAGATTAGCGCCATTCTATGATCTTCCATTCGATAGACATTGTAAGCATGAGTTTGTATTATCAGGTCGTCGTCAAAAGAAACTTGGTGTACGTACATTAGATATCGCAAAACGCCTGCTTGATTTCGGTTACCATCCACCAACAATTTACTTCCCATTAAATGTGGAAGAATGTATTATGATTGAGCCGACAGAAACAGAATCAAAAGAAACATTAGATGGTTTCATTGATAAGATGATTCAAATTGCTAAAGAAGTAGAAGAAAATCCAGAAGTTGTACAAGAAGCGCCGCATACAACGGTAATTAAACGTTTGGATGAAACATTGGCTGCTCGTAAACCAGTTTTACGTTATGAAAAGCTAGCTCCTGTACAAGTTTGATTAGAATAACAAGGGAAGAACTCGCTATGTGCGAGTTCTTTTTTTGTATGGAGAATTTGTCCCGCATTAACGGGCAGTAAAGCTCCCACCTCAAAACTCGACTGGTGCAAAGAAGTTAGGTGGGAGATAAACTGCCCGTAAATGTCCGATTGGTTCAACTAATAATCAGTGGGGATGAACAAAAACCCCCACTGATTAAAGTTTCACTTTATGCAGAAGTAGTGAAGAAAATGTTAAAATTTTATATTTTTTGTTTCATAATGTTGTAAAGAAGCGGTTTTATAGGTGATTTTGTTGAAAAAGTCGGTTTGATAAAAGTATTTATTTTTGTTAGAATTTTATTGAAATTAAGAAGATGTGATGAGGAAAAATTACTCATTTTTATGTATATGTGAAAAAACGAGCAAGCTGGGGGTGAAAATGTGGGATATCGGTGTTATAGAATGATATACCATTTAGAAAACGGAAAAACGATTAAAGATGTAAAAGAATTTTGTTACCGAGACCAAGGAAAAGTGCTAGAAAGAGTAGCGCATCGTGTAATGGATAATAGAGAAGTGACGGCAATTGATAAGCAAGGAACGATCATTTCAATAGCGTGTGAGGACATTGTAAAGGTGGAACTTGATTACATAACAGAAAGTTAACCTTGAGTCATATCGAATTATTCGATAAAATATACTGTTGAATGGTGAAGTGAGAAGAGAGGAGTTTATCATGGGTAGTACAAGACACTTTTATATGTTTATCTTAGCGTTTGTTCTTGTTGTGGCATTAACGATTTATTTAATTGTTGATAGCACTTGGTACAACACAGTTCATCCGGCGTTCCTTCTATTTATGTATGTAGGAATTGCGGTAGTGAGTTTCGGAATGAGAGATGAGATGTTAGATCGCTTTGAAAAGTGATACATATACGAAAGACCAACAGGAAAATGTTGGTCTTTTTTTCTTGCCAAAAATAGGATGTTGTGTATATGCTGTATATATAAGGTATACACAGTATATACACACACTGGAGGAAAACATGAATATTATTATTTCGAATTCTTCCCAAGAACCTATTTATGTGCAAATAAGAAAACAATTAAGCCAGCTTATTTTAAATGGTGGTTTAAAGGGTGGAGATCAATTACCGTCTATTCGTAGCTTAGCGAAGGAATTACAAATTAGTGTAATTACAACGAAGCGTGCGTACGAGGAGCTTGAAAAAGAAGGATATATAGAAACTGTTGCTGGGAAGGGGACTTATGTTTCACGTAAAAATAATGAACTACT
This sequence comes from Bacillus sp. MN7755, assembly GCF_054771475.1. Lineage (NCBI taxonomy): Bacteria > Bacillati > Bacillota > Bacilli > Caryophanales > Bacillaceae > Bacillus > Bacillus sp. MN7755. The sequence continues at coordinate 187,375 of NZ_BTRL01000026.1, forward strand.
AAAAGAACAGCGACTACGTCTATTGGAAAGTAAAGTGGAAGAGATTGTGAATGAAAGTAAAGCGTTGCAGCTGTCACTTGAAGATTTACAGCAGATGATTGCGTGTTTATATGAGGGGGAATAAGGAATGTTAGAGCTAAAAAACGTTTGTAAAAGCTATCAAGATTTTGCAGTGAAAAATATAAGTTTTACATTACCACGAGGATATATTATGGGATTTGTCGGACCGAATGGGGCCGGGAAAAGTACGACAATCAAAATGATTATGAATTTAATTAGAAAAGAGAGTGGCGATATAAAAATTTTTGGAAAGGACAATAAGAAAGCAGAGAAGGAAATAAAACAAAATATCGGCTTTGTATATGATGAAAATCATTATTACGAAGATTTAACGTGTGAACAAATGAAGCGTATTATTGCACCGTTATATAAAAAGTGGGACGAAGAGCAGTATCAATCGTATATGCATAGATTGCAAGTTTCGAAGTATAAAAAAATTAAAGAACTATCAAAAGGGATGAAAATGAAATTTGCGATTGCCATCGCGCTTTCGCATCACGCAGAGTTTATCATTATGGATGAACCGACAGCAGGATTAGATCCAGTTGTTCGAAGCGAATTGCTTGATATGTTGCAAGAAATTGTAATGGAAGATGAAGTATCTGTATTATTCTCAACGCACATTACAACAGACTTAGAGCGCATCGCAGATTATATTACGTTCATCAATGATGGAGAAATTATATTTACTGGTGAAAAAGAAGACTTAATGGAGAACTACGTAATCGTAAAAGGAAGTAATGATTTATTAGACCGAGAAGGAAAAGAACTATTTGTTGGATTACGAAAAAATAAATTTAGTTTCGAAGGTTTAGCGAAAGATAAACAAGCAATTATAGATTGGTTTGGGAATGAGGTTGTACTAGAAAAGCCTACATTAGATGATATTATCGTTTACACCGCGAAAGGAAGAGGTGCCTATGCGTCAGCTCATCTATAAAGATTTATTCTTTTTTCGGGTAACGTGGTTAGTGAATTTTGTTATGCCCCTTGTGTTATTTATGTTAGATCCAAGTGGTGAAGGGTTATTTCCGATGAGTTGTCTATTTATAACACTTTCTTCGGTTATGACGTTAATCTTTATGGATGAAAGGAATAAAAGTGACATTGTTATAAATAGTTTACCGGTAAGTCGAAAGGATATCGTCATTGCTAGATATATTTCCTGTGCAATATTTATTGTAGGTGGCATGCTCTCTACGATGTTAGTTGTTTTTCTTATAAGAGGCATTGTGGTCATTGGTGATATCGGTGCCTATCATCCTAATCTATACATTGAAATTCCATGGTATGAAGTAATAAATGGAGCTATTTACGCCTTGTTTTTTGTTGTGATACTTTTCCCTAGTTATTACGGTACAAAATCGAAGGTAGTAAGAAGTATAGTATCAGCAGCATCAATGGGAGTGGGTGTAATTTTTTGGATGTTTATTAGTGATGGGCTGAATGAAACAGCACCTTCATTCATTGAGTGGATTATGAATCCTATGCATATTGGTGTATTTATAGTTGGATTCATAACATTAGTTAGTATTTATATCGCTTCTATGTTTCTTACAATTAAAATTTATGAAACGCGTGATTTATAGAGAGGAGAATTCATATGCAACAGTTGATTTTGAAGGAGTTTTTCTTACAGAAGAAGATGTTTCCTTTTTATTTTTTAATCCCGATTTTATCTGTTTTTAAGAATTCCGTCGAACCAATGGGGATTGCAATAGCATTATTTATAACATGTAGTACGATTATATACATTTCTTTTTATTATGACGAGAAAAGTAAAGCGGAAAAAGTATTAGTGAGCTTGCCTATAACGAGAAAAGAGATAATTATAGCTAAATATATTTCAAGCATATTATTTATTATGGCTGGTTTGATTGCAACTTTTATAGTCGTAATATTAGGAAATATTTTATTGGATAGGGATATAGTTATGCCTGGATATGCAGTGTTTTCAGCGATAGTAGCAACTTTGATTTATTGTGTAGTAACGATACCGACTAATTACATTGGGGGATATAAAGCTATTACTGTCTTGAATGTGATTATGCTTTTTCCTTTAATGGGTATGATTGGTCTTATGTGCAATATTTTTGGTGATAAAATAATTATGTTAAAAGTACTTCACTCTCAAGAGGCTACACTAGCAATGGGTGTTCTTGGTATCGGAGTATTAGTGAGTATATTCATATCAATGTTCCTCTCAATGAAAATGTTTCAGGAGGCAGAGTTATAGAAGGGACATTTTCATATTAGGGGGTGTAATATATGATCAAGCAATTAGTTTTAAAAGATATGATGATGCAAAGAAAGTTAGGATTTATTGGTTTTATATGTTTGCTTTTCCTTACAATTATTGATTTCGGTAGCGACAATTTTCTTATGACGCTTAGTATAACTATACCTATCCTTGGAACAATATGGTCGACGAGTTATGAGGCTAGAAATAAGAGCGAAAAGATATTAAATAGTTTACCACTTCAACGTAAGGAAATTGTCATAGCAAAATACATATTTGTAAGTATTTTAGTTGTTTTAGGTGTGATTTTCTCACTTTTGATTGGTCTAATTCAGTTGCAAAATGAACATATAACTGGATTTATGCTGTGGGGAGCGATTCTTGGCGGGATAACGGGAGGATTGGTTTTATAGCATGATCGTACTTCCAATTGAATTTTCGGTAGAATATAGCAGTTCGAAGCAGGCTGCTTATTTTATGGGAATTATAGTTGGTGGATTAAGTGGAGTGATTGTAAGTAGTGTATGGTTAGATGTAGAGAATGCTTGGAGCACGAGTCTAGTCGTAAATATTTGTTTTATAGTAGGACTCATTCTTTTGTATGTTATGTCCATGTTTTTCTCAATTCATTTGTACAATGAACGTGATCTGTGAGAGGAGGAAAATAGCGTTGAAACAACTAATTTTAAAAGATTTCATCATTCAATGGAAGTTTTTAATTTGGTACATACTGTATCCTGTTTTCTTTTATATGGCCTTAACAGATACGGAAAATCTGTTCATAATTATGTCCGTAATTATTACAATTGGAGCAACAGTAAAAACATTTGAAGCAGATAGTAAAAATGAGAGTGAAGTCATAGTAAATAGTTTACCAATATTAAAAAAACAAATTGTGTATGCGAAATATATAGTAGCAATTATTATTCTTTTTATAAGTGTAACGGTCGGCTGTTTCACGATGGGAATGAAGAATGGGGTTAACCTATTTGAATTTATTGAAACGACAATGGTTGCTAGTATTAGCTGTATTTTAGTGTATTTAAGTTTGGTTTTACCGCTATCGTTTTGGCTAGGGTATAAGAAAACTATTGTTATTACGATAGTAATATTCATGGCACCAATTGTTGTTTTAGAAGCTTTGTTTCAAATCAATTTGGAACAAATTCAACTCTATAACAGCTTGTTATTCATTGGTTCAATTTGCATGTTCATAGCATCTGTCTTCGTTGCAGTGAAATTGTATGAGAAGAGAGAATTTTAAAAGGTGCCCTATAAAAGGCACCTTCTTCAATAACGACAATAGGAAAGTAAAAGTTTATAAACAGAGAGATTACTCGGTACAACATCTTTTGGAGTATGTAATATAAAGCTGAAAACGATAACGAGAATAAGAAAGAGGAAAAATAAAAATAGGATTTGCTTATGTATAGAATTTTGCATATTATTCACTCCTTTTTTAGGTAGTATGTCCAAAAGGAAGGAGTGTATGAAAAAAATTAGGAGGGAGAAGGATGAGCAAAAGAAAGTGGTTATATAGAATAGGGGTACTTTTCGTTTCAATCGGTCTCATATTAGCAAATTTTTATTCGGGTATACCATCGCTATTTCCTAATTTACATAAAGGGATTGGTATAAGTATTGTCATAGTTGGTCTTCTTTGTCTTATCTCATCAAATTTCTACAGAAAGTCTGAATGAATATAAAAAAGGACAGTTACTCTTTTTCAGAAGAACTGTCCTTTTTAAATAACTTATTCCAAATCTTGGCAATACTCCATATAATGACGATTGCAATGGAGGCAATAATGGACCAAACGATTGATATCATTTCAATTGTCATGTTAGGAAGGAATGTGAGAATGGATACTATTTTATGAAACAACCATTCTATTATATGAAAACTTATTTGTAATAGAATGACGATACCAAGTGTGATCCATGCTAACATTTGTTTTCCTTTTTCTTTCCACATGACATTCACCTCACGTTAGCTTAATAGTTTTAAGCCAACAGCACCGCATAGAATACAGCTTAAGAAGGCAAGACGACGCCAATCCGCTGATTCGCGGAAAATTAGAATGCCTAGAAGTGCACTACCGGCAGTTCCGATTCCAGTCCAAATCGCGTAAGCAGTTCCCATCGGTAATGTGTTCATCGCAAGAGATAAGAAGAAGAAGCTTACGCCGAAGTTAGCGATTAAAATAACTTTTGGTGCCCAGCCTTTCTTTTCAGTGGCTACTTTCATAAAGAGTACACCAATAATTTCACAAATACCAGCTAGAATTAAAAATACCCAAGCCATTTTATGCGACCTCCTTCGCTTCTTTTTCTTCTGTTACTCGTTTTAGACCAATTACGCCAAAGAAGATTAAACCAATTAGTAATACTTTTACAATAGAGAAAGGTTCTCCGAAGATGAAAATCTCTGTAAGAACGATTCCACCAGCTCCAATTCCTGTAAAGACTGCGTATACAGTACCGACAGGTAAATCTTTATAAGCTCTAAATAATAAGACGAAACTAATTGTAATTAATAGCGCAACACCAGCCCATTCAAGTGGTGCCTCCGCTTTTTTTAGTCCAATCACCCAAAAGATTTCAATAATACCAGCTATGATTACATAAATCCAAGCCATATGTCATTTCTCCTTCCTACCAGTCGTTAGGTAAAGGGCTTAAAAACGACGCATTGCAAAGGAGCAATCCGTCAGTTTGAAAGTCCGCGCCAAAATACTTTCCAAGAAGCGTCTAAACGAGTCTCAAAACGATTTAAACCTGCGTATAGTAGTTCAACCATAAGACCGTCCAGTAAGCATAGAAAAGCCTCCAAGGCGTCTTTTACTTCAATATTATGCAGCTCATCTTGTTCGCTTGCTCTTTTAAATACAGGGAATAATAGTTTTCCGACGTTTTCAATGTGCACATTTGCTTTATTAATAATTTGTTCGCGAAATGCATCGGGCGGAAAATAAGAAGTTCGTAACCAAAACATTGATTCTTCACTTTCACCAAATCGTTTTGCATAGCCCTTTAGTAATTGTAAGAGCAATTCTTCAGTAGACGAATTTGAAAATTTTTCGATATCGCCCGTGAAGCTTTGCAAATCTTTTTGAAGAGCGGATTCTAAGCATATAAAATATAGCTCTTCTTTTCCTTTAAAGTGTGCGTAAATTGATGGTTTTTTAATCCCAACTTCTTGAGCAATATTTGCTAATGAAGTTCCTTCGTAGCCGTAGCGTGCGAAATGAGAAAGTGCTACAGCTTTAATGCGGTTTGCTGTCATTTTCATCCCCTACCTACCGTTCGTTAGGTTAATTATATGCGAGTAAAAATATAAAGTCAATAGGTGAAGAGCTGAAAAAGAGCGCTATAGGTATGAAGTGACCCCTAAAAGTT